>JBHJHK010000496.1:0-39495 GCA_050330975.1 Candidatus Competibacterales bacterium | reverse complement strand
AGTAGTACATGCCCTCACCGCGGACCAGGAGTCTGGGGGCGTTTTTGAAGTCGCGGTTGGCGGTGAAGGGCATCCACTGGAAATCCAGGGAGTTGGGGGCGGCGACGGGTGCGGCCATGGCAGGGGTCTCCTGGGCAATGGGTTGTCAAACGGGCTCCCTCAGGCGCGGATCTTTGTGCCCGAGGGATCGTAGAGGGGGCGCAGGGAGGCTCGGGCGGGATGACGCCTCCCCGCGACCTCGATTTCAAACTGACCAGTATGGATAAAGTCTTTGTCAACCCCGGCCTCGTGACAAACATAGCCCAGGGCGACGGCGCCGCCCAGGGTGTGGCCATACATCCCCGAGGTGGTGCGGCCCACCAAGGCGCCGTCTCGGTAGATGGGCTCGTCGTGATAGAGCAAAGGCTCGGGATCTTCCAACAAAAATTGCACCAAGCGCCGCCGGGGGCGGCCTTGTGCCCGCTGGCGCAGCAAGGCGTCGCGGCCGATGAAACCACCGGGCTTGTCAAAGGCCACGGCAAACCCCAGACCCGCTTCTAGGGGGGTATCTTCGTCGGTGACATCGTGGCCCCAGTGGCGGTAGGCCTTTTCGATGCGCAGGGAAAATAGGGCGTGGTAGCCGGCGTGCACCAGTCCAAAGTCTTGGCCGGCTGCGTTGATGCGGTCGTAGATGTCCTGGGCGAACTCACACGGGATGTACAGCTCCCAACCCAATTCCCCTACATAGGTGATGCGCGCTGCCCGCGCCAGGCCATAGCCCAGCTCGATCTCTTGGGCTGTGGCAAAGGGAAAGGCGGCGTTGGACAAATCCGCCGGGGTGAGGGTGGCTAGGAGTTCTCGGGAACGGGGACCCATGACCCCGAGGACGGCGTAGCCGGAGGTGACATCTACAGCTACGGCACAGGCATCACTGCGGATGTGGCGCGCCAACCAATGGCCGTCGCGAATTTGACTGCCGGCCCCGGTGACGATGAAAAAGCGATCTTCCCCCAACCGGGTGACGGTGAGGTCGGCTTCGATGCCGCCTTTGGGGTTGAGCCACGGGGTGTAGACGATTTGCCCCGGGGGGACGTCGATGTCGTTGGCGCAAATCTGGTTGAGGACCCGGCAGGCGTCGCGTCCCTGGAGGAGCCATTTGCCAAAGGAACTCTGGTCAAACAGCCCCACTCCCTCCCGCACCCCCCGGTGCTCGGCCGCCGAGTAAGCAAACCAGTTCTGGCGGCCATAGCTATAGCCATAGCGGGGCTCGACCCCGGGGGGGGCATACCAGTTGGGCCGCTCCCAACCGGCCACTTCCCCAAAGCAGGCGTTGTGGGCCACTAGCCGATCGTGGAGGGGGGAGCGGCGCACCCCCCGGGCGGTCTCCACCTGGCGGTGGGGCCAGTGCATGGCGTACAAAAGCCCCAGGGTTTCACGGGTGCGCTCCAACAGGTAGCGACCGTTGGCCTGGAAGGGGTGGCTGCGGCGAATGTCCACATCCGACAGATCCATGGGGGGTTGACCGTGGACGATCCACTCCGCCAACACCTTCCCCGCCCCCCCCGCCGACTGGATGCCGATGGAGTTAAAGCCGGCGGCGACAAAGAAATGCTGCAGGGTTGGGGCTTCCCCCAACAAATAGCGGTCGTCGGGGGTGAAGCTCTCGGGGCCGTTGAAGAACAGCTGGATGCCGGCGTCTGCCAGGGTGGGGATACGGGCCAGGGCCTTTTCCATCACCGGTTCGAAGTGCTCCCAGTCGTCGGGGAGCTGGTCGAAGCAAAAATCCTCGGGAATACCCGCCATGCCCCAGGGCTTGGCCTCGGGTTCAAAGGCGCCGATGAGGAGCTTGCCGGCGTCTTCTTTGTAGTAGCTGTAGCCGTCGAGGTCTCGCAATGTGGGCAGGCCCGCCTTGAGGCCGGCCATGGCCTCGGTGACGATGTAGAAGTGCTCGGCGGCGTGGAGGGGGACGGCTACTCCGGCCATTTGCCCCACCTGTCTTGCCCACATGCCGGCGCAGTTCACCACGTATTCGGCGTGGATGACCCCGCGGTCGGTGGCCACCCCCGCCACCCGTTCCCCCTGGCGGAGAATATCGGTGACGCGGGTGTGCTCGAAGATTTGCACACCCCGCTGGCGGGCGCCTTTGGCCAAGGCCGCGGTGGTGTCCACGGGGTTGGTGGTGCCGTCGGCGGGGATGTAGATGGCGCCGCTCAAGTCTCGATGGTCCATGAGGGGCCACAGCTCGGCGGCCTGGCGGGGGTTCAATACCTCGACGTCCACCCCAAAACAGCGGCCCATGGCGGCGCTGCGCTGGATCTCTTCAAAGCGCCCTGGGCTCGCCGCCACCGTGAGGGAGCCGTTTTGGCGAAAGCCCGTGGCCTGGCCGGTCTCGGCCTCCAACTGGCGGTAGAGTTGGCCGGTGTACTGGGCCAAGCGGGTCATGTTGTGGGTGGCCCGCAGCTGGGGCACGAGACCGGCGGCGTGCCAGGTGGTGCCACAGGTGAGTTGCTTGCGCTCCAAGACCACCACCTCTGACCAGCCCAGGTGGGCCAGGTGGTAGGCGACGCTGCAGCCGATGATACCGCCGCCGACGACGACGACCCGGGCGTGGGAGGGGAGGGAAGGGGACATGGCCACGGAGCTCCTGGAGGCAAGGGGTCAGTACACCGGCGGGGCAATGGCCCACACCACCACCGTGGTGGCGGGCCCGGGGTTATACCAGCGGTGGCGCGCCGGGCGGGGGATGCAAAAGCTGTCGCCGGGGTCGAGGAGGTAGTCCCGGTCGTCGCTCCACAGTCGAAGGCGCCCCTCCAGGAGTAGACCGACCTCCTCGGCGTCCCGGTACAAAGGCTCCTCGCCGCTGGTGGCCCCCGGGGAGAGGGTGCACAAGGTCATGCCCAACTCGCCCACCAACTGGGGGGAGAGGATGGCTTCGTGCATCCCGCTGTCCCCAAAGGTGAGGCTGCGGCGGTGGGCGGCCCGGACGATGCGACCCCGCTCTTCCTCTGGGGTGGGGTCGCCTTGGAAAAACCAGGTGATCTTGACCCCCAAGGCCTCGCTGATGGCTCCCAGCACCGCCACGGACACCGGCGATAAATTCCGCTCCACCTGGCTCACATAACCCACCGAGCGTCCAATGCTCCGGGCCAAGTCGGCGATGGTCATGGCGCGGGCAGTGCGCAACTCGCGGATGCGGGCGCCAATGGACGGTGGAGCGTCGTTCATGAGAGTGAAAATAGGGCAGTTTTTTTTCAGGTGCAAGGGGATTGGGAGGCCGCCAGGAGGCGGAGGAGGATTTTTTGCCTACACTGCAAGGGGCTAGTGGGCAACGTTGACTTCGAGAGGTCCCCAACCCATGGATCACACCCAACATCCGTCTCAGATTGCGCCTCGCCACGCCGAGGGCAATGCCGACGCTGACGCCCTGGATCGCCGGCGGTTTTTGACCCTCGCCGGCGCGACGGCCGCCGGTGCCCTGGTGGCTGGCCAGTCGCGCCCCGCCGTCGCCCAATCTCCCGCCTGGCAGCAGCCCGGCAACAACCGCCATGTCTTAGACCTCCAACAGCAGGGGGGAGAGGCCAGCGCCGAGGGAGCGGTGACCATGGATTTTTTTGGCCACTGCGCCTTTCGCATCACCAGTCCCGGGGGGTTCTCCCTCATGGTGGACCCGTGGCGCAACGACCCCTCGGGCGCCTGGGGTTTGTGGTTTCCCAACGAATTCCCCGAGGTCGTCGTGGATGCCACCCTGTCCACCCACACCCACTTCGACCACGACGCCCTCTATCGACCCAAGTCCACCATGGTATTGGATCGCCTCGTGGGGGAATTTCGCTTTGCCGATGTGGCCATCACCGGTCTCGCCGACAAGCACGCCTGTCAGGCGCCGGGTTGGTACAACTGGACCAACGCCATCGCCGAATTCGGCCAACAGGCCTGCCCGCCGGACAACCCCGGCCACATGGATATGGTGATGTATGTGATAGAAACCGGCGGGGTTCGCACCCTCATTTGGGGCGACAACCGCCCCAACCCCCCCGAAGCCGTCTGGGACCGCATCGGCCGGGTGGACGTCCTCACCTTGCCCATCGACGGCTCGGAACACATTTTGAGCTACGAGCAGGGCAATGCCATCGTCGAGCGCCTCAAGCCCAAGGTGGTGATCCCCACCCACTACCTGTGCGAGGGCACCACCTTGACCCTGAGTACCCTGCAAACGGCCGATGACTGGGTGGCGAGCCAGACCAACAAGACCACCCTAGAAAAGCCGAGGCTCGTCCTCCACGGCGAGGAGATCCAGGCCATGGATCGGGAGTTTATGTACTTTCAGCACCAGGTGGCCAAGGCCTAACCACCGAGGGGCGAGGGGCGATGGGCCATTGAGGGGGCTGCGGTGACGATTGTTTGGCCTGTCGATACCAAAGCGGCCAGCGCCTTCAGCCACCAATTGGCGGCGCTCCTGGCAACGGGGGTCCCCATTCCCCGGGCCGTGACTACCCTGGCTCGGATGACGTCCCAGGGGCCGCGGCGACGAACCCTCCAGGCCGTGGCCCGGGATCTGCAGGCCGGTGCCTCCCTGGCCGCTGCCCTGGCCGCCCATCCCCGCTTTTTCCCCGCCACCCTCGTCGCCATGGTCCACGCCGGCGAGGCCACGGGGCGCCTGGGCGCCTTGTGTACCGGAGCGGGGCGGTTGTTGCAGGACGAGGCCCGCCTGCGGTCTCGGGTGCACCAGGTCCTTGTCTTGCCCCTGGGTCAAGCCCTGTGGGACACGGGGTTCTTCCCCCCCCAAGCCCTGATATCCCTGGAGGTTCTAAACCCATCGACGGGGGAAGTCGACACCCTAGAAGCGGTGGCCATGGCGGGGGAGGGTGCCATGGCGGCGTTGCTCGAGTCCAGTGCTAGGGGATGAGCTGTTGTGACTCGTCGTCTCAAGTCGCAGATCAACCCCGGCACGGCTCTGCCAAGCGCCGGAGCTCGCGGCCCAAGAATCCATCGTCCAAGGCCGGCGCTCGATAACACCAAGTGGGTGCCCCGTCAGCGCCGATTTGGGGCTCGAGGGTAATCCCCATGGGCCTTTCTGCCCGGACCAAGACGCTCACCGTGCCCTCGTGACCGGCCGAGACGACGTAGCGATCGAGCAACGTCATCCGGGACTGGGGTCCGTCGCCGACGTGGGCAGAACCTCCAAAGAAATCCCCATCCACGGTGGGGCTCGGCAAACGCCCCTGGCGTTGGTGGTAGTGGGTCATGGCCTCCAGGCGCTGGGCCAGGTGGTTGATCAACCGAGCCTCGGGGGTGTCCGGTGGCAGTAGTTGCACCTGGGATGGCAGCGCCGACAAGGGCCGGTCCCCAGGGTGCTCGACGTATCGCTCCACCCAAAAGGCGATGAAGAGCCCCGTCCCCCCCCACAGTATCAACCGGCCCACCCATCCCCCATAGTGAAGGGCCATGGCCAGGAGGAAGCCCAGGGAAACCAGAAAGGGCAGGGCAAATATTTCGATGAGGTCGGCGTCCTCCAGGCCGATGGCGGCATAGGTCACCATGAAGGACGTCAGCAGGGCGCAGACCACCGACATAACTGTTGCCCAGGGCACGCGACCTTCGCCAAAGGCTGCGATTTCCCCTTGGCGCTGGCGGATGACAAACTGCTGCAGGGCGTTGAGCGGTTGGCGGATGGCTCGGCTCAGGGTGCCGTAGAGGGGGATGCGCTCTAAAACGCGCTCCGTCAACCGCTCCCAGAGGAAGTTGCGCCAGTCGGTGGCGACGGCGTAGACGTCGGCGGCCGAGTTCACGGTGCGGTTGTCGTCGAGGAGATCACCGCCATCCCGTTGTCCCCCCTGGGGGATGAGGTAGCCCAAACTCTCCCGGGCCAGGCTCAACGAGGATTCGCGATTCGCCCCTCGGCGGGCGATATCCATGGTGGCTTCGCTGAACAACTCCTGGTCGTTGGGTCCGAGGAGATTCATCTCTATCCAAGGGCGCGGCTGGGGATCGTTGACCGCCAGGCGATGGGCGGGTACGGGGGGCTCGGCCGCCTGGGCCAAGCGTTGGTCTACCTGTTGGCGGTGGTGCTCCAAAGTCCACAGGGTGTGGGACGGATCGTTGGCGTTGGCAAACAGGGCGTCAAAGGTCCCCGGGTCGATACCCCCTTGGGCCAGGGCCTCCCCCAGGGCCGGCGTCGCTGCCCCCGTGGGAGAGAGGATGCTCCGGGGCCACACCTCGCCGAGGAAGGCCCCCCCCGCGGCCCGGGCCGCCAACAGCGACAGGAGGTGGTGCTGGCAGCACACCTTCAGCAAATGGCACAAGTCTCCCAGCTGGCAAAGGTTTTGGAGGTCGGTCGCCGTGGGGGCGGTGGGCGTCGGTGCCCCGAGGCTCAGGGCGGCTTCGACGCGCTGCCAGCGCAGGTCCATGGCTCGGTAAAAACCGGCAATTTCACCGCACAAGGTGCGCCACTGGGGTCTGACAGTGCCTGGGGCGTCGGCAGATGGGGTCAAAA
Organism: Candidatus Competibacterales bacterium; assembly: GCA_050330975.1. Lineage (GTDB taxonomy): Bacteria > Pseudomonadota > Gammaproteobacteria > Competibacterales > Competibacteraceae > JBHJHK01. Next base: position 33,023 of record JBHJHK010000496.1, on the reverse strand, counting down.
GTAGCTGGGATTCCCAGGCGAAGGTATATTGGGGGTCGGCCAGCAGTTGCCCCAGGGTGGGCTTTGAAGGGGCCAAGGCGTCCCAGAACTCGAAGTCCAGGGCGTCGCTACAGGAACGAGACGCCTTTAACGCCTGGACGAGCTGCGACCAAGCGGCGTGCTCGGGGGACAGCGCCGGGGGACTGTGTTGCCACTGCCGCCAAGCCTCGGCGCGCCGTTGGCCACTGAAAATAGGTCGCGACATCCTCGACGCCTCCGTGCGTTATAAAGGTGTTTCATCCCCTTGGGGAAGGTGGCCCTTGGGGAAGGTGGGCTGAGGCAGGGCGTCCCTGCCCAGATGCAACGTGCAGCGCCAGTTGCCTGGCTTTAGTGCTGCTCGCCCTCGTCGTCGGGCAACGCCTCAAAGCAGGCGGGGTCGATGTGAATCTTGTGGCGCGGGGTGGGAGACTTGCGCCGCGACTTGGGCAATTCGATGGCCATGAGGCGCACGGCGGGTTGGTCGCGGCGGCTGATAATGACTTCCTCGCCGGCGCAAATGAGGTCGATGAGTTGGGGCAGTTGGGTCTTGGCGTCTTGGAGGTTGAGGGTGGTCATGGGGCACCTCGATTCGGTTGTCAGCATCGCGGTGAAAACATCTGTTGATGAGTCCAGCATGGCCTAGGTCGACGCCCCGCTCAAGGGTACTAGATCTCGCCAAATGAGGGACCAATCGCCACCCGCGTCGCCACCCGGCGCTGGGCTAGACGACTGGCGGGGTCCCACTGGAGAGTTTGCCAGTGCCCCCCTGCCGCGGAGGATGATCTCAGGTGGACTGCCCTGTAAAATTGCGCGATTTGCTCGCCCCCACCTGGCGCGAACGGGCCCGGGCTGAAGACGCGTTGTTGGAATTCCTCATCCTGGATGCCAGTGGGGGTGCAGAGGCCGACCCCACGGCGCCCTGGCCCCCAGATATCCAACGGCAAATCCAGGCCCTCGAGCCCTCACCGGCCATTTTTCTGTCGGCCCTGGTGGCCTTTTGGGCCGATGTGGCGGAAAGGAGCTACCAACAGCGGATGGCGGGCACTCGCCGAGCCCCAACCCCCCGGGGACCCAGGGGCTGGTCCAGCCCCCACCTGGCCGCGTTTCCCATGGCGCCTGCCTCCCCCACCAAAACCGCCGCAATGATGCGCGGCTTGTGGGTGTGGTCTTTCATCGCCCGACTGGGGCCCTGGGTCTCGACCATCGAAGACCAGCTCATCGCCTGTCTAGAACACCCCGAACCCGTGGTGCAAAATGCGGCGGAGGCGGCGTTTGGTACCGTCGACACCATGGGCGACAACGCATTTGCCCGCTTCCTCCAGGTCGCCGACCGCCGCTTGCTCCAGGGCCAGAGCCCGTGCCGCGCCCAAGTCATCGCCCGCCACCTCACGGGCGAACGCCTGACGGCAATTCTCGAGGGACTGGAGCCGAGCATGCCCCCAGGGCGGTGTGGCGTGCGGTTTGCCATCCTCGGAGAACTGACCGGTGAGCTGGCCAAGCGGGCCCACGACTATCTGCGCTGCCACCTCCACGCCTCCTGGTCCCCGGGCCAGTGGGCGGGGTTCATCGGCGCCCTGGGGCGGGTGAGCCGACACCGGGGCTTCGACCCAGAAACAGTGGCGGCGATCGAGCCCTTGGTCGGCGATGGGGACCGGCAAGTGCGCTGTGCCGCCGCTGTGTTTCTCCTCAGCCATTCTCCCACCGCCCACGGCGATCCCCTGGCGGCGTTGGCCGCCAGCCGCGATCCCTTGCTGTTGATGAAGCTTTGCCAGGGCCTCGCCGAGCACGCCCACGGCCCACCGGGGCTTTTAGAGGCGGTGGTGACCGCCAGTCTCGGCAATTATCAGGCCGGGGATGGCGAGCCCCACCACAGCGCTGTGGAATTGCTCATGGCCCTCGCCCAAAGGGCCGATGGGGTTCAACGCTTTATCCCCGCGATCCGCGCCTGGTGCGAAAAGCTGCTAACCGAGCCGGACATCGACGGTGAGGACCTCGCCGAGGTCCTGGACCTGGTGGATGCCCTGGGTTCTGAGGCGTTGTCCCTCCGGGGCCACCTGGTGGCGCTTCTGGCCCGTTGGACGGCCGACGCTGAGACCGAGACCGAGGTGACCCTGCCGAGCCTGGAGGAACCCGGGGCGGTGGCCAAAATCCAGGCCCACCTCCAGCAACGCCTGGAGGCGGGGGGTGCCGATGGTGCCACGGCCTTGGCGACGGCCCAGGGCTATGGCGTGTTGCTCCAGCACTTGGCCGACAACCTGGCCCACCTCCAACGGGAGTTCGACGCCCAAGAAGCCGCCTTCGACGCCGAACAGCGGGAACTGTACCCGGAGGCCTGGAGCGACACCCCTTTGCCCCCCGGCGACGCCGCGTCACAGTGGACTTGTGATGGGGCCCGGGGAGAAGACGAGGACGAGCTGGCGGTACGCCTGCGCCATACCCTTGCCCGCTTGGGCAAAGGGCCCTGAACTCACAGGGCCTCGAGTTTGGCGTAGGCCAACACCAGCCACTTGCTGCCGACGGTTTTAAAACTCACCTGGGCCCGGGCGCCGCTGCCCCGGCCCTCCAAGGCCCGGACCACCCCTTCGCCAAACTTGGGGTGGCGCACCCGCTGGCCGGGGCGCAACCCACCCCCCTCGTCGGCCACCGCTGTTCGATCTGGTTTTTTGCTGAACAACTTGGCGCCGCTGCGCACATCTTGGAGCAATTCCCCGGGGAGTTCGGCCAAAAACCGCGACGGTCGACAGTAGAGGTCGTTGCCGTGGATGCGGCGCCGCTCGGCGTAGCTCATGACCAACTGGGCCTTGGCCCGGGTGATCCCCACGTAGGCCAAGCGCCGCTCCTCTTCGAGTTTGGCCTCCTCGGCCACTGAGCGCTGGCTGGGAAACTGGCCCTCCTCGAGGCCCACCAGAAACACCAAGGGAAACTCCAACCCCTTGGCGCTGTGGAGGGTCATGAGTTGGACGCAGTCTTGGCCATCCTGGCCCTGGCCCTCGCCGGCCTCCAGGGAAGCCGAGGCCAAGAAGGCCGTGAGGGGGGTGAGACCCTCGGCGGTGTCGTCGGGGTCGGGCTCAAAGCTCTTGCTGGCGCTGACCAATTCGTCCAAGTTCTCCAACCGCTCCGGGGCCTTGGGGTCCCTGCTGGCCTCCAACGCCTCCCACAGCCCGCTGCGACGGATCACCAAATCCACCAACCGGCTCAGAGGAAGCTCCTCGGTCTCCCGATCCAGTTGGTCGATGAGGACCATAAACCCCTGGACCGCCCGGGCGGCCCGGGGGGAGGGTTGGTTGTCCCGCACTAGGCGTGTGGCCGCCCGCCATAGGGAGATATCGCATTCCCGGGCCGTGGTGCGGATGGCATCCAAGGTGCGCTCGCCGACGCTCCGGGGCGGGTTGTTGATCACCCGCTCAAAGCTGGGGTCGTCGTCCCGGCTGGCCGCCAAGCGCAGGTAGGCCAGGGCATCCTTGATCTCGGCCCGCTCGAAAAACCGCACCCCGCCATAGACCCGATAGGGGATCTTCATCCCCACCAACGTCTCTTCCAAAGCCCTCGACTGGGCATTGGAGCGGTAGAGGAGGGCGACGTCGCTGCACCGTTGGCCCTTCTCCACCCATTGGAGGATGCGCTCGGCCACAAAGCGAGCCTCGTCGCGCTCGTTGTAGGCGGTGTAGACCTCGATGGGGAGGCCCGCTTCGTCTTCGGTCCAGAGGTTTTTCCCCAATCGCCCCTGGTTGTGGGCAATCAGGGCATTGGCGGCCTGGAGGATAGTGCCCGTGGAGCGGTAATTTTGCTCTAGGCGGATAGTTTCCACCCCGGGGAAATCCTCTTCAAAACGCAGGATATTCTCGACCCTGGCCCCCCGCCAGCCGTAGATGGATTGGTCGTCGTCGCCGACGATAAAGATATCCCCTTGGCCGCCGGTCAACAGCTGGACCCAGCGGTACTGGATGAAATTGGTGTCTTGAAATTCGTCCACCAAGACGTGGCGAAACCGCTGGCGGTAGTGCTCCAACAGCGGAGGATTGTCCCGCCACAGCTCGAAGGCCCGCAGCAACAGCTCGCCAAAATCCACCACCCCGCTGCGCTCGCACACCCCTTGGTAGGTCTGGTAGATGCGGATGTATTGCAACAACACCGGGTCGTTGTGGTGAACGACGTGCTGGGGGCGCTGGCCCTCGTCCTTGCGGGCATTGATAAAGTGGCTCACCTGGGGCGGGGGCCACTTGCGCTCGTCGAGGTTGAGGGATTTGAGGACCTGGCGCAGGGTGCGCTTTTGATCCTCGGCGTCGAGGATCTGAAAACCCTTGGGGAGCTTGGCCTCTTGGTGGTGGTAGCGCAGCAGGCGGTGGGCCAGGCCGTGGAAGGTGCCAATCCACAGCCCCTGGGGGGGGTAGGTCACCAGCTTCTCCACCCGAGCGCGCATTTCATTGGCGGCCTTGTTGGTAAAGGTCACCGCCAGAATCGACCACGGCGAGGCGTTTTCCACCGCCATGAGCCAGGCGATGCGCTGGACCAGCACCCGGGTCTTGCCGCTGCCGGCCCCGGCCAGCACCCGCAGCGGCCCCGGGGGGGCCGTCACCGCTTGGCGTTGGGGTTCGTTGAGGGAATCGAGGAGGTGTGAGACGTCCATAGCCGCCATTGTAGCAGAGGCCTTTCCCGAGGCGGTGTGGCCATGGGCCCCCTTCAGCACCTATACCGGCAACATCCGGGGCGCGTCTTCGTCCAGAGCTTGTATCAGCGCCGCGGTGAAGGCGTCGATGCGCCGCGCCAGGGGCTGTGGATCTTCGATGCGGCGGTGCAGGCGCCATTCTAAGGCGATGGGGGGGCCCGCGAGATCCAGGCAGCGCAGGCCCCCTGGGAGCTGTGACGGGATCGAGCGCCGGGGCAGGATGGAGAGGCCCTGGCCACGGGCCACTAGGGCCAGAATCACCTCGGTGGACTCCACCATGACGAGCTGGCTGGGTACAAACCGGCTACCGGCGAAGAACCGCTCGTACTCCCAGCCGGGCTCGGGGAGCAGCCCATAGGTCAAAAAGGGTCGGTCGGCAAAGTCCTCTGGACCCAGGGTGGTGCACCCGGGGGCCACGAGGGCCCGGGGGGCGACCGCCACCAACCGGTCGGCTACTAGTGCCCGGGAGAGCAAGGCGCGGCTGGTGTGCATCCGGGGTAGGACCGCGACGTCGGCGTCGCCGCCCATGAGCCAACGGGCCGGATCGCCCGCCGTGGTCCGCACGAACTCCACGGCGACGCCGCCCTCGATCCGCGCCCCGCTCTCGGCCATCAAGGCGGCGTGCTCCAAGGCGTCGTAATGGGTCCAGGCGATGCGCAGCGGCGTGGGGGTGCGGCGCCCAATCCAGACGGCGTCGCGCTCCGCCGTGGTCAGCAGCTGCTCCAACACAGCTCCCGCCTCGGCGATCCGCAAACCGCCGGGGTTGAGCGATACCCGTTTGCCCCGCCGCTCCGCCAGGGGAATACCGAGCCGTCGCTCCGCCTCCCGCAGGCGCTGGCTGGCCGCCGACTGGGTGATGCCCAAAGCCTCGGCGGCGCCGGTGAGGGTTTCCTCCCGGCGCAGGGCGGCCAGGAGCGTCCAATGGCTGCGATCGAGTCCCATAGTAGATTATCTTATGAAAAGGCCTTTATTTTCCCTTTTGGCTTTAGAAAAAGCTATGGGATCTTGAGGGGGTGAACCCCAGCAACGGAGGACGCTCCATGAGTCAGGCAATCCCCCCGGCCGCCCCAACCCTGTCCGTCGGCCTCGCCAGCGTCGACCTAGAGCGCTGGCCCATCCACGCCCCGGACAGCGAGGCCTACGGGGCGTGTGTCGCCCATGGCCGGGCCGGGTTGCGTGCCGAGGGCTGTGCCCACCTGGCTGCCTTTATCCGACCGGAGGCTCGGGCCGCCCTAGAGGCCGAGGTGGCGGCCATTGCCGACAAGGCCCATTTCTCCCGGGGGCGCATCACGCCGTACTTCAACGACGATGAACCAGAGCTGCCCTCCGAGCACCCCCGGCGCCGCTTTGCCGATTTCTCCAACGGTTTCGTGGCCATGGACTGGTTTCCCGGGGATGGGATTTGCCTGTCCCTGTATCGGGATCCGGCGTTTATGGGCTTTGTCCAGGACTGTTTGGAGGAGCCTGCGCTCTACACCTTCGACGATCCCCTAGCGGGTGTGGTCGCCAACATCATGCCCCAGGGCTCCGCGTTGCCCTGGCACTACGACACCAACGAGTTCATCGTCAGCCTCTTGACCCGCAAGCCCCAGGGCGGGGGGGCCTTTGAGTATTGTCCAGACCTCAGGGCGCCGGGGGATGAGCGCTACCCGGCGGTCCAAGGGGTACTCGACGGGGATCGCGGTCCCGTGCGCCGCCTCGAACTGGAACTGGGGGACCTGCAACTGTTCCGCGGCCGCTTTTCCCTCCATCGGGTGTGCCAGGGGATCGGGGAACGGCACACGGCCATCTTTGGCTACGCCAAGGAGCCGGGCTTCGTCGGACGGGTCGCCCGCACCCAGCAAGTCCATGGCCGGGTCACCCAGGTGCACATCGACGCAGAGCAGCGGGCTCGCCGCGATGGGCTCGACGATTGATTTGGGCCCCCGGCGTCGCCGGAGCACCGCAGAGGAAGGTGTTATGCCCGGCGGGGGGCGGGGTTGTATCCCAGTACCCTTTGTGATTTCCTACCTCCTCCCATTGGGTATTTGCAAAGCCAGAAAAGGAACGCATCATGAAAACTACCCGCATCGCGTTGGCGGTTGTCGCCGGATTGGCGATAGCTCCCGTGGACGCTCGTGCCGAGTGTGGTAAGGTCTCCCTGGCTCAAATGAATTGGGCCTCGGCGGAGATCATCGCCCAGATTACCCAATTTATTATGGCCCAGGGCTACGGCTGCGATGTCACTATGATCCCCAGTGCCACCACCACTGCCATCACCTCTTTGGCCGAGAACAACGAGCCCGACGTCGTACAGGAATTGTGGGTCAACTCCGCCCCGGCCTATTTCAAGCTGGCCGAGGAAGGCAAACTCATCAAGGCCGCCGACGTGATCTCCGACGGCGGCAGCGAGCACTGGCTCATTCCCGATTATCTCGCCGAAGAACACCCCGAGCTCACCACCATCGAGGGCGTACTCGCCAACCCAGAGTTGGTGGGTGGCAAGTTCCATAACTGTCCCGATGGCTGGGGCTGTCGCATCTCCAACGACAGCCTCATCGAGGCCTTCGAGTTGGAGGCCGCCGGGTTTGAAATCTTCAACCACGGTTCCGGCGAGACCTTGGCCAGCGCCATGGCCGCGGCCTACGAAAGTGGCGAGCCCTACTTCGGCTACTACTGGGGTCCGACCGCCCCCTTGGGCAAGTACAATATGGTATCTGTGGATCTGGGACCCCATGATCCAGAAGCCCACGCCTGCAACGGCGATCTAGACTGTGACCGCGTCGGCAAGACTTCCTACCCCCCCGCTCCGGTATTCACGGTGGTGACGGCTGATTTGGCCGAGCGGGAGCCGGAGATTTTCGAGCTGGTCTCCAACATCAGCTTTAGCAACGCCGAGCTGAGCAACCTTCTCGCCTGGAAAGAGGACAACAGCGCCTCCAACGAAGAGGCCGCCGTCTATTTTCTCTCCACCCAGCAGAGCACTTGGTCCCAGTGGGTGAACGACGACGCGCGGGCCAAGCTGGAACCCATTTTTCAGTAAACTCCCCACCGCCCCTGGGGGGGCCCCTAGGGGGCCCCGGCGCAGAACGCCATGCAATACCTGGGCTAGGGCCTTAAAATGGTTGACCAACGGCAACTCAACGACCCAATCTCTAGGTCATGGCCACCGTTCAACTGCGATTTTACGCCTTGCTCAACGATCTCCTCGCTCCTCGCCATCGCCACCAGACCATCTCCCATTCCCTGGTCCAGTCCACCACCATCAAAGACTTGATCGAGGCCCTGGGGGTCCCCCACCCCGAGGTGGGGGAAATCTGGGTCAATGGTCGAGGCGTGGGATTTGATTACCGGGTGATCGACGGCGATGCCATCGCCGTCTACCCCAAGGCCACTGGGGTGCCACCCGAGGTGGAACCGCACTTTGTGGTGGATGTCAACCTGGGCAAACTGGCCCGTTATCTGCGTTTGCTGGGGTTCGACTGCCACTATCGAACCGACGGCGCCGACCCCGAGCTGGCGGCATTGGCCGCCGATGAAGGGCGGACACTCCTCACTCGCGATCGGGGGTTGCTCAAGCGGCGGCGGGTTGCCCTGGGGCTGTTCGTCCGCGCCACCCAGCCTCGGGCCCAACTGGTCGAAGTGGTGCAGCGCCTCGACCTGTTCCCTTTGATTCGCCTTGGCCAGCGCTGCGGCCGCTGTAACGGTATCGTCGAGCCGGTGGCCAAGACGGCCATCGCCCATCGCTTGCTCCCCGGTACCCGGCGCGATTACCAGGACTTCTGGCGCTGTGGAAATTGCCAGTGGCTCTACTGGCGCGGTAGCCATTATTGCGAGATGTTGAACCTGATAGAGGGTTTGAACCCCCGGGAGGCCCCGCCGTGGAGCGTTTGACCGGCCCCATTGCCGAGGTCCTCGCCACCCTCGACCCCCTGCTATTGGCCCTGGGGAGCCTGGTGGCATTGACCACGGGAGTCGTGGTCCTCTTCTGGCTGGTGGGTCGGTGGCTGCCCCCCCACCCGCGCGCATCCGCGGAAAAGGCCCAGGTGCGCACCGGTTCTGGAGGAGCGGCGGCCTTTGTCGACGGTGCCGGGGGGTGGGTGTGGCCGGCGGTGCACCGGTTGCAGCCCATCGCCCTCCAGGGGATCGCCGTGGTTATCTCGGCCCGCGATCGGGGAGCCCTGGCCACCGGTGAAGGCGTGCGGGTCGACTTGGAGGCCCACTGCCATGTGCGGGTGCGCCCCCGACCCACCGCCCTCGCCGAGGCCGCCCGGGCCCTGGGGAGGGACGCGGCGTCCCCCGCTGCCATCGCGCGCCGCGTCGTCCCGGCGGGAAAGCACGCCCTGGCGACGGCCCTGGCCCAAGAGCCCTGGCAAACCCTCCACGTCCAACGAGAGCGCTGGCTAGCCACCGCCGCCCAGGACCTGGCGGCCCGACTCCTGCCCTGGGGCTTGAGCTTGGAAACCCTGGAAGTGACCCACCTGGCCCAGGGCGACGAGGTCCATTATCGACCCTTTGACCTGCGGGATGCCCAGGGATTGGCCTTCCTCACCGCTCAACGGGCCGCCGTCGAGGGGGAAAGGGCCAAGGGGGAAGCGGCCACCCAAGGGGCCGCGGCGTGGCTCGCCACCTGGCGCCAGCAACTGGAGGAGCAACTGCAACAGGGGGTGGAAGCGGAGCGGGAGCGGCGCCAACACCAACGACGGCAGGCCGAGTTCGCCCACCAGCGGGAGGCCTGGACCGCCGAAGCCGAAGCCCACAGGGCCAAGGCCGAGGCCCTCGCTGCCCGAGAACACCTGGCCACGGTCCAGGCGGTTGCCGCCGCTGAGCGCCAAGGGCAGCTGGCCCGGGTGGAAGCCGTGGCCGCGGCTTCCACCCGCGCCCGGGTCCAACTGGTGGAGGCCGAAGCCACCCGCCGAGCCGCCCGGGAGTGGGCCGAAGCCCACAAGGTCAAGGCCGAGGCCGAGGCCGAGGCCCAGCGCCGCCTCGCCAAGGCGGCGGCCGATGAAATCGAGCGCCGGGCCGAGGCCGAGGCCCGCCGCCTGGCGGTGGAGGCCAAGGGCCGGGGGCGGTTGCTAAAGGCCTTTGGCGATCTGCCCCCCGAGCAGCTCCGGGCCCAGGCGAGCTTGCTACTCATCGCCCAGTTGCCCGACATCCTCAAAGCCGGGGAGGCGTGGCTCGAACGCCTCCAGGAACGACCCGCGAAGTTGGCCGATGAGGGATCAACCCCGGAGACCACGGCGTTGACCTTGACAGTGCCCTTCCCGGCCTGGCTGGCGTCCGAGGAAATCGAGGCCCCCAACCCCAACCCCAGAGTCCCCGGGGCGGAGCACGGGGATCAGTCCTGATCCCGCTTGCCGGGCCGCCGCCAATTGGCCACCATCCGGTGCTCGGCCCGGGTCAAGGCCAATGCGGCGTCGGGGACGTCGCGGCTGATGGTGGAGCCCGCCCCCACCGTGGCGCCGCTGCCGATGCGTACCGGGGCGATGAGGGCGGTGTTGGAGCCGATGAACGCCCCGTCGCCGATGGTGGTGCTGTGTTTGTTGGCGCCGTCGTAGTTGCAGGTGATGGTGCCGGCGCCGACGTTGACATCGCAGCCGATATGGGCATCCCCCACATAGCTCAGGTGGTTGATCTTGGAGCCCGACCCTACCTGGGACTTTTTGACCTCGACAAAATTGCCCACCCGCACCCCATCGGACAAGTGGGTGCCGGGGCGCAAGCGGGCGAAGGGACCCACCTGGACGTTGTTTCCAAGCCGAGATTCTTCGATGAGGGAATGGGATAACACCCGACAGTGGTCGCCAAAGCTCGCCTGGCGCACCACACAAAAGGGGCCGATTTCCACCCCATCCCCCAGGGTGACTTGGCCTTCCAGGACCACGTCGACGTCGATGACCACATCGCGACCCGCCGTCACCGTGCCGCGTACTTCGAGACGCGCCGGGTCGAGGACCGTGACTCCCTGGGCCATGAGGGCCTCCACCTGCCGGCGCTGGTAGTAGCGCTCTAGGTTGGCCTGTTGCCGGCGGTCGTTGACCCCGCTCACCTCCAAAGGGTCGGGGGCGTTGTGGGCCACCACGGGAACGCCTTCCGCCACCGCCATGGCGATGACGTCGGTGAGGTAGTACTCCCCTTGGGCATTGGCGTTGTCCAGGGCTGCTACCCAACGGCGCAAGGAGGCGGCCGGGGCGGCCAAGATGCCGGTGTTGACTTCGCCAATGGCCAACACAGCCTCGCTGGCGTCCCTTTGCTCGACGATGGCCCGCACTTTTCCCGCGTCATCGCGGACGATCCGCCCGTAGCCGTGGGGGTCGTCGAGGATGGTGGTGAGGAGCCCCACGGCCCCCCCCTCTACCGCCGCCACCAGGGGGGCGAGGGTCTCGGGGCGAATCAACGGCACATCGCCGTAGAGGACCAGCACCCCGCCGTCGTCGGCAACCAGGGGTAGGGCCGCCGCCACGGCGTCACCGGTGCCCAACTGCTGATGCTGCTCGGCCCACAGAACTGGGGATTGGGCAAAGGCGTTGCGCACTTGCTCGCCGCCGTGGCCGATGACCACCACGGTTTGTCGGACCCCCAAGGCCCTGGCGGTGGCCAGCACGTGGCCCAACAGGGGCACCCCCCCTATGGGGTGGAGGACCTTGGGCTTGCTCGAGCGCATGCGCTTGCCCTGGCCTGCGGCCAGGACGACGATGGATAGAGCCACAACTGCGACTGGATTAGCGTTTCAGCTTGCTGCGCATCTGCTGGATGATACGCAACTGGGCCAAGGCCTGGGCCAACTCCGCCTGGGCCCTGGCCATATCCATCTCCTCCCGGCGCTCCGCCAAGGCCTCTTCGGCTTCCCGCTTGGCGGCCAACGCCCGGGATTCGTCCAAATCCCGGGCCCGCTCGGCGGAATCCGACAGCACCGTCACCACATCGGGCTGGACCTCCAAAATGCCCCCGGAGACGTAGATGGTCTGCTCGTCGAGCTCCCCGGGCACCTTGACCCGGATCAGCCCCGGTTGGAGGATACACAGCATCTGGCTGTGGCCTGGCATGATGCCCACCTCCCCCTCCAGGGCGGGGGCGGTGATGAGTTCGGCTTGGCCAGAGTACATATTGCGCTCGGCGCTTACCACCTCGACCTGCATGGTTTTTGCCACGATCACACCTTACTTCAAGGTCTCGGCCTTCTGCTCGGCCTCGTCGATGGTACCCACCATATAGAAGGCCTGCTCGGGCAAATGGTCGAAGTCGCCGTCCACGATGCCCTGGAAGCCGCGGATGGTCTCCTTGAGGGAGACGTACTTGCCGCTGGTGCCGGTGAAGACCTCGGCGACGAAGAAGGGCTGGGACAAATAGCGCTGGATCTTGCGGGCTCGGGCCACGGTGCGCTTGTCGTCTTCCGAGAGTTCGTCCATCCCCAAAATGGCGATGATGTCCCGGAGCTCTTTGTAGCGCTGGAGAGTGGCCTGGACCGCCCGGGCCGTGTCGTAGTGCTCCTGGCCGATGACGTTGGGGTCCAGCTGGCGGGAGGTGGAGTCCAGGGGATCCACCGCCGGATAGATCCCCAGGGCGGCAATCTGGCGAGATAGCACCACCGTGGCGTCCAGGTGGGCAAAGGTGGTGGCGGGGGAGGGGTCGGTGAGGTCGTCGGCGGGGACGTACACCGCCTGGATGGAGGTGATGGAGCCCTTCTTGGTGGAGGTGATGCGCTCTTGGAGCACCCCCATCTCCTCGGCCAGGGTGGGCTGGTAACCCACCGCCGACGGCATCCGGCCCAGCAGCGCCGACACCTCGGTACCGGCCAGGGTGTAGCGATAGATGTTGTCGATGAACAACAACACGTCCCGCCCTTCATCTCTGAAGTGCTCGGCCATGGTGAGGCCGGTGAGGGCCACCCGCAGGCGGTTCCCCGGGGGTTCGTTCATCTGGCCGTAGACCAACGCCACCTTGTCGAGAACGTTGGAGTCCTTCATCTCGTGGTAGAAGTCGTTGCCCTCCCGGGTGCGCTCCCCCACGCCGGCGAATACCGAAAAACCACTGTGCTCGATGGCGATGTTGCGGATCAGCTCCATCATGTTGACGGTCTTGCCCACCCCGGCGCCGCCGAACAATCCCACCTTGCCCCCCTTGGCGAAGGGGACCAACAGGTCGATGACCTTGATACCGGTCTCGAGAAGCTCCGTGGAGCCGGCCTGGTCTTCAAAAGCGGGAGCCTGGCGGTGGATGGGGGAGGTGACGTCGGTCTCGACCTTGCCCCCGTGGTCGATGGGCTCGCCGAGGACGTTCATAATCCGTCCCAAGGTGCCGGTACCCACGGGGACTGCTATGGGCTCGTTGGTGTTGGTCACCGCCATGCCTCTGGTGAGGCCGTCGGAGGAACACATCGCGATGGTGCGCACCACCCCATCCCCCAACTGCTGCTGGACTTCCAAGACCAAATCGCCATCCTGGAGCTGGAGGGCGTCGTAGATGTTGGGCACCTGGCCGCGGGGAAACTCCACGTCGATGACGGCGCCGATAATTTGGACGATCTGGCCGGTGCGGCTGTCGGAACTGACGGCAGTACTCATGAAGTGACTCCGAAGTGAAAGGGGGAGGGCGACGCGGGCGAACCCCTCAGACCGCCGCTGCGCCGCCGACGATTTCGGCGATTTCCTGGGTGATGGCAGCTTGACGGGCCTTGTTATAGGACAGCTGGAGCTCGTCGATGAGGTTGCCGGCGTTGTCGGTGGCGGCCTTCATGGCCACCATCCGCGCCGCCATCTCACAGGAGATATTCTCCACCACGCTGCGATAGACCCGCGCTTCGATGTAGCGCACCATCAACACGTCGATGATCTCTTGGGCGGCGGGCTCGTAGATGTAGTCCCAGCTGGCCGTCTGACCGCCGTCGACCACCACTTTGCGCTGGCTCGCCCCATCGCTGTCCGACGCCTCGGTCATCCCGGGGATGAGCTGCTCGATGGTCGGCGTCTGGGTCATGCTGTTGACAAACTGGTTGCGGGCGATGAAAAGCCTATCGATCTGCTCCTCTAGATAGGCGTTGGTCATCACCTCTGTGGGCCCCAACAGCTCCTCGGCGCTGGGGCGATCGCCGAACTGGGTCACCGAAGCGACGATATTGAGGGTCTTAAGGCGGCGGAAGAACACCACGGCTTTGGTGCCGATGGCGCAGATATCGATGGGAATGTTCTGCTCTTGGAAGGGCCGCATGTGCCCCAACACCGCCCGGAATTGGTTGGCGTTGAGGCCACCGCAAAGGCCCCGGTCGGTGGCGACGATGATGTAGCCCACCCGCTTGACGGGGCGTTCCCGCATAAAGGGGTGGACGTACTCCGGTTGCCCCTCTTGGAGGTGGGCGATGACGTCGCTGATTTTATCGGCGTAGGGACGCGCCGCCTCCATGCGCCCCTGGGCCTTGCGCATCTTGCTAGCGGCCACCATCTCCATGGCCTTGGTGATCTTCTGGGTGTTCTGGATACTGCGGATTTGGGTGCGAATCTCTTTGCCGACGGCCATGGCTCACTCCTCGATGGACGCTTGGGGCCTTACCACGACCCCGTGGCTTTGAACTCGTCGAGGGCCCCTTTGAGGGTCTTTTCCACGCTGTCGTCGAATTTGCCACTCTGGTCGATGGACTTCATGAACGCTTCGTGGTTGGCGTGCATAAAGCCGTGGAGGGCCTCTTCAAAGGCGGCGGTTTTGTTCAGTGCCACGTCGTCGAGGTAGCCCTGGTTGACGGCGTACAGGGATACGGCCATCTCCGAGACGCTCAAGGGGGCGTACTGCTTTTGCTTGAGGAGCTCGGTGACCCGCTGGCCCCGCTCCAGCTGGCGCCGGGTGGCTTCGTCGAGGTCGGAGGCAAACTGGGCGAAGGCCGCCAACTCCCGGTACTGAGCCAGGGCCAAGCGCACCCCGCCGCCGAGTTTTTTGATGATCTTGGTCTGGGCGGCCCCCCCCACGCGCGATACCGACAAACCGGCGTTGATGGCCGGGCGGATACCGGCGTTGAACAGGTCGCTCTCGAGATAGATCTGGCCGTCGGTGATGGAGATGACGTTGGTGGGCACAAAGGCCGACACGTCGCCAGCTTGGGTCTCGATGATGGGCAGGGCGGTCAACGAGCCGGTCTTGCCCTTTACCTCGCCGTTGGTGAGGCGCTCCACCTCGGCGGCGTTGAGGCGCGAAGCCCGCTCTAGCAGCCTTGAATGGAGGTAGAAAATATCCCCGGGGTAGGCCTCCCGGCCCGGGGGGCGCCGCAACAGCAACGACACCTGGCGGTAGGCCACGGCCTGCTTGGAGAGGTCGTCGTAGATGATCAAGGCGTCTTCGCCCCGGTCCCGGAAGTACTCGCCCATGGTGCAGCCAGAGTAGGGGGCGATGAACTGCAGTGGCACCGGGTCGGCGGCGCCGGCGGCGACGATGATGGTGTGATCCATGGCCCCCTCCTCTTCCAACTTGCGCACCACGTTGGCGATGGAGGAGTTCTTCTGGCCGATGGCCACGTAGATACAGATGAGGTCCTTGCCCTTCTGGTTGATGATGGTGTCCACCGCCACGGCGGTCTTACCGGTCTGGCGGTCGCCGATGATGAGCTCTCGCTGGCCGCGGCCGATGGGCACCATGGAGTCGATGGCTTTGATGCCGGTTTGCACCGGTTGGTCCACCGACTGGCGTTCGATAACCCCGGGGGCAATCTTCTCGATGGGGGAGGTTTCGTTGGTTTCGATGGCCCCTTTGCCATCGATGGCCTGGCCCAGGGGGTTGACCACCCGGCCCACCAGCGCCCGACCCACGGGGACTTCAAGGATGCGGCCGGTGCACTGGACTTTATCTCCCTCGGTGAGGTGCTTGTAGTCCCCCAAGACCACGGCGCCCACAGAATCGCGCTCCAGGTTGAGGGCCAGTCCAAACACCCCCCCGGGGAATTCGATCATTTCCCCGAGCTGGGCGCTCTCGAGGCCGTGGATCCGCACGATGCCGTCGGCGAGGGAGACGATGGTACCCTCGGTGCGGGCCTCGGCTTCGGCCTTGAACTGGCCGATGCGGCTTTGGATCAGCTCGCTGATTTCGGTGGGGTTGAGTTGCATTTGCATGGGGGGAGACCTTGTGTGAACAGGGCGACTACTGGCGCAAGGCGGCTTCGAGTCGGGCCAGTTGGCCCGCCGCTGAACCGTCGATGACGAGGTCATTGGCGCGGATGACGGCCCCGCCGATGAGGGATGGGTCGATGGTGCAGCTGAGCTGGACGCGGCGATCGAGGCGTTTCGACAAGGCCTCGCTCAGCTTGGCGAGTTGGGCATCGTCCACGGCCAAGGCCGAGACGAGCTCCGCTTCCAAGGTCCGCTCGGCCTCGGCCCGCAGCTCCTCGTAGAGGTGAGCGATGACCGGTAACAGCGCCAGGCGATCGTAGTCCGACAAAAGCTGCAGATAGCGCTTGAGGGCGTCGTCGAAGCGCTCGCCGCCGATGTCCAATAACAGGGCGATCTTTTGGGCGTCGCTCAGGGTGGGACTGGCCAACAACCTCGCCATGTCGGGATCTTCGACCACCGCAGCGGCGAAGGCGAGGCTTGCAGACCAGCGCTCGAAGCCCTGGGGTTCGCTCTTGGCGTACTCGAAGGCCGCGCGGGCGTAGGGACGGGCGATGGTGGTGGTTTCAGCCATGGGGGTCTCGGCAAAAGACGGCTAGAGCTGGGTGGCGAGTTCTTCGAGCAACTGACGGTGGGCGTTTTCGTCGACCTCCCGCTGGAGGATCCTCGACGCCCCGGCCACGGCCAGTTGGGCCACCTGGTCGCGCAAGTGCTCCCGGGCCCGCTGGTACTCGCGCTCGATCTCGGCTTGGGCCTGTTGGAGCTGCTTTTCGCCCTCCTCGCGGGCCTGTTGCCGAGAAGCTTCGACCGTGGCATCGGCCTGCTTCTGGGCTCGAGCCAAGATCTCCGACGCCTGCTGCCGGGCCTCGCGAATGGTCCGCTCGGCCTCGGCCTTGGCGTCCCGTTCGCTGGCGGTACTGCGCTCGGCCGCCGCTAGGCCATCGGCGATTCGCTGCTGTCGCTCCCGCATCGCCTGGGTGATGGGGGGCCAGATGTACCGCATGGTAAACATCACCAACAGCAAGAAGGTGATCATCTGGCCGATGAGGGTGGCGTTAAAGTTCACGCATCATCCTCCAAAGGCACACCGGTGGCCCGGGAATGAGACGCCGGGACCGGGCGCCAGTGAAATTACTGTTGGGCCAAGGCCTTGGTGCTATCCACCACGGCTTGAGCCGCGACGCTGGCCTCGACGGCCTCGGTGACGGGCCCCAAAAACGGGTTGGCGAAGATGAAAAACAACGCCATGGCGACACCGATCATGGGCACGGCGTCGAGAAGCCCCGCCATGATGAACATGCGCACCTGGAGCAGGGCAGCGAGCTCGGGCTGACGGGCGATACCTTCTAGAAACTTACCGCCGAGCAGGGCAAACCCCAGGGCGGTGCCGAGGGCGGCGATGCTCAAGATGATGGCGACGGCAATGGCGGTCATGCCCTGCAGGTTGGCGATGATATCGGCGCTTTCCATTATTCCTCCGAGAAGATTCAAGACAACGGGGCCAGTAGGCCGGGTTTAAAGGCAAGGTCGAAACGACAACGGTCAACGGCGGAACCACGGGGCCGACCAAGGGCCCATCAGTGGTCCTCGGCGCTGGCGAGACTCAAATAAACAATGGTCAACACCATGAAAATAAATGCCTGCAGGGTGATGACGAGGATGTGGAACACCGCCCACGGCCAGCCCAAGGTGAATTGGATCCACCACGGCAGCAGGGCGATGAGAATAAAGATCAACTCTCCGGCGTAGAGGTTGCCGAACAAGCGCAGGGCCAAAGAGATGGGGCGGGCCAGCTGTTCGACGATGTGCAGCAACACGTTGAAGGGCATGGCGTACTTGCCAAAGGGGTGGGTGAGAATCTCCCAGCCGAGCCCCTTGAGACCCTTGAAGCGCAAGCCGTAGATATAGACCAGCAACAGCACGCTCAACGACAGGGCGAAGGTGGCGTTGACATCGGTGGAGGGGACGACCTTGAGGTACTCGATACCGATGGCGTAAGCCAACATCGGCAACAGGTCCACCGGCACCAAATCCATCAAATTCCACAAAAACACCCACAAGAAGATGGTCAAAGCCAAAGGTGCGATGACTTCGTCTTTGGCGTGGAACGAGTCTTTGACCTGGGTGTCCACGAATTCGACTAGCATTTCACAGAAGTTTTGCATCCCCCCCGGCACACCAGAAGTCGCTCGGACGGCCACCCGGCGAAACAGCGCTATAAAGCCCAAGCCCAACACTGTGGAAAAAAACAAAGTGTCCAGGTTTAGTGCCCAAAATCCCTCGCCTAGGGTGAGGTTGGTGAGGTGGTGGACAATGTATTCGGTGGCGGAGGGCGAAGCGCTTTCACTCATGGGTGGGGATCCCGTTCGAAGCTTGGGTTGTCGTCAAGGGCAAAACCAACCAATAGGCCAGCATGGTCACGGCGTAAGTTGTGAACAACGGGGGAAAAGAGACGTCTACATATAGCAATACCAGGCTAAACAGAACGACAGTCAAAGCGATCTTGACCAGTTCAGCCACCACGAGCGAGTGCAACATGGAATCCGCCGAGGACCCAGGGCCGGCTGCAAACATGCGAGTGGCGAAGAAGGTCGTGGAGATGAAGTTGATAGCTCCGCCGATGAGCGCCGAGTAGGCCGCCTTGACACTGAACAGTGCGGCGATGGCGATGGCGATGGCGATGGCGATCAGCTGAATCGTTAGGGTTGTTTTGACGGTTTTGTTCACGCCCTCTCGACGGCACGGTTGCTGAGCGTATGGGTTGCAGGTATGCGTTTGGCTCTGGAACGCCCCGCTGTGGGTGGGCAGGGCATCTCGTCTGCAAACGTCTATGGATGCAAACGTTTATGGATACAAGTGCAAAGGGGCGGTGCCCTGTTGGGGCGCTGCTCAAAGCAGGCGTAGTATAGGGCTCGCGTTGGAGGGGGTCAATTCTCCTCCTCCGCCTGGGAGCTCCGAGCGACGATGCCCTCGAGCTCGTCGAGATTGTCGTATTGGATGACTAGACGACCGCGGCCGGATTTGACGTGGCTCATGATGCCTTCGAGCTCGTCGAGGTTGTTGTATTGAATGGTCAAATGACCTCTACCCGAAGGGCTGTGGGACACCTTGACCGCCGCCCCCAATCGATCGGACAAATCCTGCTGATAGCGGTAGACGTCGGGGTCTGGGTTGGCTTGATCCGTCGGCCCATCGCCTTGTTGCCACTGCTTCACTAGCGCCTCGGTTTCCCGCACCGACAGCCCCCGGGCCTGGATGCTCTGGGCGACCTTGCGCTGGTTTTCGAAGGACAAGGGCAACAGCGCCCGGGCGTGGCCCATTTCCAAGCGCCGCTGGCGCAGGTGTTCTTGGACTTCGGGGCAAAGCTCCAAAAGGCGCAGCAAGTTGCTCACCGCCGCCCGGGAGCGGCCGACGGCATCGGCGGCTTGCTGGTGGGTGAGGTCGAACTCGTCGATGAGGCGCTTTAGGGCCAAGGCCTCTTCCAAGGGGTCGAGATCCTGGCGTTGGATGTTCTCGATGAGGGCCATGGCCAACGCCACCTGGTCGGGGACCCGTCGTACCACGGCGGGTATCGCGGCGCGCCCCGCCATCTGGCGGGCCCGCCAACGGGGTTCCCCGGCTATGATTTCAAAGCGCGCGGGGGCGAGGGGACGCACGACGATGGGCTGTACCACCCCCTGGGCGCGGATGGAATCGGCCAGTTCCACCAGGTCTTCGGGGCGTATCTCCCGGCGGGGCTGAAAACGCCCGGGGCACACCTGGTCGATGGGCAACTGGCGAAACTCGTCCTCTGTTGCGCCGGATTCCCGCTGGTCTTCCTGAAGGCTCGCTTTGGCCCCCAACAAGGCGTCGAGACCCCGGCCCAACCCCCTTCTCTTTGGCGACACGTCGTCGATTCCTCTGGGTCGATACTCGGGTGATGTTGCCGCTGTTCTCGGCGCCCGCCGAAACCTCAGGCGCTCAGGCGTTGCCCCGAGCGAGCCGCCTTGGCGGTGCGTTTGAGCATCTCTTGGGCCAGGGCTCGGTAGGCCTCGGCACCCTTGGAGTTCTTGTCGTAGACGGTGATGGGTAGGCCGTGGCTGGGGGCCTCGGCCAGACGCACGTTGCGGGGGATCACCGCCTCGTACACCGCATGGCCAAAGTGCTCGATGAGTTGCGCCGACACCTCATTGGCCAAGCGGTTGCGGTTGTCGTACATGGTGCGCAGCAGCCCCTCGATGCGCAGCCCGGGGTTGGTGGTGCGCCGCACCTTCTCCACGGTGTCGAGTAACGCCGACAACCCCTCCAGGGCGTAGTACTCGCACTGGATGGGGATGATCACCCCGTGGGCGGCGGTGAGGGCGTTGACCGTGAGCATGTTGAGGGACGGGGGGCAGTCGATCAACGCGTAGTCGAACTCATCGTCCACCTCGGCCAGGATCCGTTGCAGGCGGGTCTGGGCGTGTTCCAAATCCAACAGGGCCACCTCGGCGCCGGTGAGGTCGCCGTTGGCTCCCAGCACTTGGCTGTTGGCCGCCTCGGCGTAGACCAGGGCTTGGCGCACCGGGGTTTCGCCGATTAACACCTCGTAACAGGTGGCCTTGAGTCGGTGCTTGTCGACGCCACAGCCCATGGTGGCATTGCCCTGGGGGTCCATATCCACCATTAGCACGCGGCGACGCACCTTGGCATCGGCGATACAGGCGGCGAGGTTGACAGCTGTGGTGGTTTTGCCGACGCCTCCCTTCTGGTTGGCGATTGCGATGATGGTAGCCACGGGGCTAGGACCTCCCCACCGAGGGTTGACGGCTGCGTGGAAATAGCGGCAAAGGTATCACGAATCGTCCCCGGGCAGTTGGGGTTTGGGGGCCGCCGCCCCGGGGGTCAAAATTGCCAAATGGCGGGCGGCGGCGAGGCCGGGCACCGCCAAGACCTTCACTTGGGCACGCCAAGACCCCAAGGGGGCCAAGGCCTCGAGTTCGGCCGCGGGATACTCTCCCTTCATGGCGTAGAACGCCCCACCCTCCGCCCGGAGGTGGGCGGCGGCGGTGGCGAATTCCCCCAGGGATGCAAAGGCGCGGCTCACCACGGCGGCAAAGGGGGCTGGGGGCCGGTAGTCCTGGACCCGAGCCTGGACCACGGCGACGTAGTCCAGGGGCAAGGTCAGGGCTACGTGGTGCAGAAACCGGGGCCGCTTGGCGCTGGCGTCCAATAGAGTCACGGGCAGATGGGGGCCCAGGAGAGCCAGGGGGATCCCCGGGAGGCCGGCGCCACTGCCCACGTCGACCAAAGACTCCTCGGGTATCCAGGGGGCGATGGCCAGACTGTCCAGCAGGTGGCGGGTCACCATGGCAGCGGGGTCGCGAACTGCGGTGAGGTTGTAGACCCGGTTCCAGCGAACCAGCAGTTCCAGGTAGGCCAAAAGGCCTTCTAGGCGGGGACCGTCCCACGCCACCCCCAGGGTATCGAGGCCGGCGGCCAGGGCGTCGCCCAGGGGCGTGGCGGCGTTCATGATCCCCGGGCGCCGGGCCTTGGGAGGGCGGCTAGCCAGTCCAAAACCGCCCTGCGATCGCCGCGAAAGACCACCCGCGGCGCCTTGGACTGGAGTTGGTAGTCGTACATGGGGTCGTAGTATTCCACCAACAGCGGGCGAATCCAGCGGCGGTGAAGGTCGATGTCCCCGGTGATCCCCTGGCGCTCGAGGGCGTGGAGGATCAAGCGGCGCAACCGAGCGTGGCGTTCTCCCCCCAGGCGCTTGCGGATGCGATCGAGGCTATCGAGCAAATAGGCTCTAAAGCCCGCGAAGCCCCAGGGGGCATCCCCCGTCGGCGGGTGCACCCCGACGGCGGCGAAAGCCGCGGCCATATCGAAGATATACTCGCGCAAAGTCGCCTCGATCCGGGTTTCCAGGTCGGCCTCCAACAGCACTATGGGTGCGCAAGCCATGGCCTGAAACAGGCCCTGGGGGAGGGCGCGGCTGCCGATGAGACGGCTTTCGTCTTCGACGGCCAGCCAAGCCGTTGGGTCCCGGTCTACCCTCTTGAGGAGGGCGATGGCCAAGGCGTGCTCGAAGTCGATTTGACTAGGCTGGGGGGTCACCCGGCGGCCGAAGCCCGAGCCCCGGTGGTTGGCCAACCCCTCCAAGTCGAGGGGGTCGATGGTGGGGGGTAGGGCCTTGAGGAGTTGGGTCTTGCCAACTCCGGTGCGGCCGCCGATCACCAGGGGATGTAGGGTGGCCGGGAGCGAGGTCAAGGCGTCGAGTAAAAAACGCCGCATGGCCTTGTAGCCACCGCCGATTCGCAAGCAATTACAACCCGCCTCGGCGAGCCACTGTTGGGCGATCTTAGAGCGCAGCCCGCCGCGAAAACAGTACAAATGGCCCCTGGGGTGGTGGCGGAAAAAGGCCTGCCAGCCCTCGACGCGGGCTGTCTTGACGGTGCCGTCCACCAACCGGTGGCCCAAGTCTATGGCGGCTTGCCTGCCGTGGCGCTTGTAGCAGGTGCCCACACGGCGGCGCTCGTCGTCGGTGAGCAAAGGGAGGTTGACCGCCGTGGGGAAGGCGCCTTGGGCAAATTCCACCGGGGCCCGCACGTCCAGTAGCGGTCGGTCGGCCAAAAACAACTGGAGATAATCTCGGGTTTCCGCCATGGCTCCTAGGTATTGAGCTTTTGCAGCCGCAGCAGGTTCAAGGCGCTGATCACCGTCAACTCCCGCACCATACTCCGTCTCCCCGGGAGATGGACCGTGGCCGCCGTCGTGCCAGAGGCGTCGGCGACGGCCAAGAACGCCGTCCCCGGTCGAAGGCCGTGGTTTCCTCCCTCTTCCGTCACCCCAGTGGCCGCCAGCCCCAAGTCGCTGCCGAGCCACCGCCGGGCGCCCTGGGCCAAGGCCTCGGCCGCCGCCGGGCTCTCCAAGGGCTCCACCGAGGTGAAGAGCTCGGCTCGCAGATCTCGGTGGCAGGCCGTTATGCCACCGCGAAACGCCGTCTCCGCCTCGCTGGACAACGCCGCCGCCGTCAGCCGCGCGGTCATCAAGCCGCCCGTGACGGCCTCGGCCACCCCCAGGGTCCAGCGCCGCGCCGCCAACGCCCCGAGGACGGCTACCTCCATGGACTGGTCGTCGACGCCGAATACCAGGTCACCCAAGATGGTGCGGATTTCCGCCTCTTCGGCGTCGATGAGGGCCTTGGCCTGGGCTCCATCGGTGGCCTTGGCGGTGATGCGCACCTTGATGCCTTCGACGCCGCTGGCCAAAAAGGCCAGGGTGACACCTCCCCGTTCTCGGTCCCAAAAAGCGATGCGCTCGGCCAAGCGCTCGGCTAGCCCCGACTCCGATTCCCCCCAGGTGCGCAGCACGCGGCTTTGGATGACGGCACGTCCCCCGGCGCGGCGCTGGAGATCGGGGATGATGTCTTCGCCCACCATGACTTTCATCTCCGCCGGTACCCCGGGCACGGCGTAGATGACCTTGTCGCCCACCGGGCACATTAGCCCCGGGGCCGTGCCCGGCATGGCCGACAACACCCGCGCCCCCACGGGGACGAGGGCCTGGCGCAGGTTGCTGGGGGGCATGGGGCGGTTGCGCTCGCGAAACCGCTGTTCGATGCGTTGAGCAATGGCGTCGTCTTGGACCAGTTCCGTTCCCATGACCGCGGCGATGGCCTCCCGGGTGATATCGTCGGGGGTGGGACCCAGCCCCCCACACAAAATCACCCCCTCGCTGCGGGCCAGGGCAATTTCGATGGCGGATTTGATCCGTTGGTGGTTGTCCCCCACTTTGCACTGGAAGTGGCTGTTGATACCCGCTAGGGCGAGCTGCTCGCCCATCCAGGCGGAGTTGGTGTCCACGTGTTGACCCAGCAGCAATTCGGTCCCCACAGCGATGATCTCTACCCGCATGGTCGATGGTCTCCCAGGGAAGTGGCGCGGTGACGTCGGGGGCAAAATTTGAAGCCCAACTTTGTCCGAGGGCTCAAAACCGCTACGCTCGACGGACCATCATCCACCGTGGTACCTCGGGATGCAAACCCCTTCGCGCTCCCCCTCGACACTGCCCCCGCCGGCAAAGCCCACAAAATTGCAGGGAATTCTCCTCGCCGCGGGGAGGAGCCGCCGCTTCGGGGCCGACAAACGCCTGGCCCCCATAGATGGTATCCCCATGGCCTTGGTGGCGGCTCGCACCCTCGCCCTGGCCCTCCCCGATCCCGTGGTGGTGGTGGCCGCCGCCGACGAGCCCATCGCCCAATGTCTCACCGAGGCGGGATTCGACTTGGCGGTCAACCCCCATGGCCTGGGAGGCATGGGGAAGAGTCTCGCAACGGGTGTGGCGGCGCGGCTCGATGCCTCTGGCTGGGTCATCGCCCTGGCCGATATGCCCTGGGTGCGCCTCGCCACCTACCGCGCCATCTGTGCCGCCGCCGCTTGGGACGCCATCGTCGCCCCTGGGTTTTGCGGGCGTCGCGGTCACCCTGTGGCCTTTGGCGGCGCTTTCAGGCATGATCTCGTCGCCTTGGACGGCGACGAGGGAGCCCGATGGATAGTGAAGCGATCACCCCATGCCCTGCGCTTGATCGACAGCGACGACCCCGGAACGGTGTGCGATGTCGACCATCCCAACGACCTAGATGCCCTCCGGGAACTTCAAGATCCCGGCCGAGCCTAATCGACCGTCCTGGGATAATTGTTGTAGACTGTAGCAGGATGCCGCGTTGGAAGGCAGTTATAGCTGTTGGATTTGCCGAATTACCTGCAATCAACACCGCATCGCCCACTCGCCGCAGCAGCAGGGACAAAAAACTTGTGACCCACCGCTGGACTTTTCCCGGGCGGATTCGACACTCCAATGATCGCCGGACGCCAGCGCGGGCCAGAGTTGCCCTTCGGCGATCCGAGATCAAGCCTCAGGCTAGGGAAATTCGGTCATGAACTCCGCCAGCATCACCATTGAAAACTTTCCCAATTACACGATCCAGGAAAAGGTCGGTCAGGGGGGCATGGCCGTCGTCTACAGGGCGATACAGAAGGCCTTAAAGCGCACCGTCGCCCTCAAGGTCATTTATCCCCAGCTCGCCGCCAACGAAAAGTTCACCCAGCGCTTTTTCAAAGAGGGCGAGATCATCGCCCAACTCAACCACTCCCACATCGTCACCGTCTACGACATCGGTCGACACCAAGACTATTATTACCTGAGTATGGAGTGGTTGCCCGGCGGGACCTTGGCCGAGCGCATCGAAGCCAAGATGCCCATCGAGCGCGTGCTGCAAATCGCCAAGACCCTCGCCGACGCCCTGGACTACGCCCACAACCGCAATATCATCCATCGCGATATCAAGCCCATGAACATCCTGTTTCGCGAGGATGAATCTCCGGTGCTGACGGACTTTGGCATCGCCAAAATGACCGACAGCACCACCAGTCTCACCATTGCCGGCGCCGTGGTGGGCACGCCCAAATACATGAGCCCCGAGCAGGCCTTGGGCCAGCCCATCGACGCCCGCAGCGACCTCTACAGTTTCGGGATTGTCTTCTACGAGATGCTCACCGGCGAAGTCCCCTACAAAGGCGACAGCGCCGTTTCCCTGGCCCTCAAGCACTGCAGCGAAAACATCCCCATGCTGCCGCCCCACTTGGCCCGTTTTCAGCCGGTGATCAACCGGTTGCTGGCCAAGAAGCCCGACGAGCGCTACCCGTCGGGCGCAGCGTTTATCGAGGCCATTAACCGCTTGGATGCGGTGTTTGGCGACGATGAAGAAACCCGCACCGGTCCCGTCGATTTGTCCGGTCTCCAGGCGCGCTTTGAAGCCGCCGTCGGCACAGACGATGACCTCGATGGCACGGCTCCCAAGAAAAAGCCCAAGGGCAAAGGCAAGGGCAAGGCCAAAAGGGTTTCAAGCGGCGACGAACCACGCCGTGCCTCGCGCTGGGTGACGCCGGTGGTGGTCCTCGCCCTGTTGGCGGCTGTGACGGGGGGCGGTTGGTATTTGGGCACCACGACAGGTGCCCTCCAAATCGTCGCCGATATCGTTGCCCTACCTCCCTGGGGGGAGGCGCCGGATGAGCCCCAGCGGCAACCGTCGCCTCAACCTCCTCCGTCGGAGCCCGGGGCAAGTGAGCCGACTGAAGAAGATCTGGCGCGGATGGCCACCTTGGAATCCCGCATCGAGCAGCTACTGGCCGACAACAACCTGAGCGGTGCTTTGATTCTGGTGCAAACGGCCCTGGAGCAATACCCCGGGCACGGTCCTTTCCTGGCGCTCGAGGGCACCATCAACGCCGCGCGCAGAGAACAGACCCTCGCCGACCAGGTGGCACAAAATGCCGCTGCTGCCGAACAGCACTTGAGCAATGGCGACCTCATCAACGCCTGGCGCAACATTCTCGATGGCCTTGAGGTCGCCCCCGACAACGCCCCATTGCAGAATCTGCGTCAGCAGGTGCAACGGGCTGCCGTAGGCCAGGCACAGGCGCTGAAGACCGAGGCCGAGACACTCCTCAACGACCAAGGCGATTTTGAAGCCGCCAACGAGCGCGTCCAGCAAGTGGAGCGTCTGGTCAGCAGCGGCGCTCTTCCCGCCGGCCGCGTCGACTTTGGCGTCTTGACGCGAGAGATCGGCGAGCTGAGAACGCGCATCCGGCGGTTGTTGGGGCTGGCCGAAGACCGCGTGCTCCAGGAGCGCCGCGAGGAGGCCCTCGATCTCTACCGGCAAGTGTTGGCCGTCGCCCCCAACAACGACGCTGCCTTGGCAGGAGTCGCCGCCATTGCCGACTACTACTGGACCCGTGCCCAAGGGGAGCGCCAAGTGGGACGCACTACCGATGCCCAGCAAAGCATCGAACTCGCCTTGGCCGCCGATC
Source organism: Candidatus Competibacterales bacterium (assembly GCA_050330975.1). GTDB lineage: Bacteria > Pseudomonadota > Gammaproteobacteria > Competibacterales > Competibacteraceae > JBHJHK01. Next base: position 6,444 of record JBHJHK010000496.1, on the reverse strand, counting down.
CCGACAACGAGGCCTACAGACGCTTCGGCCGGGAAGTCGAGGAGGCCATCCAGCGCGACACTGTGCGCCAAGTCCTCGAGCTCGCCGACCGCCGCTTTGCCGCGGGGCAGTGGCTTGAACCCCCCAACGAAAGCGCTTTGTTGCTCTACCAGGCGGCCCTGCAGCAAGACCCCGACAACATTCCCGCCTGTCGGGGGTTGTTCGCCATCCAGCGGCAGCTGGGCGATCGGGTGCGGCAACTGTTGAGCGACTCCGATACCCGGGCAGAGGCCATCAAGTTGTCGGGGCTTTGGAATCGCCGCAAGGCCCTGGTCGAAGAGGAGCTGGCTAGCTGTACCGGACTTTTGGGTGCGGGGGCCACCTCCCAAAACGCGCCTTCTTCGCCACAGGAGGCCCCCGGTGGGGAGCCAGCTCAACCCCTGGTCATCACTCCCGTTCTCGATGGGGCCACCCTGCGGCGCATTGAGCAACTGCTGGAGCGGGCCGACTATCTGAGGCGTTTGGATCGCCTGCGGTCGCCAGCCTCGGGCAACGCCTTTGATACCTACCGTCAAGTATTGAGCCTAGACCCCAACAATGCCACAGCCCAGCAGGGTCTCAACCTCATCGCCGAGCGATATGTGGAATTGGCTCGCATCAAAGTACGCCAGGGTGCCCGGGATCAAGCCATTGAATTTGTGCGTCGGGGTCTTGGTGTGGTTGCCGATCATCCCCAACTGGTAGAATTGGCTCAATCGCTGAGACCATTGCCACCCGATGTGGAGAGCATGCTCTCTCGGGCGGGAAGCGGATAGTTGTGAAAGCTGGGAAGAGTTTTCCATGACCTCTGGGAGCCTCGAGCGAGATACTAACGGTGGTGCTTCTTCCTACGACGACCTAGCGACGTCGTTGCCATCGGCCGAGGCCGCAGCCGCCGAATCATCGGCGTCACTGACCTCGTCCATGGCTTTTATGGAGTCCATCGACAAGGGTCTGCCCCAGGCGGCTGAGTTCAGTGATGGCTCTTTGGATCCTCTGTGGGGTAAGCGGACGGAGTCGGGGGATACGGGCTCTCTCCAACGCCTGGACGTGGAGACCATCCGCCTTCTCACAACCTACGCCCGGCAACTCGACGAAGTGTCCCGGCTGTGGTATGACTACGCCGCTCTGATTTCCGCACCCAAGACTACCCTGGTCGATCTCACCACCTTTGAATCCACTTATCGCTCCGCCCTGGCCTCTCTGGAAGTCCAGGCCACAGCGAGTGTCAAACTGTTAGAGGTGCGCCTCGATCGGAGCACCATCGACCACTGCCACGTTTTCACGGCAGCCTACCTCGCTGGCCGCCCATCGGGGGAGGCCCTGCGCAACAGGATCAGCGAACTGCTGATTCGACGTCCCGCCTATCGCCCGACCCTTATCGCAGGCTTGGCCTGGAGTGAATTGACGACACCAGACGACCTCGCCTGGTTGCTGGAATCGACGGTTCCCGTGGTGCGGGCCGCGGGTTTATTGGTGTGTAGCCAGCAAGGCATTGTGCCCGAGGCCGCCTTGGAGGAGTCTCTCGCGGCTTCCTCCGACCAAGAGCTGGCCTGTTGCGCCTTGCGAGTCGTGGGTGAGTTGGCCCTTGAATCTGCGCGGGACATCATCGAGGCACGTCTCGTGGAACGAGGCAAACACGCCATCGCCCCTCGGTGCTGGGCGGCGCGCTCGGCCGCCCTGTTGGGAGATCGCGACCTCGCCGTGGACGTATTGCGCCGCTTTAGTTTGAGTCGGGCCGTCACGCTGCGCCGCGTCGCCCTCGAAATAGCGCCACGTTTGCCCAAGCCGGGGTCGCGCCAGTGGTTTCGTTCCCTTGTGGAAGAGCTGGGGGTTTGTGAAGAAGCCGTCGCAGCCGTCACCGCAACGGGATTACCCCACTATGGGCCGGCACTGATCCGTTTTATGGCAGAGCCTGAATTGAAGGAAGCTGCCGCCTATGGCTTTGCCATGATCACGGGCTTTGATCCCTTGGCGGCGGCGATGACTGCTGATGACGGCCAGGATCCCGTCTCCTTGGCCCAGCATTGGTGGGAACACCAAGGTATCACCTTAGAACGGGGGCAGCGCCACTTGCTGGGACAGCCCATCGGCGTCGAACACTGCCGGCGGATATTGGACGATGAAGCCCTAACGCTGCGTCAGCGGACGGCGGCTGCTCTGGAGTATGCACTGCTGGTACCCCAACAGCCTCTCCTCGATCTCTTCGGTCCCAGTGAACGCCAGCGTCGTCGATTGGCCCAGTGTCGCTTCTAACGGCCTTTGATAAGACCGTGGGCCGCAAGTCCCCATGTATCCATGGGCGGATTCGATTACATGGTGCCGTAAATGCGATCAACGGCGTCACCAACGCCCTGTATGATATAACCATGCTCATTGAGACGTTGATCTACGGCTGCCGTGTAAATGGGAACATCGGGGTGGGCACGTATCATCGCCTCGATGCCTTCGGGAGCGGCGAGGAGACAAACGAATTTGAGCTGTTGGGCGCCGCTCTCTTTGAGACGGGTGATGGCCGCTGCTGCGGAATTGCCAGTGGCTAACATGGGATCGACGACGATGGATAGTCTCTCGTGGATGTCTGTGGGAACCTTGTAGTAGTACTCCACCGGCATGAGGCTCGCGGGATCGCGATAAATCCCCACATGTCCCACCCGCGCCGAGGGCAGTAAGTCCAGCATGCCGTCCAGTAGCCCATTGCCAGCGCGCAAGATAGAAATGATGCACAGTTTTTTGCCCTCGATAACTGGTGCATCCATGGCCATTAGGGGTGTTTCAATGCGCTCAAAGGTGAGGGGCAAGTCGCGCGTTACTTCATAAGCCAACAGTAAGGCGATCTCTCGCAGCAAACGACGAAAACCCGCCGTCGACTCGTCTTTGTCGCGCATAAGAGAGAGTTTATGTTGCACCAAGGGGTGGTCGACGACGACGACAAGATGGGGAGGGTAGGGGGGCATGGCAATGACGTTCTCTCTCGGTTAGCGATCCCAAATAAGGACTCAAAAAACAGTACCATCACTGTTGAGCACTATGGGGGAAGCTCCCTCTCGTCGCCGTTGCGCGAGCAGCCTCCCCGCACTCCAGGTTCCTCCCTGGAGGATCTTGGCCAAGGGAAGGGCGTCGCTGTCCATACCCAAAATATCTCGCACGGCCTCGGACAGGGAATCTAATAGAGCTACAGTCAAGGCGCGCCACTCGACAATGGCCTCATCGCCCACTTCAAAGGTGTTTGTCAAAAGCTCAGGGTAACGAGGTTGGAGGACACCCATATCCAGTAGTAACCCTCCGTTGCGGTATTCGGGTAGTCCCGTGAGGCTTTCGAGCTCAGTAACGGCGACGCCCGCTGCCTCCAGGGGTTCTACTAAAGAATAGCTCAACCACTGGCTGAGTTTGTGAAATGGCACTAGATCCGAATGGGTTTCCTCACTCCCCAGGGCGCGGTGGCGCCAGACGTCACCCAAATTGATACCGTTCACCAGGGTATGGCCTGGCCAAATGGTCCCTAGGTGCAGAAGTAGGGCTTCGAGGATGGCCGCCGCTGGTAAAGAGGTCTGGGGTGTTCCCGAGCAATCTACAAGGTGATCGAGGAGGTTGCCCAAGCGGGGGGGGTCGCCAAAGACGTGGGGTTGAGCGGCGAGGGCTTTTCCCAGACGACGTAGCAGTGCCGCACGACCCTCAAGACCCACGAGGGGGTTTGTCCCATCCACCTGGAAAGCTTTTGCCAAGTGAGCTCGGTCAAAGGCGCTAAGGGCTGTGGCATCAACGCGCCAGGGGCGGTGGTGATCACTGGAAAATCCCCCCTGTTGATATAGACGCAAACTCGCAACGGCCAATCCTTCGGATCGACTGTAGAGCTGCTGATCGCAGTCGCGATATTGCCAACGGGAACCGGCACCGGCGTCGAGAAGAACGCTGGTGATGGCGATCTCTCCTTGAATTCGGGCGATCTCGTCCCGTGTTAAACCCAGCAGTTGCGAGCGGTAAAATTCATCCCAGCGGTCGATGCCACCCACGGCAAAGTGACGCCAGCGACTGTGGTAGGGGATAGCTAGGTTTGGGTAGTTTTGGCGAGTAACGGTTGCGACCCACTCCGCTGCTGCCGAGATTCGCCTGAGGTCGACGGCAAAATGGTTTAGCTGGTTGGCGAGGCCCAACTCCAGGAGGGCGTTACAGCGCTGGCGAATGGCTTCGGTCGTGCGCAGATACGCGATGATTTCGTTAGAATCTTGGGAATGAGGGGTCAGAGTGGGCGACATTATATAAGGATCTATGGGATCGGGAAACTCAATAATCTGCTAAACCTCGCCCTTGGCGTGCCAAGGTGGCAACTTCGGGTGTATTGGTGTAATAGCCCGCTGCTTTTTTGGCTTCGATTTCGACGTGGGCATCTTTGGGAATGAGTTCATCGGGAATGGGAATGCGTCGACCGATAGTAATGCCCTGTTGAGCGATGGCATCGTACTTCATATTGCTCATGGAAATGAAATTATCGATGCGAGTAATGCCCAACCAATGGAGGACATCGGGCATGAGTTCCTGAAATCGCAGGTCTTGGACACCGGCTACACACTCAGTGCGCTCGAAGTAGGCGTCGGGACGATCGCCCCCCGTTTGGCGCTTGCGGGCGTTGTAGACCAGGAATTTAGTGACCTCTCCGAGGGCGCGGCCCTCCTTGCGATTGTAAACAATGAGACCAGCCCCCTGATTTTGGGCCGTTTCGATACAAACTTCGATGCCATGAATTAAATAAGGTCGGCAAGTACAGATGTCTGAGCCAAATACATCTGAACCATTACATTCGTCGTGGACTCGGCAGGAAAGGGGAACTCGAGGGTCTGCTAATGAATTTAAGCCCCCAAAGGCGTAGACCGTAGTGCCCCCGATGGGCGGCAAGAACACTTTGACGTCGGGACGGGTCACCAGCTCCGAGTACATGCTGCCCGTTTGCTCAAATAAACAACGGCGCAGCTCACCTTCTGCGAGTTTGAACCGCTGGGCGATACCTGGCAAGTACCATACGGGTTCAATGGCAATTTTGGTGACGTTGACTTCTCCGGTCTCTAAAAGAATTTTGCCATCGGGTTTAAGCCTTCCGGCGGCGATGGCCGAGAGTAGCTCTGGAATAGTGAGCCTTGCTCGAGTGATGGCAATGGTGGGACGCACATCGATGTCGTCGTCCAGGGTCTGGGTGAAAAAGTCTACTCGATGACCGTAGGGGTCGAGGGAAACGATGCGCTCGGGATCGTGCCACTGGGGAAAGGGACCGACGTCTTCTACAGGTGTGGTGTCGGTGAGATCGGGGCGATGGCGGGGGTCTAGCTGCCCTGCTGCGATCCCCAGGGCTCGGTAAATGGCGTAGGTGCCCAGATGGGAGCCGATGGCGTTGCGCCGCCCAGGATGGATCAACGTACCCACCACAGGCCCCCTCTCAAGGGCTGTGGGGGCGCCCCAGCGGAGGGGAATGGGACGTAGGCTACCGCTGGGGTGGGAAGTCAATACGATGGGTCGAGGCGGTTGATGGGGGTGCCGAGACATCGCCAACTCCTGAAGGGTCAAACACCTATACTTACACGCAACAACGTGGAATCACAACCCTTGACCTCGGATTTGGAGACGTTGTGGAGGTTCGCTGTGGGAATTGAAATCGAACGGAAGTTTTTGCTGCAAAGCGATGCCTGGCGTCGGGAGATCAGCCTTTCCCATACTCTGCGCCAGGGATACCTCGTCAGCGATGCCACCCGCTCGGTGCGGGTGCGGGTGGGCGACAATGGGGCTCAACTCAATATCAAGAGCGCCACCTTGGGCATGGAACGACGTGAATACGAGTATGAAATCCCTCGAAATGAAGGCGAAGAGCTACTTGGATTGTGCCAGCAGCCACTCTTGGAGAAGGTGCGCCACTTTGTCCATCGCGATGGCCATTGCTGGGAAATTGATGAGTTTGGCGGGTGTAATGCTGGACTCATCGTGGCCGAGATCGAGCTCACCCACCGCCATCAAGCTATTACTCTACCTCCTTGGATAGGTCAGGAGGTCACTATGGACAAACGCTACTACAATGCCTATCTCGTTCAGTATCCCTATCGACGTTGGTCTGAGGAGGAGTCGAGGCGTGATGAGTGATGGTTATGCCGATTCGGTGTGGATCCCGCAGGGCGTAGACCTACTAGAGCTCAGCGACGCAGGGCAAGGGCGTCGATACCGTTGGCCTTGAGTCTCTGCTCGATGCGCTGGGCCCGTCTGCGGTCGAAAGGGCCGAGGCGCACCCGGCGCAGTGCGGCACCTCCGTGTTCAACGGTTTGAATAAAAGAAGAAAAACCCAGCTTGGCGAGTTGGGCTCGCCTGCGGTCGGCATCCTGTTGCCGGCGAAACGAGCCCGCCTGAACCCAATAATCCAGTTGGACCGATGGGGTGCTTTCCGTTGGG
>JBHJHK010000495.1:0-10425 GCA_050330975.1 Candidatus Competibacterales bacterium | reverse complement strand
GGGGCCAACGAGCACGCCCCCCACGGCGGGGCCCCCCCCCCCCCCCCCCCCGGGGCGGGCCGAACGGCCCACCAGGGTGAGGAACAACGTCAAGCGGCGAACGGTGAATTCCACCCGGGGGGCGGCGTTGCGGTAGTCCCGCAGCCGCCAGGGGGCGCTGGGAAAGGCTTCAGCCAGTTGGCTGCGGTAGCGGTCGATAGCCATGCCTTCGGGCAATACCAACCGATAGTGGTAGTAGATCAAACTGCCGGGCACGACCAGTCCCGTGGCCCCGAGGGACTCGAGGCTCACCATGACCCGAGGTCCGAGGCCAAAGTTGCCACCGCCCCCCACCCGATCGGGTTCTTGGGCGATGGTGCCGCGGATGGCGTATTCGATTTCGCCGATGGCCAGGGAATCCCCCACTTGGAGATCCAAGCGCCCCAGGACCGCCGGATCCACCACCGCTCCCCAGCGGCCATCGCGTCTTTCCATGGCCGACCCCAGATCTCCAACCTGAGCACTCGCCGTCTCCTCGAGGGTCACCCCGCCAAACAGTGGATACTGGGCCCCCACCGCCTTGAACTCCACTAGGGTGGCGTTGTTGCCATCGGCGCGCCTGGCCATGGTGCGCAGCTCGGCAAAACGCGCCAGGGCGCGGCTATTGGCCTGGAGATAATCCAGCTGGGGCCCCGTCAGGGGGCGGTAGAGCTGGCTGATGGCCAGGTCTCCCCCCAACAGCACTTGGGCGTCGTCCTTGAGGCCCTGGAGGATACTAGACGCCACCGACTGCACCGCGGCGATGGCCGCCACCCCCAAGGCCAAACAGGCGATAAACAGCCGAAAGCCCCGCAGTCCGGCCCGCAGCTCCCGGCGGGCCAGGGTCAACGCCGCCCAAGGGGGGGGGCGACGGCGGTTAGTGGCGGGTAACGGGGACCCTTGGGGCTGGATGGCGCTCATGGGGTGGCCTCCGCCGTCGGCTGGCTATCGCGGCTGGCCGCCGTGGATTCGGGGTGAGGTTCGTCTCGCACCTGGCCGTCGGCCACGTGGATGCGCCGTCCACAGCGCCCCGCCAGTTCCTCGTCGTGGGTGATGAGCAACAGGGTCGCCCCCCGTTGGCGGCTCAAGGAGAACATCAACTCGATGACTTGGGCCCCCGTGGCGCCGTCGAGGTTGCCGGTGGGCTCGTCGGCCATGAGGACATCGGGTTCCGGGGCCAGGGCCCTGGCCAATGCCACCCGCTGCTGCTCGCCGCCGGACAGTTGATTGGGGTAGTGGTGGAGGCGGTGGCTCAAGCCCACGGCTTTGAGGGTCTCGGCCGCCCGCTGAAAGGCATCCCGGCGCCCGGCGAACTCCAAGGGCACCGCGGCGTTCTCCAGCGCCGTCATGGTGGGAATGAGGTGAAAGGCCTGGAACACGATGCCGACGTGGTCGCGGCGAAACAGGGCCAAGGCATCCTCGTCTAATTGAGTCAGTTCATAGCCCGCCACCGCCACCCGACCCCGGGTTGGCCGTTCTAGCCCTGCCATGATCATCATCATGGTAGACTTGCCGGCGCCCGAGGGGCCTACGACACTCACCGTCTCACCGCGGTCGATGTCCAAGTCGATGCCCCGCAGCACGGCCACGGGGCCAGCGCTGCTCTCGAGGGTCAAGTGGACGTCGCGCAGCTGCACGATGGGAGAATCAGTCATGGGAATTACTCCTTGTGAGCCAACGGTCTGGGGTGACCAACCGGCCCGCAGCGCCCCTTTGGGTACCGGAGTCGGTATCTTGGAGCCCAGGGTCGGTCGCCCCAGAAGACCTCGGGACGTGGGACCCCCGGAGATGGCTAGGGTTGCGCCAAGTCCCCCCCCGACCCGCTTTGGGTCTTACCTCCAAGCCCTGATGGCGGCTTTGGTCCTGGGGTGGGTGAGTTCCGCTGCCCTGGCCGATCCCATCCGATTGCTGGCCCTGGGGGATAGCCTCACCGCCGGCTATGGCTTGGCCCGGGGAGACAGCCTACCCGCCCAGCTGGAAACCGCCCTGGGGAGCAGAGGTTACGATGTGGTCATCCTCAACGCCGGGGTGTCGGGGGACACCACCGCCGGGGGACGGGCCCGGCTCGCCTGGGCCCTGGGGGACGACCCCGACGGCGTCATTGTGGCCCTGGGGGCCAACGACGGCCTGCGGGGTATCGACCCCGCCACTACCCGGGCCAACCTCAAGGCCATCCTCGAGGCCCTGGCCGCACGAAACTTGCCGGTGCTCTTGGCGGGGATGTATGCCCCTCCCAACTTGGGGAAGGGCTACGAGACCCCCTTCAACGCCCTCTACCGAGACCTGGCCGCCGACTTCGACGTCGTGTTTTACCCCTTTATCCTCGAGGGGGTGGCCACCGAGGCCGCCCTCAACCAGACCGACGGCATCCACCCCAATGCCGAAGGGGTAGCCGCCATCGTCGAACGCCTCCTGCCCTATGTCGAGCGCCTCCTAGCCCGCATCGACGCCTGAGATCAATGCCATGACCGACCCCAAATCCGCCCTCGTCGCCCTGGACGCCCCCCGCCGCCGCTGGACGGCATTGGTGGCTGAATTGGAGCGCCGGGGGCTCGATGGCTTGTTGGTGCCCCGGGCCGACGCCCACCAAAACGAAGAGGTAGCCCCCAGCGAGCAGCGCCTGGCTTGGGTCACGGGCTTCACCGGCTCCGCGGGTCTTGCGGTGGTCCACCGTCGCCAGTCGGCGCTGTTCGTCGACGGCCGTTACACCCTCCAGGCCAAAGCCCAGGTGGACGAGACCCTGTTTGCCCTCCACCACCTCATCGATCATCCCCCGGCCCGCTGGCTGGGGCAGCAAGGGGATTTGGGTATCCTCGGTTACGACCCCTGGCTCCACACCCCCCAAGAGTTGGAGACCCTGGAGGGGGGAGTCCAAAAGGGGGGCGGGCAGTTGCGGGCTTTGACCTCCAACCCCGTGGATGCCGTGTGGCGGGACCGCCCCCCCGCCCCCGAGACGGAGGTGGTGGTCCAGCCCCTGGAGTGGGCCGGGGAGGCCAGCGCCGACAAGCGCCACCGGCTGGCCGCTGAGCTCCAAGGGCGGGGCGTGGATGCCGCGGTCCTCACCGACCCCGCCGCCATCGCCTGGTTGTTGAACGTCCGCGCCGGGGATTTGCCCCACACCCCCGTGCCCTTGAGTTTTGCCTTCCTCCACCGAGATGGCCGTGTCGACTGGTTTATCGACCCCCCTCGGGTGGGGGTCGAGGTGGTGGCCCACCTGGGGGAGGGGGTGCGGTTGGTCTCTCCCCCTGGCCTCGGCGAGGCCCTGGAGCATTTCAAAGACCGAACGGTACAGTTGGATCCCAGCGTTGCCGCCGCCGGCTTTTTCCAGCGCCTCACCGAGGTCGGTGCCCGCCTTGTCCGGGAGGCCGACCCCTGTCTGCGTCCCCGGGCCATCAAACACGACCGCGAGATAGCGGGTGCCCGCCGCGCCCAGCGGGCCGACGGCCTGGCCATGGTGCGTTTTCTCCACTGGTTGGAGGAGGCCACCGCCAGGCGCTCCGACGACGCCCCGGCCGTGGACGAGGCCGCCGTGGTGGAGCGCCTGGGGCAGTTGCGGGCGGCGGCGGGTGCCGTGGGGCCGAGCTTTGACACCATCGCCGGCTTTGGGCCCAACGGCGCCATTGTCCACTACCGCACCGGTCCCGCCACCAACCTTTCCCTGACGCCGCCCGGGCTATTGCTGGTGGATTCCGGGGGCCAATACCCCTTTGGTACCACCGACGTCACCCGCACCATCGCCATCGGCCAGCCGAGTAAAGAACAGCGCCAGCGCTTTACCCAGGTGCTGCGGGGACACATTGCCCTGGCCACGGTGCGCTTTCCCCCAGGCACCACGGGCTCCCAACTGGACGCCATCGCCAGGCTCGCCCTGTGGCGGGAGGGCGTGGACTACGACCACGGCACTGGCCACGGGGTGGGGAGTTTCTCCGGGGTCCACGAAGGGCCCCAACGCATCGCCAAAACCCCCAACCGGGTGGCCTTGGCCCCCAACATGATCCTCTCCAACGAGCCGGGCTACTACCGGGAGGGCCACTACGGCATTCGCCTGGAAAACCTCATCCGGGTCACCGAGGCCGAAGAGCTCCCCGGGGGCGACCGCCCCATGCTGGGCTTTGAAACCCTGACCCTGGTGCCCATCGATTTGCGACTGGTGGATGCCATGGCCCTGGACCGCCATGAACTGGATTGGCTCAACGCCTACCACCGCCAGGTCTACGACGCCCTGGCCCAGGACCTCGACGACGGCGCCCGTCGCTGGCTGCGCTGGGCGACCCGGCACTTGTAGCCCAGCCCCGGTATCGGCTGCGAGACTGTTGTACTTTTTCCTGACCACCCCGAGGGGGATCACCACCCCCAGAGGGACCACCCGAGAGGATGCTCCATGGCCCGCTTTAACCTCCATCATCTCCTGGTCGTCGGGTTGCTCGCCGCGTTGGCCGCCCCCGTCGCCGCCCAATTCCAAGACCCCATCCCGGCCCTCAAGCGGCGCATCGTCGAATTGCAAAACGAGGGCGACTTTGGGGTACAAAATTTCCGCCTCTGCGCAAGCATCGAAGGCTACGGGCGCTACACCCCCCTGGACAACGATCGCCTGCCCCAGGGCTCGACCCTCTACGTCTATTACGAGCCCCGCAACCTGTTCACCGCCATGGAGGACGGCCGCTATCGCCTCCACTACACCCAAGACGTTTTGCTCTACGTCATCATCGGTGGCAGCGAGCAGCCCATCTTCCGCCAGCAGAATATGCTGACCTTCGACTACACCAGCGATAAGCCGGTGTTGGACGTGTTTGCCACCAACGAACTCGACCTGGCCCAACTCCCCCCGGGGACCTACCTGTACCGGGCTGTCCTCAAAGACCAGCTGCGACCCGACCAGGTGGCATTTGAGGGGACATTTCAAATTGTCCCCCCTCCCCAATAGGGGCACGCTTCACGCCCCGGGTATGGTCCTAGCCCCTTCGGCCTCGAGTCCCTCGGGGGCGTCGCGGCCGTAGGCGGCCATGAAGACATCGACGCAGCGGGCCACATAGGCCTCCACGCTGGCGGTGTCCAGGGGCTCGACGTTGAGGATGCGGCGCATGTCGTGCTCCCCCTTGACCATGGCCAGAAACTGCCCCGCTGCCACCCGGGGTTCGGGGATTAACAGCCGCTTTGCCCCGTGGCAGCGGGCCAGATAATCCGTCAGGGCTTCGAGGGTGGGCAGGGGACCGGCGTGGAAGAACAGACGGGCGATGGTGGGGTGCTGCTCGGCGTTGGCCACCGCCAGGCGATAGATGGCCACGGCCTCGGGGCTGGCGATGAGGCGGACAAAGCGCTGGCCCACGGTCAACAGCATTTCTCGACAGGGCAAGGCTTCGTCGAAGTCCTCGGCGGACAGTTCCCCCGCGGCACAGCGGGCGGCGATGGCGGCGGCGAACAACTCTTCTTTATTGCCAAAGTGGCTGTAGATGGTCTGCTTGGAGACGGCGGCGGCATCGGCGACGTCGTCCATGCTGGTGCCCTCAAAGCCCCGCTCGACGAAGAGTTCCTGGGCCGCCTCTAAAATGCGTTGCCGTTTGGCCGAATTCTTGGTGCGATGTTTGGGTTTGGGCGCCATGCCTCGTCTCTTGGTGACTGGAGTCGATCCCCACCCCGTGGGATAGCTTTAATCTGTGCTGGACGGTTCAGTCTATTCAGGGTAAAACTATACTAGACCGTTTGGTGTGTTTGGTTGATATGTCGGAGTGTACCATGGTTTCAAGGGGTTTTTGCCGGTGGAGACACGCCTTGGTCGCCGCGTTGGGGCTGGGGTTCCTCGCCGGGTGTCAGCCCGAGGGGGAGGTTCCAGAGCCAGAAGTCAGCGCCCATCGGGTGGTGGGGTTGGCCGTCCACCGGCAACCCCGGTTTGGGATCCTGCGGGAGTTTGCCGGGGTCGTCGTCCCCAGCCGGGCTGCGGAAGTGGGGTTTGAGCAATCCGGTCGCCTCCTGGCCATCCACGTGGACGAGGGGGATGAGGTGGCCGTCAACCAGCCCCTGGCGGACTTGGACACCGCGTTGCTGGAGCGGGAACGGGATGAGCTGGATGCCCAACTGCGGGAGGGGGGGGCCGAGCTCGCCTTGGTGGGGCAAAATCTCGACCGCCGCCAGCGCCTCCAGGGGGATGGGTTTGCCTCCCAAGAGGAGCTCGACGAGCTCGGCGCCCGCCAGCGGGTGTTGCGCGCCACCCGCGAGCGCCTCAGGGCCACCCGGGCGGCGGTGGAGACCCGCTTGGATAAGGCGATCCTCAAGGCCCCCTTTGACGCCGTGGTGAGCCGGCGCCACGTCGACGAGGGCACGGTGGTGACCATGGGCCAAGGGGTGCTGCGGTTGGTGGAGCGCGCCCCCGGGGAGGCCCACATCGGCCTGCCCGTGGGGTTGGCGGGGACATTGGCGGTGGGGGATGGGGTGAGTCTGCGCTGGCGGGCCGTCGAGGTCCAAGGGCGGGTTTTGTCCATCGCCCCCGAGGCCAACCCCCAAACCCGCACCGTGGTGGTCCGCATCGCCCTGCCCCCGGGGTTGACTGCAGTGGAGAACGAACTGGTGTTCGCCCGCCTCCAAGAGACCATTGAGCGGCCGGGTTTTTGGTTGCCCCTGACGGCGTTGACCAATGGTCCCCGGGGGTTGTGGCGGGTCTACAGTCTGGTGCCCGTGGGCGCCGACACGGCGTTGAGGCTAGATCCCCCAGCGGCCGAGGGGGAGGGCCGGCCCTACCGTCTGGAGGCCCGCGACGTGGTGGTGGAGCACGCCGACGGCGCGGGGGTCTTTGTCACCGGCGCCCTGGCGGATGGGGAGTTGGTGGTGAGTCGCGGCCTCCACCGCCTGGCACCGGGGCAGATCGTCCAGCTGAGCGCCCAGGGCGGCGCTGAAGCGACGGCCCTACCCACCCTGGCTCGAGGCGGTGAGGAGGCACCCTGATGGCCCCGAGCCATCCCCTGGCCCGGGCCTTTGTGGCCAACCCCAGGCTTTTGGCCCTGGCCATCGCCCTGGTGGTGGTGGCCGGTCTCGCCGCCCTGGCGGTATTGCCCCGCACCGAGGACCCCCGAATTCGCAACCGGGTGGCCACGGTCCTCACCCCCTTTGCCGGGGCCACCGCCGAGCGGGTAGAGGCCCTGGTGAGCGAACCCATCGAAGACGCCCTCCAGCAGCTGCCGGAGGTCAAAGTTCTGGAGTCCAAGTCCCAACCGGGGCTATCGGTGGTGACCATCGAACTGGCGGACCAGGTCATCGATACCTCCGCCGTCTGGTCATCGGCCCGGGACGAGTTGGCCGACATCCAGGTCTCCCTGCCGGCCCAAGCCGGTCCCTCGACCCTCGACGACAGCTTGGGCTATGCCTATACCCAGATCTTCGCCCTGGGCTGGACGGGGGCCGAAACCGCCGCTCCCCCCTCCACCCGACTAGCGGTGCTGGGGCGCTATGCCGAAGAATTCCAGAGCCGGCTGCGGAGGGTGGCGGGCACCGACTGGGTGGATCTCTACGGCCAGCCCCAGGAGGAAATCACCGCCCGCTTGGATTTGCCTCGCCTGGCCGCCCTAGGGCTCACCGTCGCCGATGTCCAGGCCCAGCTCATCGGGGCCGACGCCAAGGTGGCCGCCGGTGCCTTGACCAACGCCGCCAACCGCTTGGTGGTGGAGGTCACGGGAGAGCTCGACTCCCTGGAACGGGTGCGTCAAGTGCCCTTGCGGACCATGGCCGACGGCCAGGTGGTGCGTTTGGGGCACGTGGCCCTGGTGGAGCGCAGTCTCCGGGACCCCCCCCGGGACATGGTGGTGATCCAAGGCACCAGCCAAGTGGTGGTGGGGGTGCGGATGTTGCCCGATGTGCGCATCGAAGTCTGGAGCCAGCGCATAGAACGGGCCCTGGCGGATTTCCGCGCCCAGCTCCCCGCCAACGTCCAGGTGGAGGTGCTCTTCGACCAGGCTCGCTACACCGCCACCCGGCTGGGGGATCTGGTGGCCAATGTACTCATGGGTTTTGCCATCATCACCGGGGTGTTATTCCTCACCCTGGGGGTCCGCTCGGCGCTGGTGGTGGCGGCGGCGTTGCCCTTGACCACCCTGTTTACCCTGGCCTGTATGAATCTGTGGGGACTACCCATCCATCAAATGTCGGTGACGGGGTTGGTGGTGGCCCTGGGCATCATGGTGGATAACGCCATCGTGCTGGGGGATACCCTCCCGCGCTTCCGGGCCGCGGGGGCATCGAGGGTGGCGGCGGCCAGCCGGGCCATCGCCCACCTGTGGCTGCCACTGTTGGGCTCCACCTTGACCACCATTCTCACCTTTGCACCCATCGCCCTCATGCCGGGGCCGGCGGGGGAGTTCGTCAGCGGCATTGCCCTGAGCGTGATGTTCGCCCTGGTGGGGTCCTACCTCATTTCCCACACCATTGTCGCCGGCCTCGGCGGGCGGTTTTTGACCCCCCAACGGGGTGGTTTGGCCTGGCCGGGCTTGGGTGCCCTCCACCGCGCTACCCTGGTGCTGGCCTTGCGGTTTCCCTGGCTGACGCTGGTGTTGGTCATGGCGGTGCCCCTGGCGGGATTTGTCGCCGCCAGTCGCCTCACCGAGCAATTCTTCCCCCCCTCGGACCGGAATATGTTTCACATCGAGCTGTGGCTACCGGCCCAAATCAGCATTTGGGGCACCTTGGAAGAGACCCAACGGCTATCGCAAGTGGTGAAGGCCTTCGGGGGCATCGACGCCATCCACTGGTTTGTGGGGGCTTCGGCGCCGGCGTTTTACTACAACCTCAAGGAGGACCAAGACCAGGTGGGGTACTTCGCCGAGGCCATGATCACCACCCAAGATTTCCGGGTCGCCAACCGCGCGGTTCCCGTCCTCCAAGACCAGCTGGACGCCGCCTTCCCCGGGGCGCAGATTTTGGTGCGCAAACTGGAGCAACGGCCCCCCCTCAACGCCCCCATCGAAGTGCGTCTATACGGCCCTGACCTAGCTGTCCTCCAGGAGTTGGGGGATGAGCTGCGGCGGATTTTGCTGACCACCCCCGATGTGCTCCACGCCCGGGCCACCTTGTCGGGGGACACCCCCAAAGTACAAGTGGCCGTCACTGAAGAGGCCTTGGCCCGGGCGGGTTGGCGGCTCGTCGACCTGGCCGGCCAGCTCCAGGGCGCCCTGGAGGGGGCCGGTGGGGGTTCGGTGTTGGAAGACACCCAGGATCTGCCCGTGCGCCTGCGGATCGCCGACGGCGAACGGCGGGCGTTGGCCGATCTTGCCGCGGTGTACATCCCCGCCCCTCGGGCCGCGGCGGGAGAGGCAATGCCGACGTTGCCCCTCCAGGCCCTGGGAGCATTGACCCTGGTGCCCGCCAAGGGAGTCATTCCCCGCCGGGACGGGCAGCGGGTCAACGTGGTCGAGGGTTACGTGCGGGCCGGTGTATTGCCCCAGACCGCCCTGGAGCGCTTCCAGGCCCGCTTGGCCGCGGCCGAGTTCGGCCTGCCGGCGGATTATCGCCTGGAGTACGGGGGGGAATCGGCCTCTCGAAACGAGGCGGTGGACAATCTGCTGGCGTCGGTGGGGGTCATCGCGGTGCTGCTGTTGGCCGTGGTGGTGTTGTCTTTCAATTCCTTTCGCCTGGCGGCCTTGATCATGGTGGTGGCCTTCCAGGCGCCGGGCCTGGGGCTGTTGGCGGTCTACTCCCAGGGATATCCCTTTGGTTTCACCGTGATCATCGGCCTCATGGGTCTCGTGGGGCTGGCCATCAACGCCGCCATCATCATCTTGGCGGAACTGAAAAATGACCCCGCGGCGGCGGCGGGGGAGCGAGGGGCCATCGTCGCCGGGGTGAGCCATTGCACCCGCCACATCACCTCCACCACTATCACCACCGCCGGGGGCTTTATGCCGTTGATCCTGGCGGGTGGGGGGTTTTGGCCCCCCTTTGCCGTGGCCATCGCTGGCGGCACGGTATTGACTACCTTGCTGTCCCTGTATCTTGTCCCCGTGGGGTTCTCGCTGTTGGCCCGGCGCCGGGCGTTTGCCCCAAGCCCCGGGGCAGGGGCGACGTGGGCCGTGGCTGGAGGGCGCTGAAGGGTACTCCCAGGAGGGGCTTCGAGGGGATACACTGGGCGGTAGACAGGCCTATGGGGAGGGCGTTACATGGTCAAGGGCATGGGGCAGGTGGTGCTGGGGTGCGCGGTGCTGGCGACACTGGCGGGGTGCGCCCCCGGTGGCGACACCGCCGAGCGGGGCGCTGACACGCCCCGCTCCACGGTATTTGACACCCAGTTGCAGGGTCTCGAGCGAGCCGAGGCGGTGGAGGGCACCCTCATGGAAGCCGATGCCCAGCGCCGGCGGGGCCGGGGGGAGGAGGGGGGGGGGCGCCGGGGGCGGGGGGGGGGGGGGGTGGGGGGGGGGGGGGTGGGGGGGG
>JBHJHK010000494.1:0-8334 GCA_050330975.1 Candidatus Competibacterales bacterium | reverse complement strand
GATGCGCCCCCCCACGGCCATACAACCGGTGAAGCTGCAGGCGTCGACGAGGGGGCTTTGGATCAACCCCTCCCCCACCTCACCGCCCCCCCCCATGAGGAGGTTGAAGGTGCCCGGGGGAAGGTCTTGCCGGGCGATGATCTCGGTGAGGGCCCAGGCGCTGGCGGGGACTTGGTTGGCGGGTTTCCACACCACGGCGTTGCCAAAGGCCAGGGCCGGGGCGATTTTCCAGGCGGCGGTGGCGGTGGGGAAGTTCCAGGGGGAAATCACCGCCACCACCCCCATGGGTTCCCGGCGGACGTCGATCTCGATGCCGGGGCGCACGGAGTCTGCCGTGTCCCCCAGTTGGCGGTGGACCTCTGCGGCGTAGTACTGGAAGAACTGCCCGGCCCGGTAGACTTCTCCCTTGCCCTCGGCCAAGGGCTTGCCCTCTTCCCGGGACAGCAGTTTGCCAAGCTCCTCGGCCCGATTCATGAGTTCGCCGCCGATGGCCATGAGGGCCCGGTGGCGGGTTTCCAGGCCGGTGGTGGCCCACTGGGGTTGGGCGTCTTTGGCGGCTATCAAAGCGGCTTGGACCTGTTGGCTGCTCGCCTGGGCGTAGCGGCCGATGGTGTCGCGGGTGTCGGAGGGGTTGATATTGTCGATGGCATCGACGCCATCTCGCCACTCCCCGTTGAGGTAGAGGGGATGAATGTCCACGGGTGCCTCGTCTGCTGCTGACCTTTGGGGGTTGATTTCAGAGGCAGTATAAGTCCCTCCCACGGACGGGAAATTGGAAAAATCTGCCGTTGGATTCAGCTAAGCTGAAACAGGTAGCTGTTTGCCGAGCTGGGGGGGAGGTAGCGACGAAAAGCCCATGGACGCCATCAAGCCATCCCATCTGCGGGTGTTTGCCACCGTGGCGCGACTCGGGAGCGTGTCGGTGGCGGCGGAGACCCTCCACCGCTCGCCGTCGGCCGTCTCCATGAGTTTGAAGCATCTGGAGACCATGTTGGGCAAGCCGTTGTTCGAGGGCGATGGCAAGGCGCGCCTCACCCCCTTGGGGCGCTATGTGTTCGAAGTCGCCTGTGAGGAACTGGCCCGCTTTGACCGGGCCATGGCGCGGGTGTGGGCGGTGGCCCGCAACGAGCTAGGGGAGGTGAGTCTGGCGGTGTTGCCGTCCTTTGCCAACGCCTATTTGCCGGTTTTGGTGGCGCGCTTTGGCCAGCGCTATCCCGGGGTCAAGCTAGTGGTGCGGGACGACAACACCGCCGCCATCGAGGCGTTGGTGGCGGGGGATGTGGTGGATGTGGGCATCGCCAGCCCCCCGGGAGGGGCTTCTGTTCGCTATGAGCCCCTGGGGCGGGAGCCCCTGGGGGTGGTCTGTGCCGCCAATCACCCCTTGGTGCAGCGGGGGCGTCCCCTGGTCTGGGAGGATCTCGTCGGTTATCCCTTTATCGCCAACGGCACCTGCGCCTACATCGATCACCCGGCCCACGGCGCCCTGGTGGCCGGGGCCACCTTGGAGGCCCGCAACACCACGTCGCTGTTGGCCCTGGTAGCTGAGGGGTTGGGGGTGACCACCTTGCCCCGCCTCTCGGTGCCCCGGGGGCGGGGTTTGGCCTTTTGCCCCACGGCCTACCCGGAGCTAGAGCGCACCTTGGGTCTTGTCACCCCCGCCCATCGGACCCTGTCGCCGGCGGCGGCGGGGTTGGTGCGGGTGGTCCAGGAGTTGGTGATCCAGGGGTTGGCGTCGGGGCTACAATCTTCGATGACTGGGGACTAGTGGGGAGCCTTGCCGGTGTGGGCAGCTTTAAAGGCAGCGCCTGCGCTTACATCCGACCACCCGACCCACGGTGCCCTGGTGGCCACTGGGGGCCAGGCCCCGCCAAGGCCTCGGCCACGGCGCGACACACCTCTTCGGGGCTAAAGGGCTTTTCCACCACCGACAACCCGCCGTCGGCCAGCTCGGCCATGGCGTTGCCATCAAAGGTGTCGCCGGTGATAAACAACACCGGCGGAGCCTGCTGGGGCCAGCGGCTTGTGAGGGTGCAGCGAAGTTCCCGCCCCCCCATGTCGGGCATGCGCAGGTCGCTGATCACCAAATCGAAGGGCTCGGCGGCCAAGGCCGCCAGGGCATCGTTGGCGTTGGCCACCGAGGTGGGGCGGTAGCCGGCTTGGGTGAGGATGTCTTTGAGCATATCCCGGATCTACACCTCGTCGTCCACCACCAAGATCCGTTCCCCCCGGCCCGCCACGGCTGGCGCCGGCGCGGCAGCGCCCCCATCGAAACCCTCGGCGGCGTCCCCCACCGGCAGCAAGATCTCAAACTGAGCCCCGCCCTGGGGGTGATTGGCCACCCGAATGGAACCACCGTGGCTCCTCACCATGCTGTGGCATACGGAAAGCCCCATCCCAGTGCCCTTGCCCGCCGCCTTGGTGGTAAAAAAGGGCTCGAAGATCCGCCGCTGGATCTCCGGGGGAATGCCAGGCCCAGTGTCCCGCACCGTCACCACTATCCCCGGACCCAAGGTGGATTCATCCTCGGGATCCAGGGGCTTTGCCGACAGCTCGATGCGCCGCTCGCCGTCGTGGTGGGCCATGGCCTGCTGGGCGTTGATGAGCAAATTGACCAACACTTGCACTAGCTGGTCGCCATCGGCCCAAAGATCCGGCAAAGGGGCCGCCAGGTAGGTAGTCACCTTGATACCGTCGGCCCGCAGGCCGTAGTTCGCCAGCCCCAGGGCGGTTTCGACGATGTCGGCCATGGCGACCCGCTGGCGGGTGGGGGTGGTCTGGCGGGCGATGGCCAAAAAGGTGCGGACGATCCGCACACAGCGCTCCGCCGCCAGGCGCAACTTGGCAATCCCCTTCCCCTGGGGGGTGTCCCCCAAGGCCTCCTCCAACATCACCGCCCGCCCCACCACCACCGACAGGGGGTTGTTGAGTTCGTGGGCCACCCCCGCCAACAGCGAACCCAGGGCGTTGAGCTTTTCGCTCTGGTAGATGATCTCCCGCTGGCGGGCCAACTGGGCCTCGGCCCGCTGGCGTTCTTCCAGTTCCCGGTTGAGCTTGGCGTTGACCTCAAACAGGCGGGCACTCCTGTCCTCCAGGGCCCGCTCCCGCCCCTTGAGTTGGGCGGTCAAAGCCCCCAAGGGGGCCACCACCCGCCGATGGAGGGCGAGGTAGAGGATGACCAACACCACCAGCATTACCAAACCACCCAGCCACACAATCGGCAAAGCGCTGCCTTGGGCCGTGGCGCTGAGGATTGCCTTGGGATAGACGGTGACCCACCACCAATGGGGGCCCGCCAGGGGGCTCACGGCCAACCAACTATCCCCAGGAGCCGTCAACACCACCGTCTCCTCCAGCGAGGCCAGGGTCGCCAGGGCCCTCAGGGGGGGATCGTCGATGTCGTCGAGGGTCAGCTGGCCCTTGGCTCCTTTGATGGCCTCCATGTGTCGGGGGTGGGCGTTGAGGCGGCCGTCGCTGCCGACTAAGACGTTGTAGGCCCCCGCCAGGGCGTCGTCCAGGGCGCCTTGGATCAGGGGGGCCAGGGCGACGTCGTGGCCGACGGCCAAGGGGTCGCCATCGTCCAAAACGGAGTAGCTGACCGAAACCAGCCAGTCATCGACGCCCTCGTCGAAGAAAGGCGCCGACCAGCGAGGGGTGTTGGCCGGCGGCGAGCCAGCGAGTGGCGCCCCCCCGAGGGGAGGGGAGGGGTCGGTATCGGCGGCGGAGTTTCGCAGGGCCAACTGGGCCTGGATTTGCCCATGGTCGGCGTGGAGGGCCCAGGGGTGGTGGGGCCAATACATCAGCACACCCCGGGGACTAGTGAGATAGAGGTTGACAAACTGGTGGCGCCAGGGGGGACCATATTGGGCCAGCACCGCCGTCCCCACCGCCAGTCGCCGGGGCAAATCTCCCTCGAGGTCGCTGGACTGGGGGACGTAGCCGGTGAGGCTATGGCGCTGGAACAAGGGCTCCCGCAGCCGCTGGCTGCCGTCGCTGTGGGCCTCGAACAGGGTGGCAAAATCCTCCACTGACTCTTGGGTTTGCAAGGCCTCTCGGTAGGAGGTAGCCAAGTGGTGCAGGTTGTCCTGGGCCAGGGTGAACGGGGCGCTCGCCAGGGCGCTGCGCTGTTCGACATGGCTAGCGAGCTGGGTCAGAGTCTGGGCCTTGAGGCCTTCGACGATCTGGTAATAGCTCGCCAGGGTCGCGGCCATGACCACCCCGGCAATGCCCAGTCCCACCGGGAGAAGGGCGCGCTGGATAAAGGCCCGAGCAGGGGTGGCGTCAACGACGGACCCAGGGGACGAGGCATTCACCAAGACCTCTCTTGCGTCCCCATGGGGACCACA
Organism: Candidatus Competibacterales bacterium; assembly: GCA_050330975.1. Classification (GTDB taxonomy): domain Bacteria; phylum Pseudomonadota; class Gammaproteobacteria; order Competibacterales; family Competibacteraceae; genus JBHJHK01. The sequence continues at coordinate 3,991 of JBHJHK010000494.1, read as the reverse complement.
GCGGCAGTAAGGGGGTTATTGGGGTTTGGGGCCCTGGGTGTGCTGACCAAGCCCTGCCCTTGGCTAGCCCCGCTCGTCGAGGACCTCTGCACCCAGGGGGGCGGCACAGTTCTCCAGGGCCGTTTTGAGGGCGGTAGCCAGGGGTTTGGTGCGCAGGGGTTTGGTGAGCACGGTACAAACACCAGACTGTTGGACCCGTTGATCCAACAAGGGTCCACCGTAGCCCGTCACCAAGATGACCGGCAAATCCGGGCGCAGGGCCCGCAGCCGGGCGGCGAGCTGAGTGCCGGTGAGGCCTGGCATGCGCTCGTCGGTGAGCACCACGTCAAAGCGCTGGGGGTCGGCGCAAAAGGCCTCCAGGGCGGCGCTGCTGGAGGTAAAACCCACCGGTTCGTAGCCCAAGGCGGCGAGCATTTCCTCCCCCAGTTCCACCAAGGGGGGTTCGTCGTCGAGCCAGAGCACCGTTTCCCCACGCCCTTGGACGGCGACGGCGTCTTTGCCTTCGGCGTCGGTATCCCTGGCCTGGGGCAAGTAGAGGACCAGGGCGAAGCCCTCGGCGTCCTCGTGGAAAGCGTAGCGACCACCGTGCTCGGCGGCAATCCGCCACAGGGAACCCCAGGGCTTGAGGGCCGAGGCTTCGCCGCCCAAAGCCCCAAGGGTCGTGGCGGTATCCACCCTCTGATCCCAGCCCTCTAGGAGGGCGGGGGGGACTTCGGGGGGTCTAATCCCGCCGGCGGCGGCCACGGTGAGGCGCAAAAAGCGCCCCAAGGGCAAGGCACTGGCGGTTTGGCCTCGGCCCACGGCCGGCACCGGTTCCAGGGCCACGGTGAAGCGCCCTCCCGGTCTTACCGTGGCCGCCACGCCCCCCAGGAGCTGCTGCAACAGATGGTGGAGTTGGTAGGGGTCGGCCATGACCAGCGCCTGGGCGGCCTCCAGGCGCGAGCGCAGTCGCACCTCGTCGCCGAGGCCGCAGCGCACCCCCTTGAGGACCGCCCGGAGTAGGGGTTGCACCAGCAAGGGCAAGCGGCCATCGCTGTGGTGATGGCTAAAGGCCAGGATCTGGTTGGCGAGGGTCTCTGCCCGGCGCGTGGCCTCGAGGACCGCCTGGAGCCGCTTGGCCACCTTGGGTTCTCGCGCGCCGAGTTCTTCTAGGGCCACCTCGGTGTAGCCCGTGACTACCCCCAACAAGTTGTTGAACTCGTGGGCAATACCCCCACCTAGGGCGTTGAGGGTCTCCAGTTTGAGTTGGGGGTCATCCCAGTGCTTAACCATCCCCTGCGGATCTCCTGGCGCCCCCGCCACCATTAGTCAGGGGCCATGGGGGTAGAAATAAAGCCGGATTGTTACGATGATGTGTCATCTCGGGCGGCTATTTTGCAGTCGTAACCGTTGCCTGGTGGGGCCTGGCCCTGGGCTTGGCCCGCTTGGGTCGCCTCGACGCCCTAGCTATACTCGAAATTCAAACGCCATGTCCCCACACTCAATGAATCACTCTGTAACGGGAGTCAAGCCCCATATTGTAGTCGTTGATGACGATGCTGCCATCCGCCAGTTGGTGGGTGACTACCTGGTCCAGCATGATTTTAGGGTGACCTGTTTGGGCGATGGCGATGGCCTAGGGGAAATTCTAGCGCGTGAAGCCGTGGATCTTTTGATCCTCGACATCAAATTGCCCGGGGACGATGGTTTGACCCTGGCGCGGCGGTTGCGCCAACACTCGACGATTCCCATCATTATGCTCACCGGCCTCAAAGACGAAGTGGATCGCGTTATTGGCCTGGAGCTCGGGGCCGACGACTACCTCACCAAGCCCTTTAGCCCCCGGGAGTTGCTGGCCCGGATCAAGGCGATATTGCGCCGGGTGGCCCCCCCGCCCGAGGTGGTGGCCAAGCCTTCTGTGGGGCAGCGGGCCTATCGCTTTGGGGGGTTTGAACTCAATTTGGCCACTCGGCGCTTGTCGACCCCCAGCGGAGACGAGATCATCCTCACCGTCGGGGAATTCAACCTCCTGTGTGCCTTTCTCCGGGCGCCCTTGCGGGTGTTGAGCCGCGACCAACTCTTGGAGTTGAGTCGCCTCCACAGCGACGAGGTCTTCGATCGCAGTATCGACGTCCAGATTCTGCGCTTGCGCCGCAAACTGGAGACCAACCCCCGGGAGCCCAGGTTGATCGTCACCGAGCGGGGGATGGGCTACCGCTTCGCCGTTCCGGTCCAGGCGCTGTGACCGACATGTCGGGCCATTTGGGATCGATTCTGGTGGTGGACGACGACGATTTGTTGGGGGAGTTGATCGTCGAATGGCTCGAGGCGGCGGGCTGGCAGGTCGCTTGGGCTTCTACGGCGGCCGAGGCCTTGGGAACACTGCGTCAGACTTCGTTTGATGGGATCGTCACCGACGCCCTCATCCTCGAGGCGGGGGAGGGGGAGGCGGTCATCGCCTGGATCCAAGCTCATCCCCACACCCCCGTCATCGCCGTGTCCGGGGGGTTTGTCGGCGGTTTGGGTCTGGATGTGGCCCGTGCTGTCAATGCCCGCCAGTGCCTGGCCAAACCCTTTGCCCGTGCCGCCTTGCTGGACGCGGTGGCGAGTCACTTCAAGAAGGGCCAAGGGTCCCGGGGATAGGGGTGGTGGGGGCTTTGGGTAGCAAAAACAGCGCCGCTCGGGCGATTTCGGCGGGCTCGACCATGGGCTTTAACACGTGTAGACCCTCACCGCATCAGGCCGCCCCGATAGGGGGTACTGCCATGAATCCAAGCACATGGGATGAGTCTCCCGTCAGCAGAAACGAAGGTGTGCGTTGGGGGACGCTGTTGGATTGCTCTATCGAATGACTTCGGCCTTGCCGGGGCCGGGGAGTTTCGCGGTGGGTGGTCACCAGGGGGAGTATCCTCGGTGTCGGTTGGGGACCGCGCTCCCGCTGTGTTTCCAGGAATCCCCGGCGAGCCGCCACAGCTGAGTATTTCAGATGGGCCTCGGTTACATCGGTAACCGAACAGCCCTTACCCGAAATGGATTTGTAAGTCGCGAGGGGTAGCTTTAAAGCGTCGCCACCTCCCGGTGACGATCAGTGGAGTAAGCTAGGACTTACAAGATAGAGGTAAGGGTCATGAACAATGTAAACACTCAACACGGGTTGTCCAACGCGGTGCTGTCCATCGTTCGGGTGAATAGCTCCTCGTTTAGCCACGTGTTTGCCAACGCCGCCTACGCCGTGGTGCGGAGTGCTGGTGACGCGGTGGGGTATCTGGGGCACGTTATCGCCCAGTGGAACCACAACTACAAGACCCGCAACGAATTGGCGATGTTGCCGGACAATCTCATCAGCGATATCGGCCTGGAGCCCCACGCCGTGCGCAAGGAAGTCCATCGCTGGTTCTGGCAGTCCATCGACCTCAAGCGACATTGAGCTGAGCATCGATGACTGCCGGGGCTTGTGACTGGGACATTTTTCCTTGCCCACAGCGGCCACAGCGGCCATGCGAGCGGCAAATCGCCGGTTTTGGGCGATCGAATCCCCCCTTTGGTGGCGATTCGATCGCCCTGTCTCGCCAACGCCTTTCCCATTTGCCCCATTTGCCCCCGACGTCAACCCCCCAAGTCCTCCACTAGCCTAAAGCGCTCGCACACCAGCAGCATCTCGGGGGAAAAGCCGCCATTGCGCTCAAAGTAGCGCCGATGGTCGTCGCGCCAACCCGCCAGTGTGTCGTTCTCGCCCTCCGCCAGGGCGAAGGCCTCGTCGACATCGCAATACTTCACCAGGGCCACTGCTAGGGTCTCGATCACCAACGCCGGACGCCCATCCCAATGCAAGGCGATATCCCGGCGTCCCACCGTGGGCAACGCCTCGGCGTTGGAGGCGTACCTGTGCCACGCTTCACAAGTAGCGGTTTTTTTGCCAGCTCGCACCAGCGCCAAGAGCTCGCGACAAAGGGCTGGGCTGTCGCCGAAGGTAAAGGTGGTCGCTCCGGGGTATTTTTTTTGGAGTTGCTCT
>JBHJHK010000493.1:0-5448 GCA_050330975.1 Candidatus Competibacterales bacterium | reverse complement strand
GCCCCGCCCCGCTGCCCCCAGAAGCCCAAGCCCTGCTGGCCCGCTGGCGCGGCGCGGTGGCCGACAGCGACCCCACCCTGGCCCAGCGCCTGGAGCGCCGGGCCGCCGCCGCCAGCCAAGCCATGGCCCACCACCACCTGGAGGCCTGGGTCCTGGCCGCCCTGGAGGCCTTTGACCAGCGGGGCTTGGGGGACGCCATGGCGGTGTTGGATCGCTGGGCCAGCTTTGCCCACGGGGCCAAAGAGCTGGCCACCACCACGAGGGTGGCGACGGTGGCGGGGTCGTTGCGGCGGTGGCTCCAGGGCCTCGGCGGAGCGGATTTGGCCAGCGCCCCGGCGCCCGGCCTCCCCTACACCGACACGGCCAAGGTCTTCCTGCCCTCCACCCTCCAAGCCGACACCCTTGAAGCGGCCCGGGCACACTACCGACTCACAGCGGCCCACCACTGGGCCCAGGTGGTGGGGGGTACCTGGCAACCCGAGCTCTTGGAACAGCTGTTGAGGACGGCGCCCGCCGGGGGCAGCCCAGGCGTCCCAGACGGTGTCCTAGAGCGCTTTGCCGCCCTGGAACGCCTGCGCCTCGACGCTTGGCTCGGCCGGATCTTCCCGGGCTTGGGTCGCGCCATGGCCCACTACCCCAGCTCGCCCCTCCAAGGCCCCTGGCGGGGGGCGGCGGCGGCGGTGACCCAACCGGACGCCGACCCCTGGGACAGCTATCGTCGCGCCCAGACTCTACCCAATCCCCCCCCTACCCCCCGGGCCTTCCACGGCAGCTTTGATCCCGCCACCGTGGCCCGAGCCCGGCGACGGTTGGCGGCCAGGGGGGCCGCCGCGGGTATCGTCCACATCGATCCCACGGCGCCCCCACCCGCCGCCACCGAGGCCGACCCCCCGACCCGCCCGCGCCAGCGCAAGCCCACCACCGGGCAATTTTCGGCGGCGACAACGGGGCCTGGGGCCGCCCTGGCCCAGGGGGAGACAGAACCAGCGACGGCCGCACATCCCAGCCCTGGGACCGGCGCCGATCAGCGATTGCCAGGGGACGCCCCGTGGGGAGAGGGGGACGCCAGGGCCAAGCCCTACGACCCCCACGGCGATCGCCACGACAACGCCCCCCAGACCGCGCCCCGGGCGGCGGACCCCGCCGCCACTTATCCCGAGTGGGATTACCGGCGCCAGCACTTTCGCCGGAACTACTGCACGGTCCGGGAGTGCCCCGTGCCCCCCGGGGACGCGGCCTTTGTCCACCACACCCGAAACCGCTATGGAGCACTGCGAAAGGCCACCCGACGGGCCTTTGAGGCTTTGCGCACCGGGGAGACCACGGCCAAGCGCCAGCCCAATGGCGATGAGCTGGATTTGGACGCCGCCGTCGACGCCCTAGTGGAGCGGCGTCGGGGGGGAACGGGGGTGGACGAAGTGTATCGCCGCCGCCGCCGCCAGGGGCGAGATGTGGCGGTGATGATCGCCGTCGACGCCAGCGGCTCGACCCGGGGCTGGGTCAACGAGGCCGAGCGGGAGGCACTGGTATTGCTCGGCGAGGCTTTGGACGCCGTGGGGGACCGCTATGCCATCTACGGTTTTTCCGGTCGCACCCACGGGCGCGTGGAGGTCTATCCCCTCAAGACCTTTGCCGAGACCACAGATGACGCGGTTCTGGCGCGCATCAGCGGTTTGCAACCCCGGGCCTACACGCGTTTGGGGGCCTGTTTGCGCCACCTGGGAAGGCGCTTGGAGGAGGTCTCGGCCCGCCATCGGTTGTTGTTGGTGCTGTCCGACGGCAAGCCCGAGGACTACGGCAGCTACACCGGCCGCTACGGGGTGGAAGACACCCGCCACGCTCTGTTGGAACTGCGCCACCGAGGCATCTATCCATTCTGCATCACTTTGGACCGGGAGGGGCCGAGCTATTTACCCCACATGTACGGCCCGGCCAATTTCGTCTGTCTCGACGAGGTGGCCAAACTGCCCCGGGAGTTGGCCCATCTCTACCGCCGCCTCACCCATCCCTGAGCCCGACGCCCACGGCCCAGGGGATAGAGCAAAGACAATCTTTGCTTACAGGGCGCCCTGAGCCCGACGCCCACGGCCCAGGGGCCCTAGTCCCTCTGCAACAGGCGCTGGCTTTCGAGGAATTGATCCCGATCGTCGGGGTTATCGATGTGCTCGGCCAGCCGGCGACAGAGGTCGTCGCGGCTGGTGGCCTGGGCCGCGGCCTTGCGCACCAACACCTTGGCGATGGGCCCCAGGTGAAACGTCAGGGCCGCTTCAATGGGGCGCAGTGTGGCCTGATCCAACCCCCCGGGGGCGTTTTCAGCGCCCGAGGATGGAGCTCGAGGGGACGCCTCGGGGGCGCGGACCTCGGCAGACGGCTCGGATGGCGGTGGCGGCGGCGATGGGGTCGAGTTCTGTCCCGGGCGCGGCACCTGGGTGATAAAGGTCAATCGCTCGGTGGGGTCTTTGATGTGGGTGGAGAGCAAATAGCGCAGGTCGTCGAGGCCCTTGGCCTCCTTGATGGCCTCCCGCACCACGGTGCGAGCCGTGGCGTCGCCGATGTACCCCGACAGTTGCCGCTCCAGGCGCAACAGGGTGGCCGTATCCCACCCCCCGCGACCCGCTGGCTTTGACGTCGAGCGCACCGTCCGCCGGGGGGTCGAGGGTGCCGCGGGCGGGTCGATCGACGCCGCCACCCGTTCGGTCTCGTCGTTGGCCTCGGTCGTCGGTTGGGCTAGGGCCCGGCGGATGGCCTGGGCAAAGGCGGTGCAACTCTCAAAGCGGTCGGCGGGATCCTTGGCCAACGCCCGGGCGAATAGGGGGTCGAGTTCCGGCGGCAGGTGGGGGGCCAGGGAAGAAATGGCGGGCGGCTCGCCCTGGACCACCTGGTAGACCACCTCGTTGAGGGATTCGCCACTGAACGGGCGAGTGCCACACAGCAACTCGAAAAACAACACCCCGGCGGAGTAGACGTCCACCCCATGGGTGACTTCGCCGCCGGTGAGTTGCTCGGGGGCCATGTAAGCCGGGGTACCCATGGCGTTGTGGCCCGCCAGGGTCACCATGTGATTGGCCAGGCGGGCCACACCGAAGTCGGTGATCTTGATCACGCCGCCCTTGAGGAGCAACACATTGCCGGGCTTGATGTCCCGGTGAATCACCCCCTTTTCGTGGGCGTACTGGAGGCCCGAGAGCAACTGCATCATCAAGGCCCGGGCGGCCTTGAGGCTCAGGGGGCGGCGGCTCAAATAGTCGCTGAGAGACCGCCCCTCCACCAGCTCCATGACGATAAAGGGGGTGTCGCCGTCCTCGCCGTAGTCGAAGACCGTGACGATGTTGGGGTGCATACAGCGGCCCGCCGCCTTGACCTCGCGGCGAAACCGCGCCAACCACTCGTCGCGATCCTTGGCGTCCAACAGCTGGCGGTGAATGGTCTTGAGGGCCACCGGGCGGTCGATGGCCAAGTCGTGGGCCCGGTAGACCACCCCCATACCGCCGCGGCCGATGACGCCATCGATGCGGTATTTGCCCAACTGCTGGGGCATGGACGCGCCGGCGCTGTCTTGGGGCGGGAGGGGTTCCATAGGGCCGAACTCTGCGATGGCGTTGGGGACTCAATCCAGGAGTTTGAGGGCGTTTTCCAAGCTGCGGCGCATGCGGTTGAACGACGCCGACAGGGAGGCGATCTCGTCTTTGCCCTTTTTAGTGTATTCGGGAATGTCCATGTCGCCCATACTCACGGCGTTGGCAATGCGGGCCATGGAGGTCACGGGCTTGATGACGATGCGGTGGAGCATGATGTTGAGGGCCACGGCGATGAGCACAAACACCAGGGCCAGGGCGCCGAGGAAGGCCCAGAAGGTTTGGTAGGCCTGGTCTAGAACCACGCTCATGGGCACCGACACCACCCGCGCACCGATGATTTCCCCCATCTGCCAACCGAAGCCGTTGTTGTCGCCGTAGAGGGCTCGCATGGCCTGGGGCGCCCGGTCCGGTGAGCTGTGACAGGTGAGGCACCCCTCGTTGGTGATTTGCATGGGGTGAGCCAGGTGCAACATGGGCCCCGTCGGGGTTTCCCGCACCCCGACGTACTCTTTGTTGTCGGGATTGTTGCGGAAGTGATAGATGATATCCGACTCCCAATCCGTGGCCCGATCCCGGGGGTTGGTGGGATTGAGGGCGGCCTCTTTGTAGGCGTAATCGGGGTATATGGCCCTGAGTTTATCAAAGTTGGTAGTGGCGGCATAGGACGGCACCGTCTGGGGCAAGAAGCGCTCGTGGGACTCGATCTCCCGGAGCAAGGGCCGTACCTCGTTGATGGTGTAGTTGCGGATGGCCAAGGCGCTATCCATCATGATTCGAGCTTTGGTCACCACCATTTCTTGGGCAGTGGCCAATAGCAGGTAATAGCCCAATGCCGCCGCTAGGCCCAAGCCCAGGCCAGACGTCGCCAGTAACATCAAATTGAATTTGGTGCGCAGACCCATGGAATTTCACCTCGTTGGACCTTGGTGCTCGATCCCCTTGAGGCTTCCCCTCGACGGCGACAACATCCCAATGCAACGGGCCAGGGGCGCATAGACCGACCGGTGGCACAGAGGCGAGAAGGCACTGCCTTTTGGAGAAGGTCAGGGAGTATCGGGCGATAAAAGCGCGGGATAGCATGCTTTGAATGGGGCTGAGTTCCCCGACTCAACCGCAAAAAATTGTAGCGCATTTTCACGGCTTTAGGACACCATTCTAATGCCCTTGACAACCGGGGAGGCCCCGGGGCGGCCATTGCGATTTCCCCTGAGCTTTGGCCATAATGGCAGGCTTACAAACCGCATCCCCCAACCGTTGTAGTATGGGTATCGTCGTGGTATGAACAGCATTCGCCCACCGGCCGGCCTCCTCTTCGACACCTCGACGAAGTGGCAACCGTGACCCGTGCCCGCGCCATCGTCGGCCTCTCCGGCGGGGTGGATTCCTCCGTGGCTGCCCTCCTGCTCCAACGCCAGGGCTTCGACGTCCACGCCGTATTTATGAAAAACTGGGAAGACCAGTTTGAGGCGGGCTATTGCACCGCCCAAGACGACCTGGCCGACGCCGAAGACGTCTGCCAGACCCTGGGGCTGCCCCTCCACGTGGTGAACTTTACCCGCGAGTACAAAGAGCGGGTGTTCAGCCACTTCTTGGCGGAACTCAAGGCCGGTCGTACCCCCAACCCCGACGTGTTGTGCAACCGGGAAATCAAGTTCAAGGCCTTTGTCGACCACGCCGCAGAGCTCGGGGCCGACGTCATCGCCACGGGCCACTACGCCCGGTTGGGAGAGGCTCCGGGGCTTCCAGGGCGGCGGCTGCTCAAAGGGTTGGACGACGGCAAAGACCAGAGCTACTTCCTCCACGCCCAGCGGGACGAACAGCTGACCAAGGTGATGTTTCCGGTGGGGGGGTTGACCAAGGCGGAGGTGCG
>JBHJHK010000492.1:0-27906 GCA_050330975.1 Candidatus Competibacterales bacterium | reverse complement strand
ATGACGGGCTCGTCCTCCAGCTGGAGGCGATGGTATTTGGCTAGGAGGACCCCTCGGCTCTCGGGGTAGTCGGGGTTGAGGGGAATGCAATCCACCGGGCATACCTCGACGCATTGGGGGGTATCGAAATGGCCGACGCATTCGGTGCAACGGCTGGGCTCGATGACGTAAATTTCCTCGCCCTGGTAGATGGCCCCGTTGGGGCATTCGGGCTCGCAGACGTCGCAATTGATGCAAGCGTCGGTAATCATCAGTGCCATAGGGCTTTACCTCTCAAGGGGTTAACACCCCATTCTATCGCCCCTAGACCTCGGTCAACAAACCCCGCCAACGCCCTAGCGCCCTCGAACGGCGTACTTGGCCTCGAGAGCCGCCTGGACCTGGGGATGGACAAAGGCCGAGATATCCCCGCCGAGTTTGGCCACTTCCTTTACCAGGCTCGAGGAGATAAACGAGTACTGCTCGGTGGGGGTGAGAAAGGTGGTCTCCAGGGAAGGCTGGAGGCGACGGTTCATACTGGCCAGTTGAAACTCGTACTCGAAGTCCGACACCGCCCGCAGGCCACGGACGATGACCTGGGCTTTGATGTCCAAGGTGAAGTTGACCAACAGCGTGTGGAAACCCTTTACCTCGACGTTATCCACATGGGACAGGGCCGTTTTGGCCAGCTGAACCCGCTCTTCCAGGGAAAACAGGGGATGTTTGCCCGGATTGGCGGCGACGGCCACCACGAGATGGTCGAACATCCGCGCCCCGCGCTCGGCGATATCCACATGGCCATTGGTGAGGGGGTCGAAGGTCCCCGGATAAATCGCGGTGATGGGCATGGGGTTATTGGCTTTTTTGGCGTAAAATTGCCGCAATTATGAGGCGAATAAACCCGCAGAATCAAGCGCCCACGGGGGTCTCCACCCACCCGGACCCGCGTCGCGAGGCCCTGGTCACCTGGCTCCATGGCCTCGGCTTTGAGGTGGCCAGTGAAACCTTGCGCCCCTTGGCCGGCGATGCCAGCTTCCGCCGCTACTTTCGACTGACCACGGGTGGCAATACCCAAGTGGTGTTGGATGCACCCCCCCCCCGGGAAGACGTGGGTCCCTTTGTCGCCATCGCCCACGCCCTGGAGAACTTGGGCCTGCGGCCCCCCAAAATCTTGGCCCAAGACCCCGACAGGGGCTTTTTGCTCTTGGAAGACCTGGGGGATGTGAGCTATTTCGCCGCCCTCCGCGGGGGCGACGTCGACGACGCCCGGGCCGACGCCCTCTACGGGGCGGCCACGGCCAGTCTCATCCGCCTGCAGCTGGCAGGCGACCCCAAAACGGCCCTGCTTCCCCCCTATGACGCCCAGCGCCTCTTGGGGGAAATGGCGTTGTTTGACGCCTGGTTTCTCACTCGCCACCTCCAGCGCCCGCCTTCCCCCGGGGAAACCCTGGGGCTTGGGGCGACCTACCAGTACCTGTTGGACAACGCCCGCGCCCAACCCCAGGTGTGGGTCCACCGGGATTACCATTCCCGCAATCTCATGGTGGTGGACCACGACCCCCAGGGCCGCCCCGGGGTGTTGGATTTCCAAGACGCCGTGGTGGGGCCCGTGACCTACGATTTGGTCTCTCTGTTCAAAGATAGCTACATCCCCTGGCCCCGAGAACGGGTGGAGGCGTGGGTCTTGGGCCATTGGCGACAGCTCCGGCGGGCGGGGCTGTCGGGCCTCGGCGACGGGGCGACCTTTCTGCGCTGGTTTGACCTCATGGGCCTCCAGCGCCACCTCAAGGTGCTGGGCATCTTTTGTCGCCTCTATCACCGCGACGGCAAGCCGCGCTACCTCCAAGACCTCCCCACCACCCTGGATTACGCCCGCCAGGTGAGCCATCGCTACCCGGCCCTGGGGGAACTGGCGGCCCTCCTGGACGCCGTCGAGTTGCCGTGAAGGCCTTGATCTTATCCGCTGGCCGCGGCGACAGGCTGCGCCCCCTCACCGATGTCATCCCCAAGCCCCTGGTGGACGTGGGGGATAAACCCCTCATCGTCCACCACCTAGAAGCCCTGGCTGGGGGGGGGTTTCGGGAGATCGTCATCAACTGCGGCTATCGCGGGACCCTGCTGCGGGACGCCTTGGGAGATGGCAAATCCTTTGGGGTGACCATTCGCTATTCGGTGGAACCCGAGGCGGCCTTGGATAGCGGCGGCGGCGTCTATCAAGCCCTGGCCCAGCTGGGGGACGAGCCCTTTGCCGTGGTCAACGCCGACGTGTGGACCGACTACCCCCGACAGCGGTTACACCAACCCCCCACCGGCCTGGCCCACCTAGTGCTGGTGGACAACCCCGACCATCACCCCCGGGGGGACTTCGCCCTGGTGGCCGGCCGGGTAGTGGAGGCCCCCGAGGGGGCCCAGCGCCTCACCTACAGCGGCCTCGGCGTTTTACAACCGGCCCTATTCACCGGCTGTCGTCCGGGGCGGTTTTCCATTGTGCCCCTGTGGCGTCGAGCCATGGCCGAGGCCCAGGTGAGTGGAGAACACTACCGCGGAGTGTGGCGCGATGTGGGCACCCCCCAGCGCCTGGCGGCCCTGCGGATGGTCGTCGCCAGGGCCCAGGGCTGGCTGGCGGATTAGGAGGCGTCGACGGCGTGGCGCTCCAAGACCGCCAAGGGGATCGTCTCCAGGGCGGCTTCGTGGGTGGCCGCCAGCACCACCGGCGGTGCGGCGCCCGCCTCCCAGGCCTCTTGCCAGCGGGATGCACACAAACACCAACGATCCCCGGGCTTGAGTCCTGGAAAGGCCGGAGGACGGGGCGTGGTCAAATCGTTGCCTCGGGCGCGGGTAAAGGCCAAGAAGGCCTGGTCCACCTGGGCACACACCACGTGGACTCCCAGATCTTCGGGGCCGGTTTCACAGCGACCGGTGCGGTAGAAACCCGTCATGGGGTCTTGACAACAGACTTGCAGGGCAGTGCCCTGCACATTGCGCGGCGTCGACATTGGGGCGACCTCTCGGTAAAGGGTATTCGTCGCCCTTTTGACGCTTGTCCTCGGTTGAATACTCCCCCTCAGGCCAAGGGGCCCAAGGGGCGGGGCCATTTACGACCTTTGCCGGGGGTTTAGGGGGGCGAGATAGGTGAACTTGGCGCCACCGGTTTCCGCCACATCTGACAAAGCCACCCCGAGCCCTAGCTGACCCAGGGCGTCGACGATATCCACGCTCCTCAACCACTGGTGGTAGCGCTCATCGCTGGGTATGGGCTGGGCTTTGCCGGTGATCAGCACGTGGTTGGCCAAGCAAAACAGCGGCCGCGGCAGTTCCCGAGCCACGGGAGAGGCGGCTGGGACGGGAGATCCTCGGACAGGGGCTTCCGCGCCGGGAGCCATAGCCCCGCGCCGCGACGGTGAGTCCATGGCCGGAGTGGCCTTGGGGATTTCTATTTGCGCTCCGTTGGCCTCGCGGTAAAACTCGATGTATTGGTTGGAACCGTAGATGTTGGGGGATACCCGATAGCGAATGGCCAAGGCCTCTAGGCGCTGTTTGAGGGCCTGGCTGTCGAGCATGCCTTGCTGGGTCAAGGCATTGAACAACCGCTGCTGGGTAGAGCACGCTGCGTCTTGGCGCAAGAAGAACTGTTGACCGTCGGCGGAGGTGCGCAAACAGCGATCTAGATAGACGACGATCTGATTGAGCTGCTTGGTGGATACCTGGGCATCGCGCTTGGAGAAGGCGCCGGGCACAAACAGCTCGAAGCGCCCCGCTTCGTCGGGCAGCAAAATCAGGCCCATTTCGGTGAGAAAGTCCTGGCGCTCGGGGGCGATGCGGCTGTAGCAATCCACCATCTCCCGGTCTAGCCACAACCGCTCCCCCCCCCACAGGGCCCGATCGATGAGACTGCGCAGTTGCGCTTGACGCCGATCCTTGAGGCGAAAACGCCGAGCGTAGTTCTTGGCCCGCAAATCCACCACCCCCCCGGACTCCCCGGCGCGCCGGTCGGCAGGCACTTGAATGGCGACGCGAGCGATATCGTAGTGGTCGAGGATCCCGTAGAGGCTTCGCATCCCCAAGGGGTCGGCGGCTTTATCGTCGTTGGCGACCCCCACACAATAGTCGGCCACACTGCTGGAGGGCACTAGAAAATTGACCTGGGGCTGGTCGCTGTGGACGTGCTGGGATAAATTCAGGCGAACGGGAGCTCTCGAGGCGGAAGTTTGCTGGAGGCGTTTATCGAGGGCTAGGGGGGAGCGACGGCTTAAATCCTGGGTGCTTTTGGGACTCAAAGCGGTCTGGAGGTCGGCGATGGCCCACAACACGGGTTCCAAACGCCCCAATCCCTGGGTGTAGAGGGCGTGCCGCCGATGGGCACGAGAGCGTTCAACAATGGCCTCAGCAGTCATATTCGAGGGGCTCCCAAGAGCGTTGTAGAAGCCCCGGGGCGGTTTTAGGCCACCTGGCACGGTGGGAACCGTGCTCTGTGGGGAGTGAGCTCCCCTTGGAAGGTTGGCCGTGTGTTAACCCATCCCGGGTTTCAAAAAAGGGAACAGCGTCCTTATTTGTCGACAAAGTATCACAATTTCCCAGCCGTGAGAACGCCCCATCACAAACCTGCCGCCAACCATTGTTCCACCGGCGCCCACTGGGCCTCATCCATCAACAGCGGCGCGTGGCCAACACCGGACACCTCGTGACCCGTGGCCCTAGGCCCCCGTTGGGTCATCTCGGCGGCGACCGTCTGCGGCAAGACATCGCTTTCGGCCCCCCGCACCACCAACGCCGGGCAGGTCACGGCATCCCATACAGCCCATAAATCTACATCGCCGTCGATGGCGTCGACGAAGCTATCCAAGATCTTGGGGTCCCAGTGGAGAACGTATCGGTCGCCTTGCCTGTGAACGCCGTGGCGGGCCAGGTGGCGCCATTGCCCATCGGTCAACCGACCAAAGGTTGTCATGGTGCGGCGTAGATGGGCCTCGACGGCGTTTAGGTCGGCAAAGGTGGGGCGCGGCGCCAGGTAGTCGGCGATGCGCTCCAAAGCGGCTTGGGGTATCCAAGGCCCAACGTCGTTGAGCACCAAGCGCTCGATGGGCGATTGGGGCTGGGCCGCCATCATCATGCCCAACAGCCCCCCCATGGAGGTGCCCAGCCATGCGACGGTTTCAGCGCGGCTGTGGGCGAGAACCACCGTCGCATCGGTGAGGTATTGGCCATAGTGGTAGTCGGCGGGATCCGCCAGCCAGTCGCTCTCCCCCCGCCCGGCGACATCGGGACAGATCACCCGATAGCGGTGGGCTAGGGCTGCGGCCAAAGCGTCGAAGTCCCGGGCATTGCGGGCCAAACCGTGGACGCAAAACAACACCTTGGGGTTCTGGGACTCCCCCCACTGGAGGTAGTGGAGGCGGTGGAAACCCCGAGGGTTTTTGCTCAGAACGCGGTGGGAGGTGGGAGTCATGGGCAGCGCCTTATGAGCTTTGGCGATCCATTGCAGTAAATCGAAATGGATCACCAAAAACGATCGAGGGGTGAGTTTACACTCACCCCCCCGGTGCTAATAAGGCCCATGGCGAAGTTCGTCAAGCCCTGGAGATGCGGCCTCCAGGGGAGAGCTTATCAGTTGGCAGCCGCGGCGCCTTGGGTCTGATCCCCCTCGCCCAACATCTTCTGGAGGAAGTTTTCGAACTCGGGCTTGTCGATCTGGCCGTTGCTGTTCTCATCCACCAACTTGAAGATCAAGTCCTCTAGGCTGGGCCCACCGGCTTCGCCGGCGCCCTCGCCGGCGCCCTCGCCGCCGCCCTCGCCGCCACCACAGCCCTCGCCGCCGCCAGCGGGGGCACCGCCACCGGCGGGGGCACCGCCACCGCCGCCAGCGGGAGCACCTTCTTCACTCCCTTCGCCGCCCATGACATCCATGAGCTTGTCCATGAAGCCCTTGAACTCCTCGGGGCTGATCTGACCGTCGCCGTCCTTGTCCATCAACTTCATCAGCATGTCCATCATGTCCATGCCTTCCTCACCGGCACCGGCGGGGCCTTCACCACCGGCGGGAGCGCCGCCACCACCACCGGCGGGAGCGCCACCGGCGCCTTGGCTCTCCTCGGGACCACCCTCCTTACCGCCGAGGAAGTCCATGAGCTTACCCAAGAAATCCTGGAACTCCTCGGGGCTGAGTTTGCCGTCGCCGTCTTTGTCCAGCAGCTTCATCATCAGCTCGGCCATGGGGTTGGACTCGCCAGCCCCCTCAGCCCCCTCAGCGCCACCGGCGGGAGCACCGCCACCGGCGGGAGCACCGCCACTAGCCGGAGCACCGCCACCGGCCCCACCCCCCTGGAGGGCCTCCATCAGCTTGCCGAACTCGTCGGGGCTGAGTTGGCCGTCGCCGTTGGTGTCCAGCAGCTTCATGAGCAGGTCTTCCATGCTCATGCCCTCGCCAGCCCCCGAGCCTTGCCCAGCGGGAGCACCACCGGCGCCACCGCCACCGCCGGCGCAACCACCGCCGCTGGCCGGAGCGCCACCTTGGGCTTGGGACATGGCGTCTTGGAACTTCTGCGCCATGGCCTGAAGCTCTTCTGGAGATACCGAGCCATCGAGGTTGGCATCGGCAAACTTCATCAGCTCTTCGGCGCTAATACCTCCGTCGCCGTCGATCTTGTTAAACAAATCTTGCATGGGGTTTACACCCTCACTACCACTCACAGGCTCCATGTCAAAAACCTCGCACTAGTGTTGTACTGTAGACTGCGCAGTCGAAGGCCATCGACGGCAGCCTGGTCTTGCCAAAAGGCTTTTGAATGCTAGCAGCTTGCACAACTCAGCACGATTGACAGGGTACTCTTGACAATTTCGATTTTTTAAATTGTCTGAGGCGAGCTTTGTCCCTTGACAACGCCATGGAGGGGGGAGGAAGAAAAGGGGAAGGGAGAGTAAAAGGTGGGTTGGCGCGGGCAGGATTGAACTGCCGACCCCCTCGGTGTGAACGAGGTGCTCTCCCACTGAGCTACGCGCCAATAATAAAGCGAAAATATAACGGGGAGTAGCATTTTCGTCAAGACCTGTCGGGGCCAACCCCGGGGCATTGGGCCACGGGGCTAGCCCCTGTTGGCCTACAAGTACAACACCTCGACGATATCGTAGCTCTTGACGCCTCCGGGGGCTTGTACCTCGGCCATATCCCCCTCCTCTCGGCCGATGAGGGCTGAGGCGATGGGCGACGAGTAGGAAATCCGCCCCGCTTTGATGTCGGCTTCGTCTTCGCCGACGATCTGATAGCGCACCGTTTCACCGGTGTCTTGGGCTTCGAGGCACACCGTGGCGCCAAAGACCACTTTGCCATTTTTGGGCAGTTGGTTGATGTCGATAATCTGGGCGTTGGACAGCTTGTACTCCAACTCGCGGATCCGCCCCTCGATAAACCCCTGCTGCTCCCTGGCGGCGTGGTATTCGGCGTTTTCCTTGAGGTCGCCGTGCTCTCGCGCCTCGGCAATGGCACTGATGACGTTGGGGCGGTCGACGGTCTTTAGCTTGTCGAGTTCGGCGCGCAACCGCTCGGCGCCAGTGGTGGTCATGGGGACTTTGTTGTTCATAGAACTAATTCTCTGTGCAAATCTTGAAGGCGATAGACACGCTCGCTTCCCAAGGCTTCTAGGGCCAGACAAGTGGCCTTGGCCCCGGCGACGGTCGTGGTGTAACACACCTTGTGCATGAGGGCCTGGCGACGCATGGGAAAGGAATCGGCGATGGCCTGGCGTCCCTCGGTGGTGTTGACGATAAAGTCGATGTCGTCGTTGACGATCATATCGACTACGTGGGGACGGCCTTCGCTGACCTTTAGGATGCTCTGGCAGGGGACGCCGTTGGCCAGGAGCACTTGGCGGCTACCCCGGGTGGCCACCAGGCTAAATCCGTTGGCCATCAACCGGCGGGCGATGTCGACGATGTGGCGCTTGTCGGCGTCGCGCACGCTCACCAGAGCCCGTCCCCCGCGGGGTAGGGGGTTGCCAGCGGCCAGCTGGGCCTTGGCAAAGGCTTCGCCAAAAGTGTGTCCCACCCCCATGACTTCGCCCGTGGACTTCATTTCCGGCCCCAGGAGGGGGTCGACACCGGGGAATTTGGCAAAGGGAAACACGGACTCTTTGACGGCAAAATAGCTCGGCACCCGCTCGCCCACCACCCCCTGGTCGGCCAGGGAGCGCCCCACCATACAGCGGGCGGCGATCTTGACCAGGGGTCTTCCGGTCACCTTGGCGACAAAGGGCGCCGTGCGGGAGGCCCGGGGGTTGACCTCGAGAATGTAGACCTCGCTGCCCTGGATGGCGAATTGGGCATTCACCAAACCCACCACTTGCAGCTCCAAGGCCATGGCCTTCATCTGCTCCCGGAGCACCCCTTGTAGCTCGGCGCTCAGGCTGTGGGGCGGCAGGGAACAGGCCGAATCCCCCGAGTGTACCCCCGCCTGTTCGATGTGTTCGAGAATCCCGCCGATAACCACCTGCTGGCCGTCGCAGACGGCATCCACATCCACTTCGACGGCGTCGTCCAAAAAGCGATCCAACAGCACTGGAGCCTCAAAGGAGACCTGCACGGCGTCGTGCATGTAGCGCCTGAGGTCTTGCTCGTTGTAGACGATCTCCATGGCGCGCCCCCCCAGGACGTAGGAGGGTCGCACCACCAGGGGATAGCCGATCTCAGCGGCCAGGGCCACGGCGGCCTCTTCGCTGCGGGCAGTGCGGTTGGGGGGCTGTTGCAACCCCAACGCCTCGACCATCTGCTGGAAGCGCGCGCGATCCGCGGCCCGGTCGATGGCCTCGGGGGGAGTGCCGACGATGGGCACGCCGGCGGCTTCCAAATCCCGGGCGAGCTTCAACGGGGTCTGGCCGCCGTACTGGACGATGACCCCGGCGGGGTTCTCTACGGCGACGATCTCCAACACGTCCTCGAGGGTCAACGGCTCGAAGTAGAGGCGGTCGGCGGTGTCGAAGTCGGTGGAGACGGTCTCGGGATTGCAGTTGACCATGATGGTTTCATAGCCGTCTTCCCGTAGCGCCATGGCGGCGTGGACGCAGCAATAGTCGAACTCGATCCCCTGGCCGATGCGGTTGGGCCCCCCGCCCAGGACGACGATTTTTTCTCGCTGGGTGGGTTCGGCTTCGCAGATCGTCTCGTAGGTGGAATACAGATAGGCCGTGGCGGTGGCGAATTCCCCGGCGCAGGAGTCCACCCGCTTAAAGACCGGGCGCACCCCCAGCTCCCGGCGCAGGGCGCGGATTTCCCCCTCGCTGCTCCCCACCAACCGGGCCAAGCGCCGGTCGGAAAATCCCCGGCGCTTGAGATCCCTCAGGCGGCGGGGATCGTTGAGGGCGGCTCGCCCCTCGACTTTGACGCGGCTGTCCAAGGCCACCAATTGTTCGATTTGGGCCAAAAACCAGGGATCGATGGCGCACAAATCGTAGACGTCTTCGAGGGTATAACCGGTGCGAAAGGCCTCGGCGACGTACCACAGCCGCTGGGGCCCCGGGTTGCCCAGCTCAAAGCGCAACACATCGTCGGCGTCGGTCTGGCTGCGGTCTAGCACTTCGTCGAGGCCGTCGCACCCCACTTCCAGGCTGCGCAGGGCCTTTTGCAGGGACTCCTGGAAGGTCCTGCCCAGGGCCATGGCTTCGCCGACGGATTTCATCTGGGTGGTGAGGCGAGGCTTGGCCTGGGGGAATTTTTCGAAGTTAAAGCGGGGCACCTTGGTGACCACGTAGTCGATGGCCGGCTCAAAGGACGCCGGGGTCGCCCCACCGGTGATTTCGTTGCGCAATTCGTCCAGGGTGTAGCCCACCGCCAGCTTGGCGGCCACCTTGGCGATGGGGAAACCCGTGGCTTTAGAAGCCAGCGCCGACGAGCGGGACACCCGGGGGTTCATCTCGATGACCACTAGGCGCCCGTCTTTGGGGTTGATGGCAAATTGAACGTTGGACCCGCCGGTGTCCACCCCGATCTTGCGCAGCACCGCCAAGGAGGCGTCGCGCATGATCTGATACTCCCGGTCGGTGAGGGTTTGGGCCGGGGCGACGGTGATGGAGTCCCCGGTGTGAACCCCCATGGGGTCGAGGTTCTCGATGGCGCAGACGATGATGCAGTTGTCCCGGGCGTCCCGCACCACCTCCATCTCGAATTCCTTCCAGCCCAGCACTGATTCTTCCAACAACACTTCGCTGGTGGGGGACAAATCCAGGCCCCGCTCGACGATATCGAGGAATTCGTCGCGGTTGTAGGCGATGCCCCCGCCGCTGCCCCCCAGGGTAAAAGACGGCCTAATGATGGTGGGAAAGCCAATTTCCCCCTGGCGTTGTACGGCCTCTTCCAGGGAGTGGACCGCCACGGCCGAGGGTGTTGCCAGGCCGATGTCGGTCATGGCCAGGCGGAATTTCTCCCGATCCTCGGCGGTGTCGATGGCGGTCTTGGAGGCGCCGATGAGTTCCACGCCAAAGGCCTCCAACACCCCTTCCCGCTCCAAGTCCAAGGCGCAGTTCAGGGCGGTTTGCCCCCCCATGGTGGGCAATAGGGCGTCGGGGCGCTCGACCTCGATGATCTTGGCCACGGTGCGCCAGTGAATGGGCTCGATGTAGACGGCGTCGGCCATCTCCGGATCGGTCATGATGGTGGCCGGGTTGGAGTTGACCAACACCACCCGGTAACCCTCCTCGGCCAACGCCTTACAGGCTTGGGCGCCGGAGTAGTCGAATTCGCAAGCCTGGCCGATGACGATGGGACCGGCGCCGATGATCAGTACGCTGTGGAGATCGCTGCGTTTGGGCATAGGGAGAATCTGGCCGAAGGGGACGCGGGCGTCAGGCGCCCACCGATGAGGACGACTGGCGATGGGCGGCCATGGCCTCGACAAAACGGGTGAACAGCGGCCGTACGTCGTGGGGACCCGGGCTGGCCTCGGGGTGGCCCTGGAAGCCAAAGGCCGGACAGTCGAGACGTTCGATGCCCTGGAGGGAGCCGTCAAATAGGGAGCGGTGGGTGGGGCGCACGCCCCGGGGCAGGGTTTGCTCGTCCACGGCAAAGCCGTGGTTTTGGCTGCTGATGATCACCTTTCCCGTGGCGAGTTCCACCACGGGGTGGTTGGCGCCGTGGTGGCCGAATTTCATCTTGACCGTCCGCGCCCCCGAGGCCAACCCCAGCAACTGGTGGCCGAGGCAGATGCCGAATAGGGGCACACCGCGAGCCATGATGGCCCGGGCGGCTTCGATGGCATAGCCACAGGGTTCGGGATCGCCGGGGCCGTTGGAGAGGAACACCCCATCGGGGTCGGAGGCCAGTATTTGCTCGGGAGGAGTGGTGGCGGGGACCACGGTGACCCGGCAACCGACGTGGGTCAACAAGCGCAGAATATTGCGCTTGATGCCGTAGTCGTAGGCGGTGACTCGGTAGGCCGGGGAAGGGGCGGGGGCAAAGCCGTCGTCTTCTAAGCGCCATACCCCCTGATCCCAGGCGTAGGGCTCCACCGTGCTCACTTCTTTGGCCAAATCCACACCCTGGAGCCCGGCGAACGCCCGAGCCTTGGCCACTGCGGCTTCGGGATCCAAGGCTTTCCCTGCGGCGACACAGCCATTTTGGGCCCCGCTATCCCGCAGCAGCCGCGTCAGGTGACGGGTGTCGACGCCGGCGATGCCCACCACCTGGTTGGCCTTGAGGTAGTCGGTCAAAGGGCGATCGCTGCGCCAGTTGCTGACCACGGGGGAACAGTCGCGCACCACCAGGGCACTGGCGTAGGCTCGTGGGGATTCCTCGTCGCGGCCGTTGGTGCCCACGTTGCCGATGTGGGGGTAGGTGAGGGTGACGATTTGCCGATAGTACGAGGGATCGGTGAGGATCTCTTGGTAGCCCGTCATGGCAGTGTTGAACACCACTTCACCCGTGGCGTACCCCGAGGCGCCGATGGCCTCACCCCAAAACAGCGTGCCGTCGCTCAAGGCCAACAGTGCGGGATCTTGCAAAGAAAAGGCCCTCATTCAATACAACATGTGGGTGTGAAACAAACATACGCCTGAAACAAACATACGACAGGGCGAGAGTCGCTGGTGACCAACGGCTCTCGCCCGTTTGAATTTGGTTCTATAAATACTACTTTATGGTAGCGATGGTGTCCACGGCGGCCACCCCATCCCTTTCACTGCGCCAATGGCCGTCGGCCCTTCGAGGAATGCCCATGCGCCTCAATCCCCTCTCTTGTCACACGCCGGCGGCGCCCATCGATGTGGTGCGGGCTTGGCCGGCCTCTTCGGCGCCCGGGGAAGCCTTGGACCTGTCCCAAGCCGGCCCCCCCGCGCCCACCGATCCCGGGCTGTTGGCCCACCTGGCCATGGGGGCTGGCGTCGCCAAAACCGCCAACTACGCCCCCTTGCTGGGGCTTCCCGCCCTGCGCAGCGCCTTGGCAGAGGCGACCCAAGCCCGCTATGGTGGGACGATCCAGCCGAGCCAGGTGGCCATTACCGCCGGCTGCAACCAGGCGTTTTGCGCTGCCATGGGGGCCTTGGCTCAGGCGGGCGACGAAGTGATCTTGCCCCTGCCCTACTACTTCAACCACGCCATGTGGCTCGAGATGCAGGGCATCCGCGCCATTCACCTGCCCTTTGCCATGGAGAGCGGTGGCGTTCCCTCCCTGGAGGCCGCCGCCGCCGCCATCACCCCCCGCACCCGGGCCCTGGTGTTGGTCACCCCCAACAACCCCACGGGGGCCGTCTACCCCCCTGAAGCCTTGGCGGCGTTTTACCGCTTGGCCCACGAGGCCGATATCGCCCTCGTGGTGGACGAGACCTATCGGGATTTTCTCCCGGGTCAAGACCCGCCCCACGGCCTGTTTCAAGAGCCCCACTGGCCGGAGACCCTGATCCAGCTCTACAGCTTCTCCAAGGCCTACGCCCTGCCGGGCTACCGGGTGGGAGCCCTCATCGCCGGAGAGGCTCTGTTGGCCCAGGTGAGCAAGTTTCAGGACTGCATCGCCATCTGTGCCCCCCACTTGGGGCAAGAGGGGGCGTTGTACGGCTTGGAGCACGCCCAACAATGGCTCGCCCACCAGCGCCAACGCCTGGCGGCTCGGGCCTCGACGCTGTCGGAGGGCCTAGCCAACCACACCCCCTACCGGGTGGTGGCCACGGGGGTCTATTTCGCCTACGTTCGCCACCCCTATTCCCACCCCGCCATGGCCGTCGCCGAGCACCTGTGGCGACGAGCCAAGCTGCGGATCCTACCCGGCAGCGCCTTTGGCCCCGGCCAAGAGGCCTTTTTGCGCCTGGCGCTGGCCAACTTGGATGACGCCGGGCTCGCCACCTTGGTGGACCGCTTAGCCAGGGCCGGGGGACCTGGGACTCCGTGAGTTCAGATGGGAATGAATCTCGGAGGCCAGGGCACTGGCCCGTCAGGCGCTACAGGCCACCGGGGTCGTGGTAGCCCTGGGGACAGGGCCCCCCCGACAACCCTGGATCACGTCGGCGATGGTGAGGACGGGTAGGTCGAATTCCAGGGCAAAGCTGCGGATGGCTTCCCCCCGAGCCATGGTGACGTCGTCGTTCATCAGCTCACACAGCACAGCGCAGGGCTTGAGACCGGCGAGCCGCACCAGGTCCACCGACCCCTCGGTGTGGCCGGGGCGCTCCAATACCCCACCCTCGGCGGCGCGCAGGGGAAAGATGTGGCCGGGGCGGGCCAAGTCCTCGGGGCGGGCATGGTCGGCGATGGCGGTCTTGATGGTGAGGACTCGATCGAAGGCCGACACCCCGGTAGTGACCCCTTTGCTGGCCTCGATGGATACGGTGAAGCCGGTTTGGAACCGGCTGGAGTTGTCGACCACCATCATGGGCAATTGGAGGTGTGCCACCCGGGGTGGGGTCAACGCCAGGCAGACGATACCGCTGCAGTGGCGAATCATCCACGCCATACCGGGTATGTCGATGTTCTCGGCGGCAAAGATCACATCGACTTCGTCCTCCCGGGCGGCGTCGTCCACCAACAGCACCGGGCGCCCCCCTCGAAGGGCGGCGGTGGCGCACTGCAAGCGCGTCTCGGCGGTGGCGCCGAATTCAGTGAGAAAGGCGTCTACGGAAGTGTTCATGGCCAGGGCTCTCTGTAATAGAGGCGCGGGGGCGGGCAAAGCCGTAGACGGCATTAAGCCCCAAGGGCCATAATGCCGCGGCGACGAAGTATCGTCGTGGAAGCAACGGCTCGCATCTTCTCTCATCCGGACTTTGACCGTCGGCTCTGGCCTCGAACCAGATCTGCTGACCCCGGAAATCCGGGCGCTCGCGGGCTTTTCTCCCGTGGAATCGCGGCAATGGATCTTGCCCCGCAGGAGAACTACCGCCGGTGGGGATTTCCACCCCGCCCCGAAGATGCGCAAATAGTCACAATACTTGCCCTTGGGAGATGGACTCTTTCCAGGTTGACCATTTGTCACGTCATGCCAATGATCAGTGAGTCCCTGACAAATGATTCCCGGAGAGGAATCCCCAAGCGCAACTTTAGAACTTTAGCCGATCTCGACTTGCAAGCCAACCTCGCATCAAGAGGATCATCCCGTGTCGCTATTTCGTTTGTTCTCGCCATGGATTGTCGCCGTCGCCTTGGCGACGGGGGGGGCCGGGGTGCTGCAAGCTGCCCCGGTGGAACAGGAGTACGCCGATGCCATGGACCGCGGCAGCGAGGCGTTTCAACGGGGTCAGTTCGAAGTGGCCGTGGGCCACTTCGAACGCGCCGACGCCCTGGCCCGGGGCGCCGGTGACCCCAGCGCCCGCCTCCAGGCCCTGTTGCGGTTGGCGGAGGCTTACCAAGAACTCGGTCAGCACCGCAGGAGCCTCCAGTACCTCACCACCGCCAAGGCATTGGCCGAACAAGGGGATCGGTCCCGTCTGGCGGCGGCGGTGGAAAACAGCCTGGGCAATGCCTATTTCTTGAGTGGCAACCTCGACTTCGCCGAGCGCCACTACCAGGCTGCCGTCGACATCGCCCGCCAGTTGGGGGAACCCGACCTCCTGGGGGCCACTTTGAACAGCTTGGGCAATTTCTACAGCGCCAGCCGCCAAGATGACCAAGCCCTGGCCGCCTACCGGGAGAGCATCGCCAACGCCCGGCGGGCCGGAGCCACCAACTTGGTGGTCAAGGCCCAGCTCAATGCCGCCCGCGTGGCCTTGGCCACTCCCGATGCCGCCTTGGCCACCGAGTTCCTCACCGCGGCCTCAGACCAAATCGACGGCCTCCCCGCACCCCGGGAGCGGGCCTTGAACCTCATCGCCCTAGGTCAGTTGAGCCGGCAGCTGGCGGCCACACCCGGCGCCGACCGGCGGAGCACGGGGTTGGCCTTCGAGGCCTTGAGCACCGCCGCCGAAATCGCCGAGGACCTGGGGGACCAGCGCACCTTGGCCTATGCCTGGGGCTATTTGGGCAGGCTCTACGAAGACCAACGCCGCTACGACGACGCCCTAATTTTGACCCGCCGGGCGGTTTTCGCCGCCCAACAGAACAATGCCCCGGAGAGCCTCTACCTCTGGGAATGGCAAACCGGGCGGCTGTTGCGGGCTCGCGGCGAATTCGAACCGGCCCTCAAGGCCTACCGGCGGGCCGTGACCACCCTCCAGTCCATCCGCCCCGAGCTGTCGGCGGGCTACCTCCACAGCCAGTTGACGGGCTTTAGCAACGCCGATGCCCCCTTCATCGAACTGGCGGATCTGCTGTTGCGCCGGGCGGCGGCCAGCAGCGACGACCAAACCCGCGAGACCTTCCTGCGGGAGGCCCGGGAGACGGTGGAGATTTTCCGCGCCGCCGAGCTCACCGACTACTTCCGCGACGACTGCGTGGTGGCCCTGGAATCCCGCATCACGGCCATCGACGCCATCGACCACCCCAAGACCGCCATCATCTACCACATCACCCACCCCGACCGGGTGGAGTTGTTGGTGAGTCTCCCCGCCGAGGGGCCAGCGCCCAAGGTCATCCGCCAGGTGAGCGCCGACTTGCCCCGGGCGGAACTAGAGCGACTGGCAGATCAATTCCGCCGCAGCCTGGTGCGCCCCGACCTCGACGTCCACTTCGAGTTGGGTCGCCAGCTCTACGAAGCCCTGATGCGCCCCTTGGAGCCCAGTCTGGCCGAGCGCACCATCGACACCTTGGTGTTCGTCCCCGACGCGACCCTGCGCACCATCCCCATGGCGGCCCTCCACGACGGCGACGACTATTTGATCCGCGACTACGCCATCGCCGTGACCCCCGGCCTCAACCTCACGGATTTGAGGCCCTTTGACAGCGACGACGTGGAGCTCTTGGTGGGGGGCCTCACCGAGGCCGTCCAAGAATTTCCCGCCCTGCCCTCGGTGGCCGAGGAGGTGGCCGCCATCCAGACGTTGTTCCCCGGCAGCCAGATCCTCAAAGATACGGATTACCAGCTGGAGACCTTCCAGTCCCAGTTGACCCAGCGCCCCTACTCCGTGGTCCACATCGCCTCCCACGCCCAGTTCACCGGCGATATCGACTCGACGTTCTTGCTCACCTACGACGACAAACTCACCATGGACCGCCTAGAGGCGATTTTGAACGTCAGCCAGTACCGGCAGCGCCCCGTGGAGCTCTTGGTGTTGAGTGCCTGTCAGACGGCGACGGGCGACGAGCGGGCGAGCTTGGGTCTGGCGGGGGTGGCGGTAAAGTCCGGCGCCCGCAGCGCCCTGGCCAGCCTTTGGTCCGTGGCCGACGAGACCACGGCTCAACTCATGGATCGCTGTTACCGAGAGTTGCGGGGCGACCCGCGCTCCAAGGCCTTGGCCCTGCGCAACGCCCAGTTGGCCCTGCTAGATGGCGATAACCTGCTCCATCGCCATCCCTTCTTCTGGTCGCCCTTCTTGATGATCGGCAACTGGCTGTAGACCTGCGAAAAAACCGGGGCGAGGGTCCAAGGCCCTCGCCCTTTGTCATGGATCCGTCATGGATCCGTCATGGATCCACTTTGCTCGCCTCAAGGGCGTTGCCCCCTAACCCCCCAGGGGCACCACTTGGGGGAAGACGGTAATGGTCAAGGCGCGCTCTGCGCCGTTCACCGTTGCCGTGACATCGCAAGTGCGCTCGATGGCAGAGCAATCGATATTGACGCTACCCACCAGTTCGCCCATGACGGCCATGGGGTCAAAGGGGCTGCCCAAGGGCGATCCCGTGGCGGCGAACAAGTCTGCCGTGGCCACGCCCTCGGCGTCGAGCTCCGCGCCGGTAAAGGTAAACCAAGCGGCAGTGCCGTCGAGGCCATAGGTGTACAACACCCCCTGGAGGGTGGTCTCCCCTTCCCCTTGGACCAGCTGGATGCCCTGACCCTGCTGCTCGAGGTCAAACCAAATGCCGGTGAAGTTTTGGGGGCTGCAGTCGTTGGGGGCGTCCAGGGAAATCACCGCGCTCAAATCCGCCTGGCCCGGCGTGGCCTCCGCCCGGCCCGCGGCGTAGACGGTGTAGACCGACCCCGAAGCCAGCTCCACCCCGGGCACGGCCAAGATCACTACCTCGCCGCTGGCGTCCCGCACTTCCAGGTCGTAGGTCCCGGCGGCCAAATCCAGATAGCCCGTGGAATTGAGGTAGGGAACGTCGTCGAATAGGGTGACGCCGTCGGCGGTGGTGATGTCCACCCGGGGGGCGTCGGGGGAGGCGTGGAAAAACCGCACCCGGGCCTGGCCCGGGGAAGCCAGGGTGATATCGTCGTTGAGAAGCCGGGCCTCGGAACGCAGCAGCGAGGTGGCGTCGGTCTCGGTGGCCACCCCGGTGAGCAACAAAGTATAGGTACCGGGTTCGGGGAGCAGGGGGGTCAGGGTCGTCACTGGGGAGCCAAACACCGACAAAGCCGCGTCATAGCTCCCCGGCGGTACCCCGGTGTAGTCGGTGGCCACGCCGTAGTTCACCGCGGTGTCGACGGCCGTTGCCCCGCCGTCGCCGAAACTCGTCAAGTTGATGTTGAGGGGAATCCCCGCCGCCCCCCCGGCGTCGGGTGACAACAACACATAGCGCAGACAGGCATCCCCAGGGGCCCCCAGGGCGGCTAGGGGGGCGGCGAGGAGGGCCCCACTCAACAACGACAACGACACAGATCGGCTCATGGCTGAATCCTCGAGGATAGGGTTGAAGCGCCGACCGCCAAGGTCGACACCGCGGTCTAAGTCACTCCTGACAACTATCCAGCTAACCGTTGGCAACCCACCACATGGGCCACCGGTGGACCGGCCAAGGGCTCGCCTGAGCCTTCGGCACGGGTCAAAAACGCATCTAGGGGGGTCAGCTCGATTCGGCTGAGGCGCAGCCCGGCGGGGTCGACGGCGCCGGAATTGAGGCGGTTGACGGCAAAGCCACTCCCGCCACTGGCACTCGCCCGGCAACCCCCCAGGGCGGCAGACGAATCGAAGAAGCGCAACGCCAACGCCAAGAGCTGACCGTTCAGATCGAGCTCAGGGGCGTTGACGGCCACGGCTCCGGCGTTGCCCGCCACGTTGGACGAGGCGTCCAGGATCACCGCACCGCTGCGCAGAAAGACGTCGGCCTCCAACAGGATATTGCCCCCCAAGCCCCGGTCGGCCCGGGCGACGATGGCCGAACCGTCCCGGGCCACCACCGCCGTGGCTTCGACGACGACGTTGCCACCGCCGGCGTCCCCCGAGGACACCGAGGCATTGACGGTACCACCGTCTCCCAGCACCAGGCGCTGGGCGGCGATGGCGATGTTGCCGCCGCCGGAGTTGACCGTGCGCGCCAAGATCGACCCTCCATCTTCCAACACCACCCCGTGGGCCTCGATGGCGATGTTTCCGGCATCGCCAAAGGGCTGGTCGGTGGTGGGGGTATTGCCCCCCTCGAAGGGACTACCGCCGGCGCCGACATCGATGCCCAGGGTCTCGGGCACGGCATCGGCGCGCACCGAGCCGCTGCCCACGACGGTCAACGTCTCCACCCGCAACTGGAGATTCCCTCCCGGGCCGGGACCCGCCGTCAGAGTACCGACAAAGCCGCCCTCCCCCACCGTGGCGGTATCGGCCTCTAGATCCAGTTGCCCCGCCGGACCCGCGCCAAAGGTCGACGAGGTCACGGCACCTCCCGCCCGCACCTGGAGGTCGCCGGTATGCACCGTCAGGGTGCCCCCCCGGCCGGTGCTCCCCGGAAAGGTCCCCGACGAAATCGCCGTGGCTAAATCGGTGCCGTTGCCGGCGACGACAATGGTATCGGCCTCCACTGAGACATTGCCGGCATCCCCCACACCGCCAGTGTCGGCGGTGATGGCGGTGTTGGCGTTGCGGAGGGTGAGGCTGCCAGTGCGCACGGTGATGTCGCCGCCGCGCCCCGAGCCGCCACTGGCGGTGGGGATCACGGTGGTGGTGGGGGTATTTTCCCCATCCATAAAGAGCGTCTGGGCCTCGACCTCCACATCGCCGCCGAACCCCGACCCCAGGGTGATGGTCGCCACGGCCCCACCCCGCCTCAAGCTCAAGACATCGGTGCGGACTTGCACCCGACCGCCGTCCCCAGCGCCAAAGGTGCCGTTGGTGAAGCCGCTGTTGATGGTCACAGGCTGCCCCCCAGGTCCGCCGTCGATATCGATGGTGACGGCATCGACCACCAAGTCCCGGGCATCGCCGGGACCAAAGGTGTTGACCAGGACCCCGGCGTCGCCGAAGAAGACGATATCTCGGGCTCGGATGCTCACTTCGGCACCGCGCCCCTCAGCGGTGGTGGCGCCGCTGACACCGGCGAAAAAGTCGAAGGGGGCGAAGTAAGTATTGCCCCGGATTTCGAAGTGCTCGGCGTCGATGGCCACCCGGGCGGCGTCCCCCGCCCCGGCGGTGGTGGCGTCGATGCGGTTGTCGACAATGCGCAAGGTCTGGACGGCGACATCCAGGCGTCCCGCCGATCCCGTCGCCCCCGGCACCACGGCGGCGGCGATGCCGGGGTTTTCCACCGGTAAGCCGCTGGCGGGCCCCAACAACAGCTCCCGGGTTTGCACCATCAAATGGGCCCCCGGTCCACTCCCCGTCACCCCCAGCAGCAGTTGACCGTCGTTGACCAGTTGGACGCTGTCGTCGAGTACCAGACGGACCTCGCCACCGGCCCTATCCCCAGCCGTGGCGTCGATGACCCCGCCGTCCACGGCGAGGCTAGCGCCCCGCACCCGCACTCGGCCACCCTCGGCCCCGGCGATGGACAGGATACCCCCAACGCCCACCGTGACGGTGCCCAGGGTCGCCTCCTCAGACATCGGCTGCCATGTATTGGCCGCCAGCTCCACCGTCCTTTGCCCCACGGCAGCCACGTCTAGGCGGCCACCGGGGGCGGCAACCAGCCCCTCCACGGTCACATCGCCACCGCTCAAGGCCAACCCCTGGCCGGGGGCTCCACGCAATTCTCCCCCGGTCACCGCCACCGGGGCATTGGCGCCCCAAAAGCCAAAGGCCGTCACCGGAGCAACGCTCAACCCCGCCCCAGCCGTCTCTCCCGTGGCCAAGCGGCTGCCGTCGCCCATCACCAAGACATCCCCCGTGGGGGCGTGGAAGGCCCCCCCCACTTCCAGCCGGGCGTTGGGGCCAAAGACGACACCGGCGGGGTTGGCCAAGTACACATCGGCCCCGGGCATGGTCGAGCGCAGGGTGCCGTCGATGGTCGAGGCCGCACCGCCGGTGACCCGCCCCACCACGGCCTGGATCTCCGCCGGACCGCTGAAAGTCGCCGATGCCCCAGGGGGGATGGCAAAGGCCGAAAAGCTGTGGAACAGGTTGGTCCCCACTTGACGCCCCACAGCCGCGGGAATCTCGTAGTCCGGCCCCGCCAAAGCCCCCTCCGGCCCCAGGCTGCCATCGAGGACGACCTGGGCGAACCCGCCGGGGGCAACGGCGACGAGGCCCATCCATAACCCCGCCCGGAGCAGCGTGGAAAAATCTCTGTAGTGCATGAGCGACATGGCAGTGATTCGGCGCCTTCAATGGAATTCGAGGGTTTCCCTCGCCGGACCCGATGCCACGGGCCCGGCGAGAACCACAATGGCCGCGGTAGAGACGACTAGCCCGCTAGCCGGAGGCATCCCACCACCTCGGTCACCGGCGGACCGGCGACGAGGGCCTGGGGGGGGTCAGCTTGGACCAAAGCGCCGGGGGCGGCCAGCTCGATTCGACTGAGGCGCAGCCCGGCGGGGTCGATGGCGCTGGAGTTGAGGCGGGCGACGGCAAAGCCGCTCTCGCCACTGGCGCTCGCCCGACAACTCCCCAGGGCGGCGGATGAATCGAAGAAGCGCAATGCCAAGGCCAAAAGCTGACCGCTCAGGTCGAGCTCGGGGGCGTTGACGGCCACGGCCCCCGAGTTGCCCGCCACGTTGGACGAAGCATCCAAGGTCACGTCGCCATTGCGCAAAAAGACGTCGGCCTCCAACAAGATGTTGCCCCCAAAGCCCTGGTCGGCCCGGGCGACGATGGCCGAGCCATCCAGGGCCACCACGGTGAGGGCGTCGACGGCGATGTTGCCACCACCCGAGGTCCCCGACGCCACCGACGCGTTAATGGTGGCGCCCTCGGCCAGGGTGAGGCGATCGGCGGCGATGGCGATGTTGCCTCCTCCGGAGTTGACGGCCAAAGCCAGGACACCCCCTTCCTCCTGGATCGCCACCGTCGAGGCGGCGATGGTGATATTGCCGGCATCGCCAAACTCGGCAAACCCCCCAGAGTTATCGCCAGCGCCGTCCTCGACAGCGTCGAAGGCTCCGCCATCGAGGTCGAGGTCAAAGTCCGCTGGGACGGCGTCGGCGCGCACCGAGCCACCCCCCGCGATGGTCAAGCTCTCCGCCACCACCACCACATCGCCCCCTTCCCCTGGACCGGTGGTCAAACTGCCGACAAATCCTCCGTCGCCGATGACCACCGTATCGGCCTCCAAGCGCAGTTGACCGGCGGCGCCCGAGCCAAAAGTCGAGGACGACACCGCGCCCGAAGAAGCCACCCGCAGTTCACCGGTGCGCACCGTCAAGCTGCCACCATCGCCGCTACTCCCGGGAAAGGTCCCCGAGGAAATGCCCATGGCCAGGTCTTCACCGCTGCCGCCGATCTCGATGGTCTGGGCCTCGACTAAGACACTGCCGGCATCCCCCGACCCAGCGGCGGCGTCGGCGGTGATGGCGGTATTGCCGTTCAATATCGTCAAATCATCGGTGCGCACCACGATGTCGCCACCGCGACCAGCGCCGAGGCTGGTGGTGGTGATGACCGTGGTGGCTGGGGAGCTCTGGCTGTCCATAAAAATGCTTTGGGCGTCGATCTCGATGTTGCCACCGATGCCGCTGCCCACAGAGGCGGCCACTACCCCAGCGCCCCGCTGCAAACTCAGTGAGTCGGTGCGAATCCGCAACACCCCGCCGGCGCCGGCGCCAAAGGTGGAGCTGGCAAAGCCGCTGTTGAGGGTCAAGGGTTGGCCACCGGGGCCGCCGTCGATGTCGATATTCACCGCCTCTATGGTCACCCCCCGGGCGTCGCCCGTGCTGCGGACGTCGGTGACCACCCCGGCGTCGCCGAAAAAGACGATGTCCACGGCACGGATGGCCACTTCCGCCCCCTGGCCCGCCCCGTCGCTGGTGCCGCCGATGCCGGCGAAGAAGTCAAAGGGGGCGAAATAGGTATTGCCCCGGATCTCGAAGCGTTCAGCGGCGATGTCGAGCTCCGCCGCATCTCCGGGGCCGGCGGTGGTGGCGTTGATGCGGTTGTCGACGATGGCGAACTCGGCCACATCGATGGCCAACCGCCCGGCAGACCCCGTCGCCCCCGGCGCCACGGAAGCGTCGATACCCGGCCTTTCAATGGGCAAGCCACTAGTGGGACCCAAAAACAATACTTGGGCTTGCACCGTCAAGTCGGCGCCATCACCGAGCCCCGTCACTGGCAACAACAGCTGGCCGTCGTTGACGATGCGCATCGCATTGTCGAGGATCAACTGGACGCTTCCCTCGGCCTCGGCCCCGGCACTGGCGTCGATGACGCCGCCATCCAGGGTGAGGTTAGCCCCCCGCACCCGCAACACGCCCGCGGCGCCATGGGCAATGGACAGCTCGCCGCCATCCCCCACCACCACATCGCCCAACGCCACGCCGACCTCGGGGTTGGTGGTCCAGGTCCCCCGGGCCAATTGGACCTCCCCATCCCCCACCGCCGCCACATCCAGGGTCCCGCCGGGGGCTGCGACCAGGCCGGTGACGGTCACCGTGCCACCGCTCAGGGATATACTCCGCTCGGGGGTCACCGCCCATTCCCCAGCCGCTGCGGTCAAACCGCCGTTGGGGCCCATAAAGCCAAAGGCCGCCGGCGGCGCCACGCTCAGGCTCGGCGCCGTCGCCGACCCCGTGGCCAGGGTAGTGCCGTCGGCCATCACCAAGACATCCGCCGTGGTGGCGTGGAAGGAGCCATCCACTGACAGCTGGGCGTTGGGCCCAAACACCAACCCCGCCGGGTTGGCCAAAAACAAATCGGCGCCTTGGATGGTGGAGCGCACGGTGCCGTCGATAGTGGAAGCCGCACCCCCCGTCACTCGGCCGACGATGGTCTGGATAGCCGAGGGACCACTAAAGGTGGCCGACTCACCATTGGCGAGGTCAAAGGTGGAGAAACTGTGGAATAGATTGGGCCCCACCTGGCGCCCCAAGGCCGCGGGGATCTGGTAGTCCGGCCCCGTCAACGGTCCGGCGGGCCCCAAGCTGCCGTCCGTGGAGATCTGGGCTTGAACGGGGGTGGCAGCACCCACTAGGGGTATAAACCACCACCTCCAGCCCACAAAGAAACCAACACCGCCATGATGCTTTGTCATATACGCCACTCATTTCCAAAGGTCACCGGCCGCTTCCAAGGGATATCCTTCCCAGAAAGTGACTATTCGGTAGATGGGTTAGCGCGGCTTCAGTTCAACGCCGACCCCCCCGGGTTGACCAGATCGGAAATGCCCCCCGGGGAATCGGCAACCGGCGGTCAGGGGTAGGCCACTTCCAGGCGAAAGTGGATGCCGTCGTCTTGGAGGTTGTCGTCCTCGGGCTCGTCGACGTCCAGCAAGGCGTAACCCCAGTAGAGTTCGGCGTGGATTTTCAAGGTGGGATCCCAGCGCACCCCGAGGCCCACACTGGCCAGGTCGTCGGGGTCGGGGGTCTCGACATCGACGTTCCAGCCGCGGCCGTAGTCGGCAAAGGCGGCCAATTGCACCTGACCCTCCTCGGGGCCACTGAGATTGGGGATGGGCAGGCGAAACACGGGTACCCGCAGCTCGACAGAGCTCACCAAGGCACTGTCCCGCACCAATTGGTTTTCCCGATAGCCCCGCACCGAGTCGGCCCCTCCCAGGGCAAAGCGCTCCAACGGCAACAGGGAAGACTCCGACAGTTGCACGTCGGTGCGGAAGATCAGCTGGTAGCCCCGGTCGCCGAAGCGCCGGGCGTACTGGAATTGGCCGAGCCAGGCGAGAAACTCGCCGTCGGGACTGTCGGGGACGTCGTCGTCGTTGTTGTTGGTGGTGGCGTCGAAGATCGGCAGACCGACGCTAAAGGTAGAGCGGGCGGCGATGACTTGGTTGATCTGCCGCAACAGCCAATCCTGGGAAAAGCGCAGCACCGACACCTTGGAGACGCCGTCGTCCTCCACACCTAGGGAGAAGGGAAACCCTTCCCCCAACACCTCGGTTTCACTGCGGCGGCGGTCGAAGCGCAGCCCCAAGCTCAACCGCTGCTGGGGGGTCAAGATTACGGCGTGGTCCACCAAGGCGCTGATGGTCTCCAAGTCGCTCTCGATGTCCAAGTCGTCGAAGGGCTCCTCCACCACGTCGGAGGTGTTGCGCTCATAAGAGACCCCCACCTGGGTGCGACCGGCGTTGAAGGGGAAGGCGTAGGCGGCGTTGAAGCCGTCGGTGCCCTCGCTGAAATCATAGCTCAAAGCGATGGAATCCCCCCAACCGGTGAGGTTGCGGTAGGTGCCAAAAAACAGTCCTGAGATGGCGCCGACGCTGGGGGGACGGTTGTTGGCCACCACAAAACCGATTTCGTAGGGGGGGGCCTCCTCGACCTCCACCGCCAACTCCGCTTCGCCGGCGGCCACCCCCGGACTCAGGTCGGCGTTGATGCGGGCGATGAGGGGATCTTGCTGGAGTAACTGGAGATTTTGCTGCAAGGCCTGGAGGTTGAGGGGCTCGTCGCGGTCGGGGGCCACGCGTCCGGCGACGTAGTCGGTCCACAGCCGATCGTTGCCCGTGACACGGACCCCGGTGAGGCGCCCCTCGACGATGCGGTAGGTAATCACCCCATCGGCCACCTCTTGGTCGGGAATGATTGCCCCCGAGTTGATGTAGCCCCGTTCGATGTAGTAACGGGTCAACTGAAAGCGCAACTCCTCCAGTTCCTCCAAGGTGACTTCGCGGCCCTCGAAGGGCGCCGTCAGGGCCGCCAGTTCCTCGTCGGAGAACACCGTATTGCCCTCGAGGCGCACGGTCTCGATGGGCACGACGATTTGCACCGCCAGGGGCGCTTCGGGACCCGGGGGCAAGGTCTCCACCGGCGGCAAGTCGAAGACGGGATCCTGGGGGGTCGCAAAACCGGGTGGAGCGAATTCGGGTTCGGGGTCGCCAGGCCGCAAGGTTTCAAACGGTCTTTCCCCGATGAAGGAACCCCCCTCGGGGGAAACTGGCCCTTGGGCCATGAGGGGGAGGGAAATCCATGCAGTCCATAACAGCAAGCAGGGGGCCCAACGCCGACCCCCTGTCCATAGTCGATGCTTGCTCATCAACGTCCTCGCGCCTGGTCGGGTTGGCAAATCTCACAGCGAACGGTGAGATTTGCCAACCCGACCCCCGCAGCCAACCATGGATGCGACTAGTGGCTAACCCAAATCCATGGTGGGGGCGGGGGGTCGGGTGGGGGAGAGAAGCGGCTGGCCAATTACAGCAAGCCGTCGACGCGAATAAACTCGCTACGGCGGTTGAGGGCGCGGTTGGAATTCGAGGTATTGGGCACCAGGGGCTGGGCCTCGCCATAGCCCTTGACCACCAACCGACGGCTGTCGACGCCCCGGTTCACCAGGTACTGCTTGACAGCGGTGGCCCGCTGAACGGACAGTTGCCGGTTGTAGGCCTCGGACCCAGTGTCATCGGTGTGACCGGCGATGACGATGGTGGCCTCCCCCAAACGGGGGCTTTTGAGGGCCTTGGCGTATTCGTTGAGCAAGCTGTAGGTGTCGGGACGCAGGCGAGCGGAATTGACGTCGAAATGCACCAAGGCATTGGCCTTGGGGGCCTGCTCCACCAACTGCCGATAGCTATCGACCTCCTGGCGGGGGGTGGGGGCGGGAGCAGCCGCCGTGGCCTTGGGCCGCAGAGCGGTCTGCTGCACGGAATCTTTGGGGTCGGCGACGATGGCCCCAAGGCCTCGGACGCGGGTCCCAGCCCCCTTGGGGGATTGACTCAACAGCGCCTCGATCTCCGAGGCCGACTTGGGAAAGAAGGGCTCTTCGGCGTGAGCTACCGACAGGGCCACTGCCATCAGGCCGAACAGGGCGGCCGCGCTTAAGGCAAAACGAATGTTATTGATCACCACAGCAATCTCCTTATTTGTGAGAATAGTCGGGGTTTAACCTATGACCCGACCTTGCAATATTGTCGCATCCTTGGATGTGTAATCAACGGTGCTTGAAGGTGATGGAAGTCACACAATCGGCACAGAGGTTGTCGACCCGGCGAACGGGGACTTGAAAGCTCTCGGTGGCGTCCCATTGGACCTGGGTGGTGTCGCCCTTGGGATCGTCGACAATGGCGGCGATGCCGCGCACGCGAATGTTGTTGACCATATTGGCGGCCAACAGGGGCAATTGTTCACTGCGACTGCGCAGGGCCTTGACCAAGTTGCGGTACTGGCTCTCCAGGGGTAAGTTGCGCTCCCGAAAGGCCATGAAGAAAATGCTCTCCACCCCCTTGGACTGATCGAGCTGGAAGGATTTGTCATCCCCGGGCAGGGTGTAGGTGACGCCCGCCTTGACGGGGTTGTGCTGGGAGACGTCGACACTACCGAAGCTATCCATGGGAAACAGCCGGTAAATGGCTTCTTTGCTGTCGATTTGAAAAATGTAAACGTAGCCGTCTTGCTCGGGGGTAAATTGAATCTTGTAGTGGTCCCCAGAGCGCAATACGGCGCCGTCGGTGAGGGCGCGGAGTTCCCCCCGGCCACCGGGGCGGTAGACGTAGTTGACCTCAAAGCTCATGGGCTGCACGTTGGCCAACGGCTGTACCGGCGTGGTCCGGACCGGAGTCGGAGCCGTGTCGGCGGTGACGCCCATGGGTCCCCGGGTGGTGATGCCATTGACCTCGGGTCCGGCGAGGGCCTGGGTCGCAAAAACCACCGCCAGGGCGGTGAAACCCCTGGCAATATAAGGCTTCAGGTTATTCATCATCCCATCTCCTTGCATGACGAAAAGTTAGAACTGGTGCGGTGTCCAGTCCATCTCGGCGCAGGCGTTCTTCGATGTCGATCCACAGCACCGCAGCGCGGGCCTGCTGTCCCTGCTGGCGGGCCTCCAAAAAGGCCTTGAAGGTCTCCTCCAAGGCGAAATTGCGGCGACGGAACGCCAACAAAAAAATCTGCTCTTTGCCCACCTGATCGTCGAGGACAAACGACTGCGCCCGGCTGGGAACATTATACTCTCGGCCCGGCTCGACGGGGTTGACATTTTCTGCGGCCAGAAACTCCGCCAACCCCGGAGCGGCGCAAGTCCTGGGGAATAGACAGTGTATGGCCTGGCTGCTGTCCACTTGAAACAAGTAAACATAGCTCTCCTCGGCGGCCGCAAACTGAATCTTGTAGCGATCCCCAGAACGCAGGGTGTCATTTTGGAAGAAAGGCACAAAATAATCCAGTTCCTGGGGCTGGTAACTGTAGGTGACGTC
>JBHJHK010000491.1:0-4428 GCA_050330975.1 Candidatus Competibacterales bacterium | reverse complement strand
TTAGGGCAATTGCCTGGGCCCCCTGGCCAAATAATCTGGGTTTATGCTGGGTGGGTTGGGGAGGGTGGGGCCGGGGGGTTTCTCCGCTGGGTTTCGGCAACCCTTGGGGGTTGGGGCCGCCTTTGGGGGCGATGGGGCGCGCGACCGTGGCAAGTCGAGTTCTGGGGGGGCAGTGGAGTTCAACGGGCTGGGGCTTTGGCACACTGGGGCAGAAATGTTGCACAGGGGAAAATCCTCGCCGGTCGGCGAGCTGTGGGCGGTGGAAGGTCATGGGATGGAGAAGCTCGACCATGCCACTGCGCACTGGGATTTTACTGTGGGGTTTATCGGGCTTGAGGGCCGTGGGATTGGGGGGGCGAGGAGCGCCGCCGCCGAACGCATCGTGTGCGAGAGTCTACAGGATCGCCACCAATACTGCCGCATCGACACCCACAACCAGGTGAGTCTGATGCGGGAATTCTCCCGCGACCGCTGCCGGGAGCGGCGCACCTGGGGTTACGATCGCCGGGGGGTGTGGGTGGACGAGGGTTGCCGCGCCGAGTTTCGCGCCGTCCAGCGGGGCGACCGCAAGCAGGTCATCCACTTCGCTCGCATGCGCTGAAGGAGGCCACAGAGACCGTGGCCATGGGGCCCGTTGAGCCCGGAGGGCCTAGAAGACGGGCCTTTTCCCCACTCTTGGACCGCGCTAACCTAACGACCCCGAGTTCGGGTCCATAGTCACACATCCATGAACCCGTGTCTGGGGCAGCGTGGGAGGGATTCGCGTTCTCGGCCTCCAGGGACGGCAATGGGGCCGCCCATCACTCGAGGAGGATACACTCCGTGAGGTTTCTTTCGCCATTGACCGTCGTCTTGGCGGCTTTGGTCGGCTCAGTTTTTGTGACAGAGCCCGCCGAAGCCCGGCGCTTCTACCCCGAACAAGGGGTGATGTGCCAAAGCCGCACCCAAATTTGTTATCGCAATGGTGCCCCCAGCATCGCCGCCACCCGGCGTTACTTTGGCCGCGATGCCGCCGAGGCCATCGGCCGCGACCTGCGCCGGGGCGACGTGTTTCGCCCCGAGCGCGGGGTGGTCTGCCGGCGCCGGCTTCAAGAGTGTGAAGACCGCTTTGGCCCCAACGTGGGGCTGACGCGGATTTACTTCGGCCGCGATGCCGCCCGCCGCCTGGCCCGCCGCCTCGAGCGCTACTGAGGGAGGAGTTCGACATGCTATTGCGTGCTGTTGTCTTGTTGTTGAGCCTGTTGGGTCTGTTGGGCCCTGGCACCGCGGTCGCCGCCGAGCGCATCACCTGCGAGAGCTTGCGAGACCGCCACCAATACTGCCGCATCGACACCCACAACCGGGTGCGTCTGGTGGAAGAGTACTCTCGCAACCGCTGCCGGGAGGGGCGCACCTGGGGCTATGACCGCCGGGGGGTGTGGGTGGACGAGGGCTGCCGCGGCGAGTTTCGCGTCGGGCGTCGAGGAGATGGGGATCGCCGAGATCGCGACGACCGCGACGACGATGACGTGAGCGTCGGCCAGGCGGTGGCAGCGGCGGTCATCGTCGGCGGCTTGGCGGCCATTGCGGCGGCGGCTGGCGACAGTGATGATGAAGCCCACTACAACGGCCGCCACGACCACGGGGTGCCCGACTGGGCCGTGGGCACCTTCGAGGGCTACAACCGCAATTTCGGCGCGCCGGTGCGGCTGCGCGTCGCTCCCCACGGCAAGGTGGTGGCCCGGGTCGAGGGCCAGCGCTTCCGGGGTCACTGGGAAGACGGCAACATCGTCATCGGCCGCAACGAGTTCCGCGTCCGCCGCGAGGGGCGGGGGTTTCGCACCATTGAGCGAGGCGACCGCAACAACGTCGTCCACTACACCCGCATCCGCTGAGCGAGGAGATGAGTGCTATGTGTTTGAGAATTCTGGCCTTGGCCCTGGCGTTGGCCTTTGCCCCGGGGCTTTGGGCCCAACAAGCCACCTCCGCGCAGGATACCACCACCGAGGAGGTGGGTACGGCTTCAGCCGCCGATGCCGGCGCGACTCCCCTCGCAAGCCCAGATTTCGAGGCTACCGATCCCGAGACGGGCGCCGCTGATGTTGCCGGTGCCGATATCGCTGGGGATGTCGCCGCCGACGGAGAGGCCGAGGTGGAGCTGGCCGCCGCGTTGGACGACGATACCCCCGAGAACCTACTGGACGCCATCCGCCAACACAATGTGTTGCGGGTGGGGCTATCGACTTTCATTCCCTGGGCCATGCGGGACAACCAGGGGGAGTTCATGGGCTTTGAAGTGGACGTGGCCCGCAAGCTCGCCGAGGATCTCCAAGTGGAGCTAGAGCTGGTGGCCAACTCCTGGGATAGCATCATCGCCGACCTGGACAGTGGGGAGTACGACATCATCGTCTCGGGGCTGTCCATCACCCCCACCCGGGCGTTGGTGGTGGACTTCTCCCGCCCCTATGGCCATTCGTCGTTTCGGCTGTTGGTGAACAAGGCCAAGGGGGGAGAGCTCCAGACCCTGGAGGATTTCAACCGGGGGGAAATCACCATCGGCCTGCGGGCCGGGGGGGTGGCGGCGGAGATCGTCACTCGGGAGTTGCCCGAGGCCGATCATCGGGATTATCCCAGTGAACGGGCCCTGTTCGACGCCCTGCTGGCCGGGGAGATCCACGCCCTCGTCGGCGTTACCCCCCGCCCAGAGCTGGCCGCCGCGACCTTCGAAGAAGTGGCGTTGGCGCCGGTCCCACCCTTGGCCCAGCGCAGCGAGGCATTTGCCGTGCGCAAGGGCAACCAGAGCTTCCTCAACTTCCTGAATGCCTGGATCGAGTACCACGAGGCCGATGGGTTCCTCGATGATCGCCGCCATTACTGGTTCCACACCACCGAGTGGGCCGAGCAGATGTAATGCGAGCGGCTGGGTCCAGGTGCCATGGCGCCCGGACCTTGAGCCCCCCACGCTCCACTCCTCACTCCTCACTCCTCACTCCTCGGTGGCGAGGGGGGCGAAGTGCAAAATTGACCCGTCGGCCATGGTGGCCAAGAACAGCTGCCCGTCTTTGAGGACATAGGAGCGGACAAACCCCAGGTCCATGAGGAAGCGGTCGTGGAGGGACGGCGGGGCACACAAGGCCTTAGTGACCGCCAAGGGCCCAAAGACCAGCTGGCTGGGTCCCTCCGACGACCACGGGCCAACGCCGCGATTGCAGTCGATCCGCAAAGAAACTCGATCTTCCCCAAAGGCCAGGGTGTATTTGCCCGGGTCGTCGGGGGTGTACACCGAGTCGTCCATGGACTGGATCTCCACCAGTTGCCAGCGGGTGCCGGCGAGGTCTGTGGCGGCTTG
Source organism: Candidatus Competibacterales bacterium (assembly GCA_050330975.1). GTDB lineage: Bacteria > Pseudomonadota > Gammaproteobacteria > Competibacterales > Competibacteraceae > JBHJHK01. Next base: position 1,100 of record JBHJHK010000491.1, on the reverse strand, counting down.
GGGCGTTTTGGTCGCGGTGGGTTGCCCTGGGGGGGTATCGCCTTGGGGGGCGGCGAGGGCGGTCCCAAGGCCAGTGCCCCAGGCCAACAGCAAGGCTGCGGTCCGCGGAGAAAGGACGGTCATGGGGGGATCTCCTCTTGTTGACATTCTCCCCGCCCTGAAGGACGAGGATTCCTACGGCGCTACGCACGGCCGGAGCCCTGCGCAGTCGCTTCGGCGGGTTCCTGCTGCTGGCCCCCGATGGGGCTCACTTCACAGGCGATCCGGGCTGTGGGTTCCCACCCGGCGGAAGCGTCCGCCGTGTCCTGCCCTTCGCACGAACGCCATGCTTCACCGCGGCGAAGCACGTTGATGGCGCCGACCCGATCGGCGTTGTCCTCGGCCAACCAGGGCGCGAGGCGCCCGCTCGCCATGGGCTCGCCGTTGCGCCAACGGGTGAGCATCCAGCACAGGTCGGCATAGCCAAGCGTCTTCTCCCCGTCGGCATGACGGGCCTGCTGCATCGCCAGGGCCTCGTTGAAGACGACTCGGCACGAGCCCGCGAAGCGACGCACGTCGCGCGTTTGGGCGCCGTCGGGCATCAGCTCGAACTTGAAGGCTTGGAGACGCAGCATCGTTCAATTGTAGTTTGTTCTATGAGCAACGACAACGACATTCGACGTGGGCGGCACTGCGTTTTCCTTATGCACGTCCATTGGGTCTTTGTAGCGAAATACCGCCGCAAGGTCTTCGACAACGACGCCATCGACCGCTTGCAGGCGATCTTCGCCAAGGTCTGTGCCGACTTCGAGGCGACCCTGGTGGAGATGGACGGCGAGGACGATCATGTGCATCTGCTGGTCGAGTACCCGCCCAAGGTCGCGGTGTCGGTGCTGGTGAACAGCCTCAAGGGCGTCTCCAGCCGCCTGCTTCGCAAGGAGCGACCGGACATCCGGCGGCGCTACCACAAGGGCGTGCTCTGGTCGCCCTCCTACTTGGCCGCGTCCTGCGCCGGCGCACCGATCGGGATCGTGCGCCAGTACATCGAGCAGCAGCAGACGCCGCATTAGCCCCCAGACCCAGCATCGAGCCGGACCCGGGGCCGCGCTATCCTTCCCCGC
>JBHJHK010000490.1:0-6818 GCA_050330975.1 Candidatus Competibacterales bacterium | reverse complement strand
CACCGTCAAAGGGATGCCCGCTTCCCCTTGGCGATTATCTCTGGGATAGGGGGTGGCGGTGAGGGCGTACTGGCCGGGGGCGAGGTTGCGGCCGCTGTAGTTGTCCCCGGAGTTGCCAAACAAGGCGTAGGCGGGGAGATTTTCGTTGCGGTCGACATTGTTGCTGGGACCTTGGAGGACGAAGGCCACACTCTCGATGGGGGCCGCTGGGTCGACCTCGGCGACGATGTTCAGCGAGTTTCCCTCAAGGCTGCTCAAGTCGATTTGGTCACCGTTGGCCAGGGGACCTAGGGGTTGGTCAGTGGTCGAATCTATCAGGGTAAAACCGCTGATCTGGAGGGGACTGCCCCCGTCTACCGCCCCCAACAACCCGGGTTCAAAGGCCCCAAAGGCCACCACCTCGGCACCTGGATGGTCGGTCTCGCCGTCCTTGGAGGTCTCCTCCTGGATCAAGAGCTCCACTCCGGTGGCCTCCAAACCCCGGTGGCGCAAAAACGCCGTGTCTTGGCCGTTGAAGGTCTGGATCGCCCCCAGCACCGCCGGCAGGGTCGAAAACGCCCCGCCAAAGGTCACGGCCTTGGGGGTGTGATCCATCAACCCCGACACCAACCCCACCTCAAAGGCCTCGCCCACGCCGGGGGTCAAGGCGATCCAGTGGACGGTCTCCTCCACGTGATTTCCCTGGGCCTCTTCCTCCTGGAGCCCCAGGCGAAACCCCTGCGAGGAGATCTCTGTCAACCGCACCGTCGCCGTGTGGCTGCCGTTGGCCGTGGCCTGCTGGACAAACACCACCGGTGGAACGGTGAAATTCACCCCGCTTGGAAAGGTGACCTGGGCCCAGGTGTGATCCACCGCCACCGCCCCGGCGGCCACTGCAGTGCCATCGGGCAGGGTGTAGGTACCGGCTTCCACGACCAAAAAGCCCACGGCCTCCTCGCCGTGGACCCCGTCTTGGTACTCCCACTCCTCGAGGCTGACCCTAAAGCCTCCAGGTGTTACCCCCTCGACGCGCACCACGGCCGGTTCGGGGTCTAGAAATGAGGGGGGACCGACCACGACGATGGGCGCTTGGTAGGTTTGGAGGAAGGGCACCGAAATGCCTTGGCTGCCCCCGGGTTGTTCGAGGGTGAACAATCCAACCTCCCCCGGCGCCGTGGGCTGGGCCACGACGGGGGGGACGACGGTGATGGACAACAGGGCGAGCAGACACCGGGGGATAAATCCCAGTGTGAACCACCCCGCCCTGGGGCGGAGGGAGGTTTGACATCTGAGGCACATGGGTCGATCTCTTCATCCTGAACACAGAGGGTGAGGCGGATGAAAAGGACGGCAAAGATCGACCGACCAAAGCCAAGTGCCCCCAAGGCCCCAGGGGGCCTTGGCAAGCGACGCGCTATCTGGCAATCCCGCTGTCATAGGAGAATCTCCCTTAGACCGGTGACTTTGCGCCCCCAAGCTTTCGCATGGGGTTGCCCTTTTCAGTGCATTGCAAATGCCGCAGGGTGCGACATCCCGGCAAATTGTTACCACACTGTTAGATTGAGGTCAATCGATGTCGCAAGGTGACAATTATTGTCACCCCATGGCCCTCATTGACAGGGGGCACAAGGTGCCATTTTGTGGTCGGCGGATAACGTCGCTGCTCTTGGCGGTCGCTTGGACGTTGGCAAGGCCGGGGCCTCCTGTACAAGCTTGCCTGAAGCTGACCTTTTGACTATTATTGACGATCTTTTGCTTTGCAGAAGGCCGGTGTGCCATTCTGCTCCTTGGTGCATTGCCCTTGGTGCATTGCCTAGGGGAAGCTGTAACCAGCGCCGTAGAAGCTTCCCGGATGCCCACCTTCCGACATGTCCTTGTCAAGGGCACTGCCCCTTGGGCCCATGTCGAGTGTTGACTTTCCGTCTCCTTGCCGCATCGACGTCGACCCCGTCGGGCGGCTTTTCACTATCCACAAGGAGTCATGACCATGATGCGTCACTATGAGGTCGTTTTTTTGGTCCATCCCGACCAAAGTGAGCAGGTATCGGCTATGATTGAGCGCTACCGCGCTATGATTGAAGGCGACGGGGGCCGCATCCATCGCCTGGAGGACTGGGGTCGCCGCCAACTCGCCTTCCCCATCAATAAAGTGCACAAGGCTCACTATGTATTGATGAACATCGAGTGCACCCAGAGTGCCCTAGATGAACTCGAGAGTGCCTTTCGCTTCAATGACGCGGTACTGCGCAAACTCGTCATCTTGCGCCCGGGTGCCGACACGGAACCCTCTCCTATGATCCGCCGCGACGAGCGAGAGGGCGAGCGGGGCGACCGGGGCGACCGGGGCGACCGAGGTGACCGGGGCGACCGAGGTGACCGGGGCGAGCGGGGCGATCGTGGAGAGCGGGGCGAGCGGGGCGAGCGGGGCGACCGCCGAGAGTCGCGGGAGCTCGCCGGCGCCGACGAGGGTCGCGAAGACGGCGACGAGCCCGCCGGCACCGAGGATTATTGATTGACCTCGGCCGTGAACCCCCACCTAGAAATGCGATGCGTTGCCCATAGTTCAAGGATCAAAAATCATGTCGCGCTTTTTTCGTCGTAAAAAATACTGCCGCTTTACCGCCGAAGGCATTAAAGAGATCGACTATAAAGATCTCAATACACTCAAGAACTACGTCACTGAAACGGGTAAAATCGTCCCCAGCCGAATTACCGGTACCAAGGCCCGCTACCAGCGCCAGCTATCCGCGGCCATCAAACGGGCCCGCTACTTGGCGCTCTTGCCCTACTGTGACCGCCACTGATATAGACTAATCGGTTCCAACACCATGGGCTTGGCCCGCTTTGCCATGGGGGGTCCCAATCGGGCCGCCATCGTCGTCACTTTGGCGTCGCTGTTGCCGCCGGTATTTTTTATCGGTGGTGGTGCGTTGGCGCTGGTGACCTTGCGGCGGGGGCCGCGGGCAGGCCTAGAGGTGGCTGCCCTCGCGGCGGTGGGGCTTTTGCTGTTGAGCTGGTTGTGGGGATTACAGGGTCAGTGGCTTTGGATATTGGCCCTGGCCCACGGCTTGCCCGTCTGGGGTTTGGCGTGGTGGTTGCGGGCCACAGTGTCCCTGGCGTCGACCCTGAAGCTATTGCTGGGAGCCGCAATCGCTTTGGTGTTGTTGAGCTACCCGCTGTTGGGGGATCCGCGGGATTGGTGGCAGGTGCTGGTGGCACCCTATCGGGATTTCCTCCTGGGGCAGGACGTCGGTGGCACCGAGGGGGAAGTGATCGCCCAACTCTTTGAATTGTTGAACGATGTGGCGCCCTTGGCCCCGGGGCTTTTCGCCTTTAATGCCATGCTGTTCGCCGCCGTCGCTCTGTTGTTGGGCCGCGCCTGGCAGTCGACCCTCTACAACCCCGGGGGCTTTCGCACCGAGATGCGGCAACTGCGCCTGGGCAAGCCCCTGGCGATGGCCGCGGCCGGGACATTTACCCTGGCGTTGGTGTTGGGCTCACCGCTGCTCACCAACGTGATGATGCTGTTTTCTTTGGTGTTTTTGCTCCAGGGTATCGCTTTATTCCACGGCTTGGCCGCCGGCTTGAGGCTGTCGCCCATGGTCGTGGTGATTTTTTACCTAGGGGTGTTTTTCTTGCCAGAACTCGTGATCATTTTTGGCATCATCGACGCTTGGGCCGACTTTCGCGCCCGCCTCAACCCTCGCTCTCCCATCGACTGACGACGAGCTTGTGGGGTTGGCGGCATCGATGGTATGGATGGCACAAAAGAGATCCCAAGGCGAGACCTGACCCTCGGTCTCGCCGCTGAACGGATGAGAAAACGATGGATATCATTTTGCTGCAAAAAGTAGAAAACTTGGGCAATTTGGGGGACCAGGTCAAAGTCCGTCCCGGCTATGCCCGCAACTTCCTCATTCCCCAGGGCATGGCCACCGAGGCCACCGAGGCCAACCGCCAGCGCTTTGAAGAGCGCCGGGCCGAACTGGAGGGCCGGGCCGCCGAGGCGCTGCTGTCGGCCATGGAGCGCAAGGAACAGCTCTCCGAGCTAGTGGTGACTTTGACCGTCAAGGCCGGGGGCGAGGGTCGTCTCTACGGCTCGGTGACCCCGGCGGACATCGCCGACGCCGTGTCGGCGGCCGGAGTGGAGCTCAAGAAAAACGAAGTCCGCATGAATCAGGGCTCCATCCGCCAGATCGGCGAGTACGATGTGGACGTCCATCTCCACAACGACGTGTCCACCACCATCCACGTCAGCGTCGTTCCCGAGTAATCGTCCCCGAGGAGGCCCGTCCCATCGCCACTCCCCCTTTGATGAAGAGCCCCGTGGCCAAAACCTTCCCCCAAGCGTCTGAAAGTCGCGACCTCGCTGTGGATCGCCTCAAGGTGCCGCCCCACTCCGTGGAGGCGGAACAGGCGGTGCTGGGGGGGTTGATGATGGACAGCGGGGTGTGGGATCAGGTGGTGGAGCGGGTGGCGGAAGGGGATTTTTACCAGTCCAAACACCGCCTCATCTTCCAGGGTATCCAGGCCTTGGCCGTCCGCCAGGAGTCCTGCGACGTTTTGACCGTCATCGAGTGGCTCAAGGCCCGGGATCAACTGGATGCCGTGGGAGGCGCCGCCTACTTGGCGCTGCTGGCCCGGGACACCCCCACGGCGGCCAACACCGCCGCCTACGCCGACATCGTCCGGGAGCGCTCGGTGCTGCGCCAGTTGATTCAGGTGGGCACCGACATCGCCAACGACTGCTACCACACCCAGGGGCGCCCCAGCGCCGAGCTCCTAGACGAAGCCGAGCGGCGCGTGTTTGCCATCGCCGAGCAGGGGCGCCATCGCCAGGTGTCGTTCACCCCCATCAACGATCTCCTCACCCGGGCGGTGGAGCGCATCGACGAGCTGTTTCAGCGGGACAGCCTCATCACCGGCCTGCCCACGGGCTGGACGGACTTCGACGAAAAGACCGCCGGGTTACAGTCCGGGGATCTCATCATCGTCGCCGGTCGGCCCTCCATGGGCAAGACCTCCTATGCCCTCAACATCGCCGAAAACGCCGCCATCCAGGCGGGGTGTCCAGTGGCGGTGTTCAGCATGGAGATGCCCGGGGAGCAGTTGGCCATGCGGATGATGTCGTCGTTGGGGCGCATCGACCAGCACCGGATTCGCACCGGCAAGCTGGAAGACGACGACTGGCCCAGGCTCACCTCGGCGTTGTCCATGCTCACCGAGGCCAAGTTGTTTATCGACGACAGTTCGGCGTTGAGCCCTGCGGAGGTGCGGGCTAGGGCTCGGCGGTTGCAGCGGGAGCACGGCCAATTGGGGTTGATCATCATCGACTACATCCAGTTGATGCACATCCCCGGGCGCAACGAAAACCGCGCCACGGAGGTGGCCGAGATCTCCCGGTCCCTCAAGGGGCTCGCCAAGGAACTCCACGTGCCGGTAGTGGCCCTGTCCCAGCTCAATCGCAGCCTGGAACAGCGGGGCGATAAACGGCCCATCATGTCGGATCTGCGGGAGTCCGGTGGTCTCGAGCAGGACGCCGATGTCATTTGCTTTATCTACCGCGACGAAGTCTACAACCCCGAGTCCGAGGATAAGGGCATCGCCGAGATCATCATCGGCAAGCAGCGCAACGGCCCCATTGGCACCGTGCGTTTGACCTTCCTCGGCCAGTATTTGCGGTTTGAGAACTTCGCCCACGACACCTACGACCATGACCATCACCCCTGATTGCGTCCTTTGCCCCTTGGGTCGGTGGTTTTTGCCGGCGCGGGCTTGAGGGTTTGGCATGCGCGCTGCCACGGTCACCATCGACTTCGACGCCCTGCGCCACAACTTGGCCCGGGTGCGCTTTTTGGCCCCTGGACGCGGGGTTTGGGCATCCATCAAGGCCAATGCCTACGGCCACGGGGCCATCGCCATCGCCCGGGTGTTGTCCTCCGAAGGGGTAAACGGCTTTGCCGTGGCCTGCCTCGAAGAAGCCCTGGCCCTGCGGGAAGCCGGCATTGCCGAGCCCATCTTGCTCTTAGAGGGGCCCTTTGGCCCCGGTGAACTGGCCTTGTGTGTCCACCACAGTTTTGCCGTGGCGGTCCATTGTGAAGAGCAGCTGGCCTGGCTCGCCCGCAGCCACGGGCTCACCTCACCCCTCAAGGTGTGGCTCAAGGTGGACAGCGGTATGCATCGGCTGGGATTTGCCCCCGCTGAGGCGGCGATCGCTTGGCGGCGGCTGCGGGATTTGGCGGTGGTCCACCGGGACATCACCTTGATGACCCACTTCGCCTGTGCCGATGAGCGCTCCAACCCCATGACTCTCCAGCAGCAACGCCGCTTTGACCAGGCCGTCGCCGCGCTGCCGGGCCCGCGTTCCCTGGCCAATTCCGCTGCGGTGTTGAACTGGCCCACCACCCACGGTGACGTGGTGCGCCCCGGTTTGATGCTCTATGGGATTTCCCCCTTCCCCGACACCTCGGGGGTGGACGAGCATCTGCGGCCGGTGATGACTCTCACCACCCGGCTGATCGCCGTGCGGCGGGTGGCGGCGGGAGAAACCGTGGGCTACGGTGCCACCTGGCGGGCCCCAACAGCCACCTGGATCGGTACGGCGGCCATTGGCTATGGCGATGGCTACGATCGCCATTTGCCCTCGGGGACGCCGGTGGTGGTCAACGGCCGCCTGGCCCGTTTGGCGGGCAGGGTCTCCATGGATATGATCGGCATTGACCTAGGGACTTGCGCCGAGACCGGGGCCGAGGCCAGGGCTCGGGTGGGGGACCCGGTGGTGTTGTGGGGGGAGGGGTAGGCGGTGGAAGTCATCGAGGGGTGTTGGTCGACGATTACCT
>JBHJHK010000489.1:0-8781 GCA_050330975.1 Candidatus Competibacterales bacterium | reverse complement strand
ATGGCGTTTGTGGGGCCTAATATTTGGTACGTTATAGTGCGGGCTTCCGTGGGTGCGTGGGGGGGGGGCTTTATTTTCATAATTCTCCACGGCGAGGCGTCGCCGTTACGGGAGCAACTGGCTGGGATGATTCCCCGCTGGGAGGATTACCACCCCCGTTGGGAGGAGCTCCGGGAGGTTAAACGGCTCGCCTTTGACGAGCCCTTTAACTGGAAGATCTTCATGGAGAATTCCACCGATTACTATCATATTCCCTTTATCCACGCCGAAACCCTAGAGCTGCCGCCGGTCATTAAAAACGAACCTACCGGCCAACACTTTAAACTGACCCCCATTACCCCCGAAGAGGAATATAAGCGCTTCTTCGATCTGGTCTTCCCCAACATGTATTTCCACGTGGGTCCCAGCAAGGTACAGCTATTTCGGGTTTTCCCCGTCACCCCGGCTCGGAGCCGGATCGACGTTTTCTTCTACCAGACCCCTGAGCAGGCCGGCGACTATCCCATCAACGATCCCCGTCTCCACCGGGACATCGGCCAGATTCTCAACGAAGACTTTGCCATTTGCCGGGTGCTGCAGCAGCAAGCGGCATCACCGGCGTTTCGGATTCGCTATACAGCTCAAGATCTCGAAGAAGGGGTGAATCACTTCGACAAAATGCTGCTGCGGTCCCTTGCCCTCGACGACGAGGGTGCTGCTTAGCCCCGTACAACTCAACCGATGGAGGGTAGCGTCATGTATAAGACCCAACTCATGGGGCGCATTGTGGAGTATCGTATTGGCGAATACCATTTGCGTATCGAATTTCTCGACGAAGAGCAGCTTAGGTGGACCTATCTAGCAGCACCCGAGGGGCAAAGCGGCAAGACGGCCACGGAGCGCCACGAACGCAGCGACATTCGCGATGATGTGGTCATGCTGCGCTGGACCGAAGCCGATGGCACCCAGGTGGTGGATGTCTTCGACTTTGGTGACCAGCGGGTTTATGCGAATTTTGTCATCGAGGGTCAACGCTACTCGGTAGAAGGAGAGATGAGCGCGGTGGCGCAATAGCCCCCCACATCGAGCGACCACCGGACTTCAATGGCTGTGAGGAGCACCCATGCACCTGCCGGTACTACTGATAGCGGTTTATCTCGTCCTTTGTATGCTCGTAGGCCTGTTGGGGCGCCATCGCAAGCTGGGGCCCTGGGCCTATTTTTTTGCATCCATCATTTTAACCCCTATTATTGGGTTATTGTTGTTGGCAGCGTCGGATCCCAAGATGCCAAGGCGTTAAGGTGGATCAGACTCAGATCATTAAATCGGGATTTTTAATTGATACTGAAGAGGAGAAATTCTATGTGGTCTAGTATTTGTGAATTGAAGCGGTTTTGGGTATTATCCGTAGCCCTGGTGATGGGCGGTTTTGGCACTGTCATTGTGGCCCAAGAGAATGGGCTTCTCGTTGAGCTCGATGGCCGTAAGTTCGACTACCGCAATGGCGACTACCATATTGAAATCGAATTTATCGGTGAGACTCAGCTCAAGTGGACTTACCTCTCGGCACCAGGAGGTTTGTCCGGTAAGACGGCTACCGAGTCATACAATCGCCACGATATCACCGAGGACGTCGTTATGATTAGCTGGACCGAGGCTGATGGTACCCATGTGGTGGATGTCTTCGATTTTGAGCAGCAAAAGGTATTCGTCAAGGGGATACTACCCAACGGCCAGTGGTTGGTGGTGAGCGGGGAGATGCAGAATCTCCAGTGAGCAATGAGTGCTGCTTAGGAGAAAACAGAAATAAATCCAGCAATTGACTAAAGTCTTCAATCAGGGGAGCGTACTAACGCTCCCCAAACACCATCGCTTGTTAATTCCATACCGATCGTCGTGTTGAATTTAAACCTCGCTCCGTAGATACTTTAGCCATTTTTATGGTCTCCCCTTAACCTAAACACTCTGATGAGTCGTCCTTTGGAGACACCATGTCCGTCGTTGCCTCTGTGTTTCCTCCCTATGAAGTGGAAGCTGTGTGCTTCCCCTGTCAAGGAACGGAAATCGTGGGTGATCTACTCAAACCCCCTGCCGCCGAGGGTGATGAATCACCCCTACCGGCGGTGGTCATCATGGGTCCCGTGGCTTTTGTGCGCCAACAATCACCCCAGCAGTACGCGACGCGTCTCGCCAGGGGGGGGGTTGCGGCGTTGATTTTTGATCCCCGTCACCACGGCGAGAGCGCCGGCGAACCCCGTCGCCTGGAGAGTGGCCAAGCTAAAATGGCCGATGTACAGGCGGCCCTGGACTACCTGGCGACTCGCCCCGAAATCGACACCCATCGCCTCTACGGCCTGGGTATCTGCCAGGGTATCAATTGGATGGTGGGGGCCGCCAACCGAGACCAGCGGCTGCGGGCCATTGCCCTGGTGGCCGGCCACTATTTGACCCAGACGGTTCACGAATCCTATGCCGGTGGGGCAGAGCCCCTGGCCGCCCGTTTGGAGCGTGCCGAGGCCGCCCGCCAGCGCTATGAAGAAACGGGCGAGGTGGAGTACATTCCCGTCACCTCCCCCGATGATCCCAATGCACTGCTCACGCCCTTGCCCATCCACCAGTGGTATCAGCGCTGGGATAACGACCACCCCATTTGGGATTTCCAGGGACGGTGGGAAAATCGCCTGGCCCGAATGAGCGAGTTGGATATTTGGGGCCACCGCATCGATGGCGACCTCGCCAACCTGAAACGTCCGACCCTGGTCATACACGCCGATCGCGCCGCCAGTGGTCCCGAGGCGCCCCGGCGGCTGTTCGAGACTATACCGGCGGAAAAATCCCTGGTCTGGTTGGGGGATCGCGTCCAGTTTCAGTTCTACGAAGAGACCTACACCATCGACCTCGCGGCGGCCCACGTCGCCGATTGGTTTCGGCGCCATTGAGCAAACCCTTTCGCGATAGGGGGTGAAAGTTGGTGATTGCCTCGTAATACAGTGCTTGGACGAAAATTTTGATCTTCTTCAATTTTTCAGAATCAATAGACATTATCGGAAAGTTCGTCGATCTTCGCTTAGGTCACTTATTTCAAAGACAGAGCCTTGCGTAACCGATAATGTCTAATGATTTAACTTGAAAGAATACCCGAAAACTCCCGTTGACCCACTTGAGAGATCTAGCGATGCAGAGCGTCCAATCGTCTTCGATATCCAAACACGTCGCCGTCATCGGCGCTGGTCCTTCGGGACTCACGACCATGAAGGAACTCATGGAGGAGGGTCACACCGTACGCTGCTTCGACCGCTACGAACGGGAAGGAGGGGTCTTCTATTATAGTCCCCACAAGGGGGGTGTCTACGACTCTACGGTATTGACCATCTCCAACTATCATATGGCCTTCTCTTCGTTTCCCCCGGTGGCGAGCGAGCCGCGCTACTACTGGAGCCGCAGCGAATATGCCCACTACCTACGACGCTTTGCCTTTCAGTTTGGGCTTTTTGAACACATCCAGTTCAACACTGAGGTAGCAGAAATCGCCAAGGGGGCCGATGGTCGCTACGCTTTGACCCTGCGCCAGGGAGATGGCACCAGCGAGGTCCAGTACTTCGATGCCGTTGCCGTTTGTTCGGGTAGCAACCAGCATACCAATTGGCCCAAATTTCCTGGCCAGGAGCAGTTTGAGGGAGAGATCATCCACAGCCAGAGCTACAAGCGCCCCGATCCCTTTACCGGCAAGCGAGTGTTGGTGGTGGGGCTAGGTGAAACCGGCTCTGACGTCGCCCACGAAGTGTCTAGCGTCGCCAAGTCCTGTATGATCTCGGTGCGTCGCAACCACATTTTGGTAGATCGCTGGTTCTTTGGCACCACTAACGATGCCGACTCCACCCGCTGGATCTACACGGTGAAGGTGGACACCATCAATGCCATCGTCATCGAAGAGAAAAATCGGGAGTTGGAGCGTCCCGCCCCTGACACCCTACCGGCCCATCAGTTCTTCAATGAGTGGAACGACCGCGGGGGCAACACCGTCAACGAGTTTTTCACCAAGTGCCCCGCTTTTCTCCAAGACGTGGTGGAAAAGCGCTTGAGTTACAATGTCGGTGGCATTGAGCGCCTTGAAGGCAATCGGGTGGTTTTCAAAGACGGCAATAGTTTTGAAGCCGACACCATTATCTGCTGTACTGGCTACCAGACTAAGTTTGACTTCTTTCACGAAGACCTCGATCAACCCGATCTCAATAACCCCCGCCATCTTTTCAAACATATGATTCACCCTGAATTGGGGTCGGATATCGCTTTTATCGGTTTTGCTCGCCCAGCAGCAGGGGGGCAACCCGCCATTTCCGAGATGCAGGCGCGCTATTTCGCTCTCCTCACCAGCGGCAAGCGGCAACTGCCCCCTGTCTCTGAGCTCAAGGACCGGATTGCCCGCGATCGTCAGGTGGAAGAGGCACTGTTTTGCAACAATCCCAACCTCAAGACGGTTGTTTATTACGGCACCTTTATGGATGAGCTCGGCGAGCTGGTTGGCTGTAAGCCCAAGCTTTGGTCTTTTGATCTGGGACTCATGTACCGGCTCTGGTTTGGCACCCAGTTTTCCTACCAGTATCGGCTGCGGGGACCTGGTGCCAATCCGGCCATGGCCAAGCAGGTACTCAAATCGGTGCCGGTGCCCTTTCCCATGAGCTACGCCGCCAAGCTGGTCCTTGAGTTGTTGCGGGATAAAATCGCCGACTTGGGGGGCCCTTTACAGCGCCTGGGCCGCAAGGTGCCCAAGACCTTGACCCAGCAGCGCCAAGAGCCCGTCTCTAGTCACTAGAGGATACCGATCAATTGTGCAGGGCGGGAACCCAATCGTCGGTGGGGGAGTCCCAGCTCCCTGGATCCACCGCTACGGATAGTACCGATGCGCCCTGCGCCCCCTGACGTTACCCAGTCCCCATCAGGCGTCACCCCCCCCGGCCAAAGCCCCCTGGGCTCCCTGGGGTGGCGGCGCTTGATTCCCCTTTATCTCGGCGGCAGCGCCATTGCTCTTTGGCTGCTACTTACCGTGCAGTGGGAGAAATCCCCCCTCTACCTCGACTATGGCGCCATGGCCCTGGCCATGTTGGGGGGATCTTTTATCGCCGGTTCCACCATGTTGGGAGGTGGGGTAGTGGCCTTTCCCGTTTCGACTCTGGTCTTTGGAATCTCCCCCGAGGCAGGGCGAGATTTCGCCCTACTCATCCAGTCGGTGGGGATGTCAGCAGCCAGTGTAGCCATCTTGGCCTACCGGGTTCCCATCGCCATGGCTTTGGGGTGTTGGGCTGCTCTGGGCGGGGGCGCTGGGGGTGGTGGTAGGTATAGAGTACATCGCTCCCCAGCTGCCGGCCTCCCAGGTGAAGATGTTCTTTGCCGCTTTGATCACCAGCTTTGGCGGGGTGCTGGTGTGGTGTTTTCGCGGCGATGCCAGGCTCGACCCCGACGCCATCGGTGGACTGACGGCCAGGGATAGGGGCTTATTGTTACTGCTGGGCTTTGTCGGTGGACTCTGTTCCGGTATCACCGGCACCGGGCTTGACTTTATTGCCTTTAGTGCCTTTGTATTGATCTATCGCCTCAATGAGACGGTAGCCACCCCCACGTCGGTGATACTTATGGCCTCCAATGCCGTGGTGGGGGCCATTTGGCAGGGGAGTGTTGGGGGTGGCTTCCAGGCGATTTCCCTGGACTTGTGGTGGGTCGCCATCCCCGTTGTGGTGGTGGGAGCCCCCCTTGGGGCCTTGGTCGGTCGTCGTTGGTCGCGGCTCCAGGCGGTGACCCTATTGCTGTTGTTGATCATCGCCGAGTTTATCGTGACGCTGTGGGTGGTGCCCCAGAACGGTGTGCTACTGCTTTTCACCGTTGCCGTGCTGCTGGGTGGGGGGGTAATCTTTGCCGTGATGCGCCAGTTGGGACTGGGCCGTACGGTATCTGGGGGTAGAGCATTGCCGCGGTCAGTGTGAGGGTTTCACCGCGGGTATGGTCATGGTGCGCTGAGCGGATGTCGCAATGGGCCAACGGCGAGCGAGTCCCCTGGAGATAACGGTCGTGGAGCAGCGTCGGCAGCGTGCCCAAGAGATTGTCAATAACTACGTGATGGCCTCCGCGGGCACGGCACTCATCCCCCTGCCCATCGTGGACCTCGTCGGGCTGACGGCACTGCAACTGAGGATGTTGGAGCGCCTCACCCAACTCTACGGTTTGCCCTTCAATGAGCAGTTGGGTAAAGCGACCCTCTCTGCCCTGATCTCGGCGGCCCTCCCGGTGATGGCCAAGCCCCTGGTAGTGGGGTCCCTTGCCAAGAGCCTGCCCGGGTTGGGTAGTGTGGTGGGGAGTGCCACCACCGTGGCCCTGGGAGGCACCTTCACCTACGCTTCGGGTCAAGTCTTTATCCAGCACTTTGAATCGGGGAAAACCCTGGGGCGATTTTCATCAGTCGACCATTGCCGGTTCTTTCGACAAACCCTGCGCACTAAACAGCGCGGCAGTTGCTAACAACCCAAATCTCGTCGGCCCGCCGCGCCGACGGGCCCGGGGGTACGCCTACTGAACCTGGATGAGCTGTTGGGTGGGCACCTCATTGGGATCGAGGGAAATTTGATTAAAGAGAAACAGTAAAATGGTAAAGACAGTGCGATTTCGGGCGGAACCGGCGAAATCGGAAATGCGATAGGCGTTGCCCGCATAGTTAACGGCAGCTACAGTGGGCTCGCTTAAGTCTCCGGAGTCGCGGATCCGCAAAACAGGCTGGCGCTGATTTTCGGGTATTCTAGTCAAAAACTCTTCGCTAAAACTGTCGAAGGCTTTGTACTCATTGGCAAGGGAAAAGAGGACAGTGTCAAAGCTGCGCAGATTAACCGACACAATGGGGAACTGGGTACTGCTGATACCTCCTCGCACCTGTAATTCGAAGGTAGGCTGCTGGAGCAGTTGGACAGCGACCCTTTCCGTTTCACCGCTCAACGTGAAATTCTGATTGTCGCGATTGACGTCGACATCGATCAATAATCCCGTATCCTGTAATATGCGCAGCAAACCGCTGAATCGCAAGAAATCAGCATAGTTTTCCCCGCGAGCTGGATTGTTGAGTAACCTGCGCCGCTCACCCGTGTCGGGAAAGATCAAGGTGATGTCGTTGACCATGATGCGCAAGAGCAAATCCACCTCAAATCCGCGCTGCACTTCACTGAAAAAGATGGCGGAACTGATGGGCGACAAGATGCGCTGCGAAAAATCTTGACCACTGAGGGGCGTAAAGTTGAAAACCGGCGATTCGCTGGCGTTGGCGTTGATGTCGAAAAAATTAGTGACGACATCATCGATACCCGAGCCAGCGTCGGTATTGGTAATATTGTAGTCGGCAGCGACGCCGAAACTATACTGGGCAGTGATACCGCCCATTTGCAGAAAGTAGGGAGGATGAATATTGTCCAAGCGCGCCAGGTTGAGCAATAGTTGCTGGTTACTGGCATCGGCGTGGGCATTGGCGTAATCGATAAAAGAACGTCTCAAGGTTGAAGGACCAGCACAACTGGTCAAGGCGAGCACTAAAACGAGCAATAGGGGTATCGAAAAGATTGCAGGTGGTCTGGCAGTAGTGATCTGAGGTGATATTGCCACGGGCTTTGTCTCTAGGTTGTTTTGTGTCGGTTGTTATACCAGTTCGCGGGAAAGCTCAAGGGGTATCGAAGAACGCGCTGCTCGACAAGCCAAGGGATCTTATGGACCGCTGTCCCCTGCGAATTGGCATTGTATCGATAGAACTCGGGGTTCTCGTTGTAGGTTGTCGTGTAGAGCCTAGAAGGCGAGGAACTTGTCGGTGTGCAATGGAAAAATGTTCATTGCAAATCAAATTAAACTGTAAGACTGATAAAAAAGACTGCGGCTAGGTCACTACCGCAGTGCCAATGAATTGGCTACAACGGTAACGTTTGCCCAGCCGCTACAGAATGTCGGCGAAGCCGCATTCTTGTATTGTGCTATGAACTGTGCTTGTTTTGCATATCGCTGACGACTTGTTTGCCCTCTTCCACCTGCTCGGCGAAGTAAGCACGCATCTTCTCGGGGTCGAAGTTGAGGAAGTTGCCGCCCGCCTCGAAGTGCATCTGGAAGACCTTGCCCACGGCATAGGTGGTGGCAGCCCCTAAGGTGGCGACGCTGATGCCGCCGGCGACGGTGCCAACGCCGGGAATCAGTTTGACCAGACTGGCAAGGCCAGGGGCCGCTCCCATGGAGACGCCGCCGCCGATGAGGGCGGACAGCAGGGACTTGCCGACATTGTGCTGGAACTTGACTTCGTAAACCTTGGCGAGGTGGGCGAGTAGACCCAGCTGCAGTGCGCTGAGGGCGGCGAGATCCACCACGGGGAGGGGGATCAAGCCGGGGAGGATGGCCCCCAAGGTGTAGCGCTGTACGATGGCATTGCCTCGTTCGGTGCGCTCTTCAACGGTGAGTTCGTGGATTTCTTCAGTGGGTTGCTCAACTTGAGTCTGGGCTTCGCTCATGGCGGATTCCTCGGTCGGCTCGAGTGATGGGGTGGCTTTTGTCGTAGCGCCAAGGCCCGTTGAAGGCGGGTTGGCGGATGGATAAGAGAAGTTGGACGCGGAGTGAGGCGTCGGATCGGCGAGAGTGGATGGGGAAGAGAGACTCCCCGCCGTCGGCAAAGGTACTGGGGATGCGCGGCTAGACAGCGGCGCCGGCTCGGGGGGGACTTTGGCCGTCGACGCCGGTTCGACGTCGGAAGCTAGAACAGGGGGACTGTTCTGGTTCTTGCCGTCGAGGGGTAAT
>JBHJHK010000488.1:0-5051 GCA_050330975.1 Candidatus Competibacterales bacterium | reverse complement strand
GTGGCTGGTGGCCCGCCCCCTGGCTCGGACGGTGACCCCTTGGCTCCACGAATTCTTGGTGGCCGTGGTCTACGGGGTGGTGCTGTGGGTCTTTGCCCTCTACGTCATGGCTCACCTTGTGGCGGGCAACCCGCCGTTTTTGGGCTTTGCCCAAATCGCCTGGGTGGCGCTGGTGGGCCATATCCTCTTCGCCCTGGTGGCCGCCTGGGTGATCGCCTGGCGGGAGGGGCGTTGAGGTAGAACCTCGACGTCCACCGACTGGGGCTTCATTGCAGATCTCGGTCAGGCGGGGAAAGACAACCCGGCGCTGAGCCGCGTCATCGGCGAGCGGATGTCCTTGGCCGCCGCCGAGATGATGGCCGACGTCGACGCCAGCAGCGATCAGCAACGCCAAGCTGCCGCCCTGGCCCGCGGCGCCATCGAGGCCCGCCCCAGCGACCATGGCCGGCGGCAGCTGGTCGAAGAGCTGGGTGGGCAATCCCCGGCCCTGGCGCTTGCCCTAGCCGGCGAGCCCGAGGCCCTCGGCCAGACCTTGGCCGCCCTCAACCAAGGGGAGAATACCCCGGCCAATCGGGCCTTTGTGGAGTATGCCTTCTCCGCCACCAAGGCCGAGGCCTACGCCGATGAGCCGGCCCTAGGCGATGGGATGGCCGATGCCTTAGCCCGCCACGGGTACCCCGACGATCCGGCCAGACAGGCCCGCGAGGCAGAGCGTTTTCGGGGGATTTTGGCCACTGACCAGGGGCGCGATTTGCTCGCCGGGGGCAGCGAGGGGATTCCCCCCCAGGCGAGGGCCCAGATGCTCGCCGTGCTCCGGGACAATCCAGCGCTAGACGCGGCTGCCCTCCAGAGTCACGACGACTCTCTGTGGACCTCCGTCGACGATGCGGGCTGGACCCAACCGGCGGTGATGAAGATCGTGGCCCAGGAGCGGGCCAGCCAATTTCTAGAGGCCCGAGGCGACGCCCCGGTGGCGCTGCCGGGCACCCATTTGGAGAACACCGTCGGCTTTGCCATGGGTTATCCCTCCCAGGGGATTCCCGAGCACGAAACGGCCGCTCAAACGGCCGAACGAGAGGCGCGGTTCAGCGCCGGCGATTACTCTTACTACCGGGCCGATGGCAACAGCTCCACCGAGGAGCAAAACCGGGCCGAGGCCGTGTCGCGGGTGGCGGCCTCCATCCGCGAGCTCGGGGGCGATAACCCCGAGGTGACGGTCCTACCCGTCCAGTTCTCCAATCCCGAGACGGGTCCCGTCCAGCTGTCGCTATTTCGGGTCCAGGGTGAAGACGGCCAGGCGCGCTTTGTCGACAACACGGGCCGCCAGTACGACAACTTCGACGAGTGGCGCACCAATAACGAGTTGCCCCCCGGCAACATGACCTACCCCGCGGACGGTGAGTTGCGCCGGGATGCCAACGGCGAGGTGATGCTCGAAAGCGAGAACACCCCCGAGACCGTCGACAGCTTTGGCGAGTGGGCGCTGGGAGCGGCGGATACCGCAGCGCTGGTGGGGGGCATCGCCGCCGGTGGGGTGCTCATCGCCGCCACGGCGGGCTTGGCCACCCCGTTTGTGGCCGGGGCGGCCACGGTGGTGGCCGGGGGTGCTTCATTGTGGGGGGCCAGCCGCTCGGCCGTCGAGCTTTATGATCGCTACGACCACGGCCAATCCATCAACCTCTTCACCGACGCCGAGGCCCGGGGGGAGTGGCTCAACTTTGGCGCCAACGCGTTGGGGGTCGGGGCGTTGGGAGCCACGGCCCGGGTGGCCCAGCTGGCCCAAGCCGGCCAGGCGGTTTCGCCGTTGGCGGCCACGGCGGCGGCGACCCTCCAGGTGGGGGCCAATGTCGCCGATGGGGCGGCGATGTTGGACACGGGCTATACCTTGCTGTCCCGCTGGGATGAACTGCCCCCCGAATCCAGGACTCAGATGGGGCTCTCCATGGCTTTCTACGGGGTGATGGGGGCGGCCTCCACAAAGATGAGCGGCACCAGCTTTGCCGACTCCTTCAATATCAACGTCACCCGCAACCAGTTGATGTGGGATAGCCCGGTGCCCGTGGTTCAAGACGCCGACTTGCCGGGGCGCACGGTGGAGGTCCACTACAACACCAACGACAGCGGTCTCAACGAGCACATCCACATCAAAGCGGGCCCCGATGCCACGGCCGAGGACATCCGCCTCCACAGCGAGACGGCCCAGCTTTTGCGACGCAACGCAGGGCTCGAGGGGCGGATGCGCAACTGGATCGGCAATCACGGTGAGCCGCCGACGGGCTCGAAGGCCTACGAGGCCAAGCTCGAGATTGAAAAGCTGCCTCGGGTGATCGAGTCCAGGCTCAACGAGTTGGCCGGCACGACCGACCCGGCGGCCCGGGCGCGGATTGAGGCTTCCCTGGCCGATCTCGATGCCCAGCTCCAGAGCCATCGTCAGACCCTAGATAGCTTCGATGCCAATCCCGGTATGGGTTTTGTCGCCGCCGCAGATAATACTGGTAGACCTGCTACTGATATTGGTAACGCCGCCCACCAGCGCACAGCTGAGAACCCCAAGTTCGAATTTCGCTATACCGCTGATGAAATAGAAGCAATTGTCGCCCAAGGGCAACAATTGGGGCTGACTGATCGAGCCATTGAGGATCTAATATTTGTAGGTTCTCGTGTTGACAAGGCCCTCAATGCTGATCAATTGATGGCGCAGATGAATAACTACGCCAATGAAGTGCTACCACGAGGATACCCTTATCGCTTTGACTCAAAACAGGACTTTGGGGAGTTTGAAACAGCGCTCTTGGATAGAATTGATCAAGTTGGTCTACCTATGGATGATGTAATTATTCAAGGCTCCTCGCTTCGTAAACCTGAAGCCGGTGATATAGACATTGCCATAATGATGGATCAAGAGACTTTTAATGTAAAGCCAATTGACCTCTTTAATGGTAGAGTAAAAATAAATGGTGAGGCGATTGAAGTTACACCTGACAATCTTGCAGAGATAGTTGCTAAGATTAGGTCCGACGAATTTGATAAGCCTCGCGATCAAAGGGGATTCAATGCACCAGCGCGTTCTTTGCGCTTTGCTTACGACAATCTCAAAATTCGCTCACAAGATGTACCTGGCCTTGATGCTGGTCGCCGACAACTTCAGGCGAATTGGGGGGATATAGATCTTTCTATCATGTCACGTGCTGGCGAATTTGATCTTGAGCCCACAATGAAGTTGAATAGGAACTGACTAAACGGTATTGGCGCGGTATGGTAAGTGATAAAAATTGGAGCATCGCTCTCTAAAAAATTTGACCACGTTTACCATATCGTGCTATTACGAAGTCTTTGGCCTTTCGTTACTAAGGGAACTCCATCATGCCACAATTAGAATGCCAATTATCAGGTGAGTTAGTCGGCACTAATGTGCAAAACCTAATGGTACAGCTTCAACACGAATCATGGCGAGTGAGGGACGTAGCTACCGATGAGATGATGATTGAAAATGACTTTATGAGTATTTCAATTTATGAAAAAAATCCTGGCGAAGAAGATGGCGAGTGTATGATGAGTGGCTCACTGGATGGTGATCTCGAAATTGCCAAAACTCAGCTTGATGAGTTGGTCCGTCGATTCATCGAAACAGAGATACCTTATGAATTGGAGTTAGCTCTAACTAACGATCCCTCTCAGAGCCTATCTTTAAGTAGATTTAATTATTGATAGCAAATGCCTAGACAAAATTTTGATTTTCAAAATCCTTTGAGATCAAATGATTGGAATTTCCTGCCGTATTGAATGGATAACTCCAAAAGATCGATGATAAGCTGACACTACCTCAACGTTAAGGCCGCCAGGCGATCCAACCTATTGAAGAGATTGGGCCTCGACCTCGATGATAATCTCGAGGTGAGAATATGCAGCCAACGTCCACCCATTCTGATCGTTACGCGCGACTCATCGCTCGATTGCGCCATCTGCTGTTGGTGGAGAACTATTACTATCGACAGATCACTTACACGCCAGGACCTCAGTATCTGGAGCGCAAGCCGAGCCATCTGCCACTGATCGTTGCCACCCAGACAATACGGCATCTCATCGCCTTGGGTGGCGATGGACTACCCTTCCTCAGACGGGAGTTCCCGGAGCTAGAGACACTGCACATCGGTCCAGTGCTTTGCCAACTGATCACTAAGGTTTATATCGCTTATCTGAGGAGTTTCCAGGGAGAGAGATGTATGCGCCCGTCATGAAGTCCACAGTAAAGGCTCATCAACAGATCAGCAATACCTTCACTCCACAGCCTTAACCGCTCTTTAACCACCCGATAGCGCTTGACGCTGCCGATGACGTGCTCCACCCGAACCCGCCGCGAGGCGATGGCGCGATGGGCCGCTTTTTGTTCCCCACTCAACACGCCTTTGGGGAGCTTTTTATGAGGCTGGACGATGACCACATCCGCCAAGCGAAAGCCCTGAAAGCCGAGATCTTGAAGCAGCTCGCTACCAGAGGGCAAGGTATAGCCTGTCTCGTCGGCCAAGCGCTTGTCGTGGCAGCGGCCCACCACTAAAGGCGTGGCCAGGCGAATCGTCAGAGGCTCGTCGATGACGATCAACGTCTTGAGGGTATGGTTTTTGTGCTTACCGCTGTAACAGGCGCGTTGGTCGTCCCGATCGCTGGGCCTTGCGATCGGCCACTCGGTGGCGTCTTGAAGGAACATCCGCCCCTGGGGGGGAAAGCCCTGGAAGCGCGTCGGCGCCCAGGGTCTCGGGGGTCTCGGGGGTCTCGGCCAACGGCGATGAGGCGGCGGCGCCCTCGGGCGAGGCCCTCGCCAGACCCTCGCGAACCATCGCCTCGTGCAGCGAGGCCGAGAGCTGCGCCTGGCCACCGGCCGGCAGGTGATGGTGCGTGCGCAAGGTGTCCAAGAGCACCGGCAACAACACATGGAGCCATTGATGGGCTTTGGGTTGGGTCAAGCCAAAGAGCCAGGCCAGCAGCACCTGCAAGGGGTTTTGCTTGAGATACACCAGCACAAACAACAAGCGATCCTCGGGCAGGGGCAAGGG
>JBHJHK010000487.1:0-2617 GCA_050330975.1 Candidatus Competibacterales bacterium | reverse complement strand
CCAGGTGCTAGCGCGCGCCCCCCCCCGCCTCATCGATATCAAAGACCCCGCAGATCCCTACTCCGCCGCCCAGTTTTGCATCGACGCCCGACGGGCCATGGCCGCCATGGGGGCCGCCGGCCAAATCCCCCTGCTGGTGGGGGGAACGGGTTTGTATTTCCAGGCCCTGACCCAGGGCCTCACCCCCTTGCCCGGGGCCGATGCCAACCTGCGCCATGCCCTCGACGTCGAGCGGCGCCGGCGGGGTTTGGGGGCCCTCCACGAACGCCTGGGCCGCCTGGATCCCGCGGCGGCGGCTCGCATCCACCCCCACGACACCCAACGGATCATCCGGGCACTGGAATTGTGTCTGGTGAGCGGTCGACCCGCCACAGCGCTCTACGGACAAACGCCGACCCCCGTGGGTCATTACCGCTTCGTAAAAATCGCCCTGGCACCCGCCGAGCGACAGGTTCTCCACCGTCGCATCGAGGCGCGCTTTCGATCTATGCTAGAACGCGGCTTGATCCAAGAGGTCCAAACGTTGCGACAAAGGGGTGATCTCACCCTGGACACCCCGGCCATGCGCGCGGTAGGTTACCGTCAGGTGTGGGAATACCTCGATGGGTACGGCGACGTCGAAGAACTCCACCGTCGCGGCACGGTTGCCACCCGACAATTCGCCAAACGCCAACTGACGTGGTTGCGTCGAGACAGTGGCTTGACCTGGCTGGAAAACGGCGCCAACACCTTGGATAACTCGATTGAAGTCCTTGAGAGAGAAAGCATTTTTTCAACATAACCCGCCGTGGTGTGCTATGCTCGCTCCCTGCGGCTATCTATAAATTCCGGCGCAAACCCAAAACGATGGCGATTCTCTAAGCCGCGATAAAAACAAGGAGACCTCTCCATGGCCAAGGGCCACTCGTTGCAAGAGCCCTTTCTCAACGCCTTGAGAAAAGAGCGCATTCCCGTATCCATCTACCTTGTAAACGGCATAAAGCTCCAGGGACAAATCGAGTCTTTCGACCAATTTGTCGTGTTGCTAAAAAACAGTGTCAGCCAAATGATCTACAAGCACGCCATTTCCACCGTTGTGCCGGCCCGCAACGTGCGATTGCATCTAGCCGACGACGGCGACGAGGCCCCTCGCAGCCGAGAGCACCAACGGGAGTCACCCCGGGAGCCCAGGGAATCTCCCGAGGTCCGCGAAGATTTCGGCAACCGGAGCCAGTAACCCTTGTTTGAGCGTCCCCGCGGCGGCGAACGGGCCGTCTTGGTCCACGTGGACTTCGGCGCCGACGTCGAACGCGATCGCCTCGAGTTCCAGACCCTCGTGGCTTCCACGGGGGCGGAGATCGCCGCCTTGGTCACCGTCCAGCGGGGAAGTCCCGACGTCAAGTTTTTCATCGGCAGCGGCAAAGTCGCCGAGGTCGGGGAGGCGGTGGTGAACTTCGACGCCAGCCTGGTGATCTTTGGCCACGAGTTATCGCCCAGCCAAGAGCGCAACTTGGAGAAGAGTCTCCAGTGTCGAGTGGTGGGCCGCAGCGGGTTAATCCTCGACATCTTCGCCCAGCGCGCCCGGAGCTTCGAGGGCAAGCTCCAGGTGGAGCTGGCCCAGTTGCGCCACTTGTCCACCCGCCTAATCCGGGGCTGGACCCACTTGGAGCGGCAAAAGGGCGGCATTGGCCTCAGGGGTCCCGGGGAAACCCAGCTGGAGACCGACCGGCGGCTGATCGGCGAACGAATCAAGCAGATTCACCGTCGCTTGGAACGGGTCGCGCGCCAGCGAGACCAGGGACGGCAAAAGCGCCGCAAGCGCGAACAGCCCACGGTGGCGTTGGTGGGCTACACCAACGCCGGCAAATCCACCCTGTTCAACGCCTTGACCGACGCCGGCACCTACGCCGCCGACCAGCTGTTTGCCACCCTCGACCCCACCTTGCGCCGGGTGGCGCTGCCCAACGGCGAAACGGTGGTGGCGGCCGACACCGTGGGCTTCATCCGCGCCTTGCCCGTGGAACTCATCAAAGCCTTTCGCTCCACCCTCCAGGAGACCAGCGAGGCCAACTTGCTGCTCCACGTCCAAGATGCCAGTGCCACCGATCACCTGACCATGGCTGCGGAGGTCAGGGGTGTCCTAGACGACATCGGCGCCAGCGCCCTGCCGGTGTTGGATGTCTACAACAAAATCGATTGTCTGGATCTCGCGCCGCGCATCGAGCGCGACGAAACCGGCCGAATACAACGGGTGTGGCTATCGGCCGCCACAGGGCAGGGGTTGGATCTGCTGCTTCAAGCCGTGGCCGAACGTCTGGGGGAAGATACGGTCCATGGCTTTGTCCGCCTACCCTTCCACGCCAGCCGCCAACGGGCGCAGTTGTTCAACTCGGGGGCCGTTGTGGGCGAACAGTTGAACCCCGACGGGGAGTGGTTGATCGAAGTCCATACGTCGCGCAAAAATCTCGCGCGACTTTGCCACCGCGAGGGTCTGCGCGAAGAGTGGATGGAACTGGCCAACTAACCCCTCGCCCCCCGGGCCCTCTCCCCTTGCCGTCCCCCGGCAACCCCGTCGGGGCATATTTCAAGCGCGCTTACGGTGTCACAGAATGGCAGGGAATGAACCCGGAGGGAACAC
>JBHJHK010000486.1:0-25523 GCA_050330975.1 Candidatus Competibacterales bacterium | reverse complement strand
GGGGGGGGGTGTTTTTGGGCCCGGCGGGCCCCGCCGGGGCGCGGGGGGGGCGGCCGCGCCGCCGCCCCCCCGGCCCGGGGGCCGACCGCGTGGTCGACCACCACGACGGCCGCGGATCGTGAGGAGCGGGGGCGTCAGCCCTCCCCCAGGGCCCTGGCGGGAGGGGTGTAAGCCGAGCGCACCGCGGGGATGATGCCCGCCACTAGGGCCGCCACCACCGCCAGCCCCACCCCCTGGATGAGTAAGCCGGGATCGACCTCAAAGGGCATGGTCCAGCCAAAGGAGCGGCGGTGGATGACGTAAATGAGGCCCGCCGCCAGTAAAAGCCCCACGGGGATGGCCAGTAGTCCCGCCAGTAGTCCCAAAAAGCCAGTTTCCACCAGGGTCAACCTCCCCACCTCCCCAGGCGTCATCCCCATGGCCCGCAAAGTGGCGTACTCC
The DNA here is from genome assembly GCA_050330975.1 of Candidatus Competibacterales bacterium. GTDB lineage: Bacteria > Pseudomonadota > Gammaproteobacteria > Competibacterales > Competibacteraceae > JBHJHK01. The sequence goes on along the minus strand of JBHJHK010000486.1, from coordinate 25,082 downwards.
CGGCCCCGCTCCAGCTGCAGGGCCGTCAAGGCGCTCACCAGGCCCACCATGGCCACGACGATGGCCAACAGTCGCAACACGCTCGTCACGGTGAAAGTGCGATCGAAGATGGTGAGGCTCAAGTCGAAGATCTCCTTGGGAGTGGTAAAGCTCAAGGCCTGGACTGTGCCGGCCGTGGCCACCAGGCGCCCCTGGAGAGCTTTGAGGTCGCTGCCCGGGTGGGCGTAGACGGCTGCCGACTCCGGGGGCGATGCGTCGAATAGTTGGGCAAAGGTGTCGCGGTGGATAAACACCCGGCCGTGCTCCGAGGCGTAGTCGTGGAAAACCCCGGCGATGGGCAGTGTCCTCGGTCCCCGGTCGGTGGAGAGGGTGAGGCTATCCCCCAAAGTCAGATCTCGACGGTAGGCCAGGGGCTCGGAGATCAATACCGCCCCCTCCTCAAAGGCCGCCCAGGCTGCTCGAGGCTGGCCCTGGTTAAAGCGATAACCCCGCCGGGCCTCAGGGGCCAAGTCCGCCGCCACCAACAGGGTAAAGCCGCCTTCCAGGGGCACTCGCCTCGGGGTGAAGGTGGAGACGTGGGCCACGGCGGGATCCGCTTTGAGGCGCTCCAGGGTCTCAGGGGCCAGAGGGGGCGCCTCAGCCCGGGGCTCCAGGGCCTGGGGTATGACATAGAGGTCGGCGTTGAGGAGGTCGGACAGCCAAATGATCACCCCGCTGCGAAAGCTGTCCACCAACACGCCCACCCCAACGGCGGTGGCAAAGGCGATGGTCAAGGCCGCCACGGCCACCCCGGTACGGCTCAAATGGCGGCTGGCGGCCCGGGTGGCCATGGCGGCGAGGCGGCTCCTTCCCGCCGCCAGCGCCCCCACGCCCCGGGCTGCTCCGTCCACCGCCGCGGGAACCGTGAGGGCGCAGGCCATGAGCAGGGCGAAGAGGCCGGCAAAGGCCCACCACAGGCCCCCGTCCACGGCGAGTAGCATCCCACCCACGGCGGCGCAGCAGCCGGCCATAAGACCCAAGGGCAGTAGATAGCGCCGCCAGCGGGACTCGAGATCCGCCCGCTGGAGGGCGTTGCCCGGGGTCACCAGGGCGGCCTCCCGGGCCGGCAATACCGCCCCCAATAGCGTCGCTCCGAGGCCGATGAGGACCCCTTGGAGCACCACCCCACCATCCAGGGCAAAGGCCTGGACCGGCAGCGGGGCGTAGAGATCGGAAATGGTCCGCACCACCAACCCCATCAAACCCCAGCCCAACACCACCCCCAGAGCCACCCCCAGCAAGGCACCCACGGCCCCCAACAGCGCTGCCTCCCCCAGGGTGGCGGTGAAAATTTCCCCCCGGGTGACTCCCAAGGCCCGCAGCCGGCCGATGAGCCCCCGCCGCTGGACCACGGCAAAAGCCATGGCATTGTAGACCAAAAAAACCCCCACCAAGAGGGCCATGAGGCTCATGGCGGTGAGGTTGAGGCGAAAGGCGGCACTGAGACTCGCCGTGGCCTCACCCCGCTCGGCGGCGAGTTCGAGGGTCGAGCCCTCGGGCAGGCGATCCACCAGGGTCGCCAGGGCCTTTTCCCCCCCCCGGTCTGGCGCAATGACGTCGATGTGGCTCAAATGGCCCGTACGGTCAAACAGCTCCTGGGCGGTGCTGATGTCCACCACTACGAAGCCCTGGAACTGGGGATCATCCACCGCTGCCACAGGGGTCGCGGTCAATCGGCCCCGACCCGCCACTAGGACAAAGGGTTCACCGTGGAGCTCGGGGGGGACAAAGGCGCTGCGGGGGTGCCCTAGGAGGTCGGCCACCGCCGCCGCGACCCCGGCGCCAGAACCGCTATCTGTCGGGGTGCCCTGGGCACCGCGAAACGGACCCTCGGCCAAGGGGTCGACCCCCAGCACTTGATAGACCTCACCGGGGCGACCCTCCACGGCGGCAAAGCCCGCCACCACGGGTGCCAGCAACAAAGGCAGGTCTTTGTCCAGCCGCAGGGATCGGTAGAAGGCCTCGGGAACGCCGCGGCTACCGCCGTAGATCCGGTGGGTGGCGCTGCCCACCACCCGGTCGAGGCTCCTTTTGAAGCTGAGTTTGGCGCTGTCGTTGGCCAGATCCACCGCCACCACCACCGCCACCCCGAGGCCGATGCCCAGCAGCGCCAAAAACAGCTGCCAGGGATGGCGCAATTGATAGCGGAGGCTGGCCCGCCACAGCAGGGGCGACAGCCACAGGAGGGAGGGGCGCGCTGCGATGTTCATAGACTTTCCCGGGGAACAGATTGTATCAGGCCATCGGCCAGGCGCAGAATCCGCCCCGCCCGGCGGGCCACGGCTCGGCTGTGGGTCACCAGGAGTACAGTGGTCCCCCAGGTGTTGGACAAGGCGAATAACGCGTCTAGCACTTGGTCCCCCGTGGCGGGGTCCAAGTTGCCCGTGGGCTCGTCGGCCAGCAATAGATCCGGTTCGTGGGCCAGGGCCCGGGCGATGGCTACCCGCTGCTGCTCTCCTCCCGACAGGACCTCTGGGAAGCGCTTTTCCTTGGCGGCGAGGCCCACCTGGTCCAGCAAGGTCGCCACCCGCGCCGACGCCCCATTCCCCCCTCGGCCGTTGAGCTCCAAGGGCAGCAGGACATTTTCCGCCACCGTGAGGGTGGGGATGAGGTTGAAAAACTGAAATACAAACCCCAGGTGACGGCGGCGCCAGCGAGTGCGGGCGCCTTCACCCAAGGCGGCGATGTTTTGCCCCGCGTAGTTGACCTCGCCGCCGTCGGGGCGGTCGATGCCGGCGATGAGGTTCAACAGAGTGGACTTGCCGGCTCCAGATTCCCCCACCAGCGCCGCACACTCCCCCCGTTGGAGGTCGAAGCTCAAATGGGCGAAGACTCCATGGCGACTGACGCCAGCGCCGTAACCCTTGCACAAATCCCGCACCTGTAATAGCGCCAAGGGGTATCCTCCATGGCTCGAAACGGGCATCGCCCGGGATGCCGGTGGCCGCCCACGGCGAGCCCCAGCGTTCAATCCGACACCCCAAAGGTGACTTTTCATGGCATGGGGGGTTCCCGGCTTGGGGGGATCGGCGCCTGTGGTATAATCCTTTCCCGTTGTAAGGCGAATACAAAACATATATGACCCCCTCGAATTGGCGGCGAGTCGCCACGAGTCCTTCCCCCGGGGATTACCACCGTGCCATTGTGCAAAGCGTTGTCAGAAGATGCATCCCATCTTCGTTTTGTCGTCAATTGACTGAGTGCAAGCCGGTCATCGCCATGGATTCCCTGTCAAATCGCGCGAGAAAGTCACAGCCAAAATCTCTATGAACACGTCGCCCCTGCGAAACGCGGCCCTGATGGGGCTGATCTCGGCCCTCGCGGGCTGTGCCCTCCTCGAACCGGATTTGCCGGAGTTGCCTCCCCACCGCGACTTCGGTCCCGGCGATGCCCTTTTGGAGGACATCGACCCTCGCGTCGCCAGCTACAACTACCGCATCGGCCCCGGAGACGCCTTGACAGTGTTCGTCTGGCGCAACCCCGAGGTCTCAGCCGATGTGACGGTGCGGCCCGATGGTAAGATCACCACCCCTTTGGTGGAAGATCTCCAGGCGGCGGGCAAGACCCCAGCGCAACTGGCCACCGACATCGAAGAAGTTCTGGCGACCTACATTCGTCAACCCGACGTCACCGTGATCACATCGGGCTTCAGCGGCACCTACCAAGAGCAGGTGCGCGTCGTCGGCCAGGCCACCGAGCCCCAAGCCATCCCCTACAGCCAAAACATGAGTCTCCTCGACGTGATGATTCGGGTGGGGGGGTTGACAGAGTTCGCCGCTGGCAACCGCGCCAAGCTCGTGCGCCAGGTGGACGGAGAGGCCCAGGAGTACCGGGTGCGGTTGGCCGATTTGCTGCAAGACGGCGATGTGTCCGCCAACGTCAGCGTACAGCCCGGGGACGTGTTGATCATCCCAGAGACGGTTTTTTAGAAGCCCAGAGGGCGAGAGAGGGCCACCCTTGGATCTGCAAGACCTTCTAGAACAGTTTTTTTCCTACTTGCGGGGTATCTGGCGCTACCGCTGGCACTGTCTGGGGCTCGCCTGGCTGTTTTGTCTGGTGGGCTGGTTCGCCGTGCACCGCATGCCCGACGAGTACCAGGCTTCGGCCCAGGTCTACGTGGACACCGACTCGGTGTTGCGGCCCCTGTTGCAGGGCATCGCCGCGGACTTCAACGCCCCCGAGCGCCAGGTGGAGCTCATGGCCCGCACTTTTTTGAGCCGCCCCAACCTGGAAAAAGTGGTGCGCTACACCGACCTCGACCTGCGCGCCCAGAACCGCCAGGAGCTGGATTTGTTGGTGGACGAACTGCGTCGCGCCACGCGACTGCGGGGCTCTGACAAACGCAATTTGTTCACCATCACCTACTCCGACGCCGATCCCGTCCTCGCCAAGAACATCGTCCAAGCCCTGTTGAACGTCTTCGTCGAGAACGCCAGCGTCGGTGGCGAGCGAGAGGTGTTGTCGGACACCGCCCAGCGCTTTCTCCAGCGCCAGATCGCCGAGTACGAACAAAGACTCTTGGACGCCGAACAGCGGTTGGCGGAGTTCAAACGCACCAATCTGGGGCTGTTGCCCGCCGATGGGCGCAACTACTACCAGTCGATGCTCGACGTGCGCAACCAGCTCCAGGCGGCCCAGTTGGCCCAGGCCCAGGCCGAGGAGCGGCGAGATTCCCTCCGGCGCCAGCTCGACGGCGAGGACCCCATCCGCGGTCTGAGCGAAGCCCAGCGAGCCCCAGTGGCCAGGGCTATCGCCCCCGTGGTGGATTTGCCCATCCAAAGGCGCATTGCCCAGCTGGAGCAAAACCTCGACGGGTTGTTGGTGCGCTACACCGAACAGCACCCCGATATCGTCATTCTTCGCCAGCAGCTGGAGAACCTCAAGGTTCAGCGGGATGAGCAGATAAAAGATCTCATGGCGGCCCGGCGCGCCACGGGGGGCAATGCCAGTGGTCTGGGACTCGGCTCCCAGCGTCAGCGGGTCTACGAGGAGATCCGCTTGGCCCTGGTGGAAGCCGAGGGCCAGGTGGCCGAACGGGGCACCCAAGTGAACAACTACCGGGCCCAGCTGGCCCGCTTGGAGCAGCAGGTCCACGCCGTCCCCGAGGTGGAGGCCCAACTGGTGGCCATGAATCGGGACTACCAGGTGATGCGCCGCAACTATGAAGCTCTGGTGTCGCGCTTGGAGTCGGCCCGGTTGTCGCGCCAGGCGGGGCAGACGGCCGAAGATGTGCGTTTTCAGGTCATCGAGCCCCCCTTTGTGCCACCGGAACCGGCTGGTCCGGATCGACCCGCCCTGATGTCGGGGGTACTGGTGGCCGGCGTGGGTGCTGGGCTGGGATTGGGGTTTGTGTTTTCTCAGTTGTTCCCCACCTTTGACACCCGGCGCACCCTCATGCGCACCCTCAACATCCCCGTGCTGGGATCGGTGGAGTTGCGGATGGCGCCGGGGGCCGTACGCCGCCAGCGGCTGTGGGTGTTGTTCTACTTGTTGGTGGGCCTGGGGCTCTTTATGTCCTACGCCCTGTTGGTGGTGTTGGAGACTCGAGGCATCAGTTTGACCTATCTCCTCCAGCGCCTCGCCGATCGGGTGCTCTGACCATGGATACCATCGAAAAGGCGGCGCGGCGGTTGGGGGGCCAAGCCCCGGCGGCGCCCCCAGCCAGTGCCGCTCCCCCTGTAACTCCTGGCCCCCGGAACCCGGTGGGTGCCCCGGCGACTGGGGCGCCCTCGGTGGCCCTGGAAGAACCCCAGCCCCTCGGGTTAGAGCTCCCCAGTCCCCCCCGAAGTGCCGGGGTGCGATCGGGTCACGTCAAACCCGGTCGCTATGCCCCTTGGGATCCCAAGCGCCATCTCGAGTTGGACCTGGAGCACCTCACCCAGCTGGGGGTCGTGCTACCCGACGAGCGCCGCAGCCGCATCAAAGAGGAGTACCGCCACATCAAACGGCCGCTGTTGATGAATTTGTCCAGTAAGCTGCGGCCGGGCACCGAGCACCGCAATGTCATCATGGTGACCAGTGCCCATCCCGGGGAGGGCAAGACCTTCACCGCCCTCAATCTGGCTTTGAGCATCGCCTCGGAGCGCGATCGCACGGTGCTGTTGATCGACGCCGACGTGGTCAAGCGCTCTTTGAGCCGGTTGTTTCATGTCGATGAAGGCGCGGGTTTGGTGGATTTCCTCTGTGACGAGCAGTTGGCCTTGGCGGATGTCCTGGTGCAAACTTCGCTCCCCTCCCTGACCTTGTTGCCCACCATCGCATCCCACCCCCTGTCCACAGAGCTGTTGGCTTCCAAAGCCATGGAGGAGCTGGCCCACGAGCTCAGCGTCCGCTATCCCGACTGCATTGTGGTGTTGGATTCACCGCCCTTGTTGATCACCAGTGAAGCCAGCGTGTTGTCCCATGTGGCGGGACAGATCGTCATGGTGGTGGAGGCCGAGCGCACCCGCCAGCATCAGGTCAAAGACGCCCTGGCCCTCGTGGACGCCGAACGCGTGACGGGATTTGTCCTCAACAAAACTCGCCACGCCATCGCTCCCGATTACTACTACGGCTACGGTGGTTACGGCCGGAGCTACCACTACTACGGCGACGACAGCTCCTCCCGCGATGCCAACCGGTCGTCGTGAGGTGATGATGGTGCCTAGGACGAGGCTGTGGGCCCGGGGGGTCATGCTGCTGGGCCTCGGAATCTTGGGGCTTTGGGGCTGTGGGGACGCCGCGGCCGCCGAAGTGGATATCAATCCCCAGCTCACTGTGGCCTTGACGGCCACCGACAACTTGGAGCTGGAACCTCCAGGGGATGAGCAGGCCGATTTGGTGTTGCAGGTGGAACCCAGCATCGCCGCCACCTACAACACCGGCCGCCTGGCAGCCGAGGGGCGCTATGGTCTTCGCCTTGTGTTGCCCTTCGTCCATCCCGATGAGAGTAATGTCGAACAGAATTTACTGCTCCGCGCCGAGGCGGAGCTGCTGGCGGAGCGGTTGTTTTTGCAGGGCGATGCCGGCATTGACCAGCGCATCGAAGACGATGACGACGATGCCATCAGAAACGATTTGTCGTTGACGGGGGACCGGGTGACGGTCTACACCGCCGGCCTACGCCCTCGGGGGGAATTTGCCCTGGGAGATGTGGCCGACGCCACCCTCGAGCACGAATCTCGGGTTGTGTTCTTCGACGGCGGCGACACCGAAGACCAATTCAACAACCGCTTTAGTGCGGCCTTGGTCAACGATGCCGTCACCGATCGATGGGGCTTGGCCTTGACCGGCGGCTATCGCATCGATCGCCGCTTTGGCGACGAAGTCGATGAGGGCGATGGCAAGGTGCGCACTGAAGCCCAGGTGGAGGGGGCGACCAACTACCGCCTACGGGAGAACTTCGAGCTGCTGGCCCGGGCGGGTTACCTCAACGAGAACCCCTTCACCGACGAGGACGATGTGGACGTGGAAAACGGCGGCTATGCCAGTGGGGGTTTTGCCTGGGGGGTGTGGCCCGATCTCACCGTCGGGGTTTTGCTGGGTTTCAACGAAAATGAACAGCGGTTGCGCTATGTGCCCACGTCGAGGTTGCGTCTGGAGGTGGTGCGCCTGGAGCGGGATGTGGGTACCGACCCGGGGGTGCGTTGGCAAGGCGAACTCGCCTTCGAAGGTCGTCGCTTGACGGTGGCGGCCAACTACCGCGAAGAGGTAACCGACAGTCAAACTACCGTGGGCGCAAGCGTGGTCGACCCCGAGGGCGGTGGAGACTTTTTTATTCCCGATAGTTTGGGGGTGACCAGCGAAGAGTTCCTCGAGCGCCGACTCGACTTGACCGTCCGTTACGAGTGGCCAAAGACCACCCTGGACCTGCGCGGAGGGGTGGAATTCCGGGAGTTTTTGGATAACAGCATCGACGGCGACGAGGAGCGCTATTCCTTCCAGGGTCTCATCAGCCGTCGCCTGGGTCCCCAGACCACGGTCTCCCTGGAGGGTGCCGTTTTGGAGCGGCGCGAGGATAGGGGCGACGACGACAGCTCTTGGGGGTTGCGGCTATCCCTGCAGCGGGCCTTTACCCCCACCTGGGAAGGAGCCGTTCGCTACAGCCACTCCGTGCGGAATTCCGATGACCCCGACGACGACTTCCGGGAAAACCGCCTGACCCTGCAAACTACGCTGGCATTTTGAGGGCTTATGTACATCGACTACTACGGCTACAGTGCACTGCCCTTTCAATTGAATCCAGATCCCCAGTTTTTCTTCAACAGTAGTTGTCATCGCCGCGCCCTGTCCTACTTGCGCTACGGTTTGAGCCGGCGCGAGGGATTCATCGTCATCACCGGCGGCATCGGTATGGGTAAGACCACCTTGGTGAAGAGCTTGCTGCGGGAGCTCGACCCCGCCACCACCGTCGCCGCCCAACTGGTGACCACCCAGCTGGACGCCGATGATTTGTTGCGCATGGTGTGTGCCAGCTTGGGTCTGAGCTTTGAAAACGCCTCCAAGGCGTCCCTCCTCAACCAGTTAGAGGGGTTTTTGCGCCGCTGTGCCGACGAGGGGCGCCGGGCGTTGCTGCTGGTGGACGAAGCCCAGAACCTGCCCATGTCGGCCCTAGAAGAGCTGCGGATGCTGTCCAACTTTGGCAGCGACCAACCTTTCCTCCAGAGCTTTTTGCTGGGTCAGGTGGAGTTCCGCGAGCTCCTGGCGGCCCCGTCTTTGGAACAGCTGCGCCAGCGGGTCATCGCCGCCTGCCACCTCACCCCCCTCAACGCCTTGGAAACCCGGGAATACATCGAGCATCGCCTCGGGGTGGTGGGTTGGAACGGCGAAAACCCCATCATCGACCCCGAGGCCTTTGGCGCCGTGTACCAGCGCACTGGGGGCATCCCCAGGCGTATCAACCTGTTTTGCGACCGCTTGCTCCTCTACGGGTTCTTGGAGGAGCGTCCCTCTTTGACCCTGCAAGTTGTGGCTGTGGTGGGGGTGGAGTTGCGCCAGCAGGCCTTGGGTGGGGGCGATGGACCCAGCCCCGCGGTGGGTCCGGCCCCGGGGGGCTTGCCCGTCGATCTGCAGCAAACCCTGGACGACATTCACCAGTCCATCGACGCCCTCATGCTGGAGCCCGATGTCAACGAGCAGCGCTACAGCGATTTAGACCGCCGGTTGCGACGCTTGGAGGCCCAATTGGAACCCCCCGACGGAGAGGAGACCCGCGCCTATGCCTCGACGGGGGGGAAGATTTCTCGATGACTTTACTGTGCGTGGTGGGGGCGCGGCCCAATTTTATGAAGATCGCGCCGTTGATGCGGGCCTTGGGGGGTCAACGGCCCACGGCTCGTTTGGTCCACACCGGCCAGCACTACGACGTGGCCATGAACGAGCAGTTCTTTCGCCAGCTGGCCATCCCCGAGCCCGATGTCAATCTGGAAGTGGGCTCGGGAAGTCACGCCGTCCAGACGGCGGAGATCATGCGCCGTTTTGAACCGGTGTTGGAGGAAACCCCCGACCCCGCAGTGCTGGTGGTGGGGGATGTCAATTCCACCTTGGCCTGTGCCCTGGTGGCCGCCAAGCGCCAGGTGCCGGTGATCCACGTGGAGGCGGGATTGCGGAGCCTTGACCGCACCATGCCCGAAGAGATCAATCGGGTGGTGACTGACCAGTTGTCGTCACTTTTGTTCACCACGGAACGGGATGCCCTGGGGAATCTCACCCGGGAGGGTATCGATCCCGCCCGGGTGCACTTCGTGGGCAATGTCATGATCGACACCCTGCGGTTTTGCCTACCCCAGGCGGTTCCCCCCGCCACCACCTTGGCCGCTTCAGATCTAGCGCGGGTGCCCGAGGCCTTTGGGGTGGTCACCCTTCACCGGCCCAGCAACGTCGATGACCCGGCGGCACTGGCGACCCTGGTGGCGGCATTGAAAGCCATCGCCCGGCGGTTGCCGCTGCTCTTTCCCCTCCACCCCCGTACCCGCAACGCCCTGGAACGGGCGGACCTGCTGGGGGCTTTGACCGAGGCCGTCATCCTGTTGCCCCCCCTGGGTTATCTGGAGATGCTGGGCCTCACCGCTGGGGCCAAGCTGGTGATCACCGACTCCGGAGGGCTCCAGGAGGAGACCACGGCCCTCGGCGTGCCGTGTTTTACCCTGCGGGACAACACCGAGCGGCCCATCACCCTCACCCTGGGCACCAACACCCTGGTGGGGCGGGATATCCCCCGGCTCCACCAGTTGGTGGACGAAGTTCTCAGCCACGGCGGCAAAACTGGCCAGATCCCCGAGTACTGGGACGGCCGGGCGGCAGAGCGGATCGTCGAGATCCTCAGCCCCTGGCTCACCCACCGGGCGACACCTGCCCAAAGGTGACCCCGGTGCCCTTGGTCAACGCCTTTTCCGTCGACGTCGAAGACTACTTTCAGGTCTCGGCCTTCGAGCCCCATGTGGGCCGAGACGACTGGGAGAGCCTGCCCCACCGGGTGGAGGCCAACACCCACCGGGTGCTGGATCTGTTGGCGGAATTTCGCGTCGTGGGGACCTTCTTCGTCTTGGGGTGGGTGGCGGAGCGTTATCCCCAGGTGGTCCACCGGCTGGTGGCCGAGGGCCATGAACTGGCCTCCCACGGCTACCACCACGTGCGGGTGACCCAGCAGAGTCCCGACGATTTCTACCAAGACATCACCCGCACCAAGGGGCTGTTGGAGGACACTGGGGGCGTGGCGGTGCGGGGTTACCGGGCGGCGAGCTACTCCATTGGCGCCACTAACCTGTGGGCCCTGGAGCAGTTAGCCCGGTCTGGCCATATTTACAGCTCCAGCATCTACCCCATCCGCCACGACCACTACGGTATGCCCGAGGCGCCGCGCTTTGCCTTTCACCCCCCCAATGCCCCCGATCTGTTGGAGATTCCCCTCTCCACCGTCACCGTGGCGGGGCGCAATGTGCCCTGTGGCGGGGGCGGCTACTTTCGCCTGTTGCCCTACGGGGTGTCCCGCTGGCTTCTGGCGCGCATCAACTCCCACGAGCAACGGCCCTGTGAGTTCTACTTTCATCCCTGGGAGATCGACCCCGGCCAACCGCGGATTGCCGGCTTAGATATCAAAACCCGAGTGCGCCACTACCTCAACTTGGGGGCCATGGAAGGGAGGCTACGGCGCCTGTTGGCGGATTTTGCCTGGAGCCGTATGGATCGCGTGTTTCTTGACTGGGAGGCCTTGGCCCGTGATTGCCCCTGACGCCGCCGCTGTCCCCGCCGCTCCCTTGGTGGTGGAGCGCCTCGGGGAGGGCCGCGACCTCGACCTGGAGGCTCGCTGGGATGCCTTCGTTCGCCACCACCCCGATGGCACTTTTTTCCACCTCAGCGGCTGGCGGCGGGTACTGCAAGATGCCCTGGGTCACGGCACCGAGTACCTCTACAGCCGACGCCACGGGGTCATTACCGGGGTGCTGCCCCTGGGACACATCAACAGCTGGTTGTTTGGCAACAATCTGATTTCCATTCCCTTTGGGGTCTACGGCGGGGTGTTGGCCACCGACGGCGAAAGCCAACAGGTGTTGTTGGCCCAGGCAACGGCGTTGGCCGAGCGCCGCCAGGTGGACAGCCTAGAGTTGCGCCACCGCCGCCGGGTCTGCCCTGAATGGCCCGCCAAAGACCAGCTCTACGCCACGTTTACCAAGGCCCTAGACCCCGACCCCGAGGTCAATCTCAAGGCCATTCCCCGCAAGCAGCGGGCCATGGTTCGCAAGGGCATCGCCGCGGGGCTGATGGCCGACGAGACCGACGATGTGGATCTTCTGTTCCGGATCTACGCCGAAAGCGTCCGCAACTTGGGGACGCCGGTGTTCCCCAGGCGCTATTTCCACGCCCTCAAGGCCACCTTTGGCGACGCCTGCCGCATCTTGGTGGTCCGCCACCAGGGCTCGCCCGTGGCGGCGGTGATGAGCTTTTACTTCGAAGACCAAGTGCTGCCCTACTACGGCGGTAGTATCCCGACGGCCCGGGAGCTCAAGGCCAACGATTTCATGTACTGGGAGCTCATGCGCCGGGCCGTGGAGGAGGGTTTGGGCCGGTTTGACTACGGCCGTAGCAAGGTGGGCACCGGCGCCTACAGCTTTAAGAAAAACTGGGGTTTTGAGCCCGAGCCCCTGGTCTACGAGTACCATCTAGTCAAGGCCAAGGCCGTCCCAGAGATCAATCCCCTCAACCCCAAGTATCGGGTGTTTATCGCGGCTTGGAAACGCTTGCCCTTGGCCATCAGCCGCCGCCTGGGGCCGCTGCTCGCCCGGGATCTGGGCTGAGGAGGCGCGGATGAACGCCAAACCGCCACTGTTGTTTCTGGCCCACAGGTTGCCCTACCCCCCGGACAAGGGGGATAAAATTCGCTCTTACCACTGGCTCCGCCATCTGCAAAACCACTACCGGATCTTCCTGGGCGCCTTTGTCGACGACCCCAAGGATTGGGCTCACCGGGAGACCCTAGAGGCCCTGTGCGCCGGTTTGCACCTGGAGCCCCTGAATCCCCGCTGGGCCAAGGTCCGGGCCCTGGTGGCTTTGGCGGGGAGCCAGCCAGTGACGCTGCCCTACTACCGCAGCCGTCGCATCAAAGCCTGGGTCGAACGGGTGGTGGCCCAAGAGCGTCCCACCGCCGACTTGGCCTTCTCCGGGGCCATGTCCCAGTACCTGGACTTGCAAAACCCCCAAATCCCCTACCCCCTGCGCCGCGTGGTGGATTTTGTCGATGTGGATTCCGACAAATGGCGCCAGTACGGCGCGGCCAAGGGCGGACCCATGGGTTGGCTCTACCGCCGGGAGGGTCGGACTCTCCTGGCCTTTGAGCGCCGCATCGCCGCCGCCGCCGATGTGTCCACGTTCATCAGCGACGCCGAAGTTGCACTGTTTGCCCGTCTGGCCCCGGAAAGCCCCAAGGCCGTGGCCGTGGCCAACGGCGTCGACGCCGACTACTTCGATCCCGCCGGCGATTTCGATCCCGCCGATCCCTTTGACGGTGCCCCCACCGCAGTATTCGTGGGGGTAATGGACTACTGGGCCAACGTCGACGCCGTGGGCTTCTTCGCCCGCGAGGTGTGGCCCCTGGTGCGCCGGGCTATGCCCGAGGCCCAATTTGCCATCGTCGGTGCCAAGCCCGCCCCCGAGGTTCAACGCCTCGGGGCCCTGGCGGGGGTCACCGTCATCGGCAAGGTGCCGGATGTCCGGCCCTATTTGGCCAACGCCAGGCTCTCGGTGGCGACCTTGCGCTTGGCCCGCGGGGTGCAGAACAAGGTGCTGGAGGCCATGGCCATGGCCTTGCCGGTGCTGGCGACGCCCCAGGCCTTGGAGGGCATCGACGTGGCCTCCTCGTTGGCGGTGGCGACAGCCGAAGACCCCGATGACTTGGCGCGCCGCACCCTGGACTGGTTGCGCCAGCCCGTGGATGCCGCGGTCAACCGCCGCTGGATCCAGCGTCACTACACCTGGCGCCGCTGTGGCGATGCCCTGCGGGACCTGCTGGTCCCCGGAGCCACGCCGACGGCGGCGCCCCATGCCTTCCCTGTTTGCCAGGAGTCGCCCCGTGAGTACGGACTACGCTGACCCGCCCCGTCCCTTGGCCCAGGCCATGGGGGGGGATCGATTTCACCCCAGTTGGCCGTTGGCCCTCGGCACCTTAGGGTGTGCCCTGGCGTTGCTGGGGCTGCTGTACGGCGAGACCCTCGCCTCCATGGCCGCCATCTGGTGGCGTTCTGGCACCTATGCCCACGGTTGGTTGGTGGCCCCCATCGTCTGCTACCTCATTTGGCAACGCCGGGACAACCTCAAGGCCCTTGCTCCTACCCCAAGCCCCTGGGCCTTGGGCTTGCTGGTGCCTTTGGTGTCGGCTTGGATCTTGGCCCAACTGACCAGCGTGTTGGTGATCCAACAGTTGGCGCTGGTGGTCATGGTGCAAGTGGTGGTGTTGGCGGTGTTGGGCTGGCGCATCGCCTGGGCCATCGCCTTCCCCTTGGGCTATCTGCTGTTCGCCGTGCCCATCGGCGATGAGCTGGTGCCGCCACTGATGGACTTCACCGCCTACTTCAGCGTCAAGGCGCTGCAACTCACCGGTATCCCCGTGTACTGGGAGGGGCGGTTGATCCACATTCCCAAGGGCACCTTCGAGGTGGCCGAGGCCTGTAGCGGCCTGCGCTACCTCATCGCCTCCGTGGCCTTGGGCTGCGTCTACAGCTACCTCAACTACGACAGCCCCTGGCGCCGGTTGGCCTTTATCGCCCTGGCGGTGGTATTCCCCATCATTGGCAATGGCTTGCGGGCCTACGGCATCATCATGTTGGCCCACTGGAGCGACATGCAGCTGGCCGTCGGCGTAGACCATTTGATCTATGGCTGGTTGTTCTTCGGGCTGCTCATCGCCTTGATGTTTTGGTTGGGTCACTTCTGGCGCGAAGACGCCCCGGCCTCGCCCCCGGCCCCTGGGGCAAGTGGGGGTCGCAACGGGCGTTTTGGGGTTGCGGGATTGGCCACCGCCGCGGCCTGCGGCCTGATCGTGGCCACGGGCCCCGTGGCGGAATTGCGCCTCCAGGCCAACCCCGATGGCGCCGTGGACCTAGTGGTCCCCCGGGATTTGCCCGCCTGGGCGGGGCCCTTGCCGCCGCACCTCGACTGGCAACCCACCTATGTGGGTGCCGGGGCGAGCCAGCGCCACGGCTACCAGACGGGGAGCTACGCCGTGGAGTTATTCGTCGCCTACTACGCCCACCAGACCCAAGGGGCGGAGTTGGTCAATTTCAACAACCGCCTCTACGACGGCGATCGCTGGTACTACCTCGACCGCCGCCGACTGAGCCTCCCGGGCGTCGGAGAGGGTCGGGTGGTGGACGAACTCCAGCTACAGCGGGGCGACCGGCTGCAGGTCATCTGGAGCTTTTACTGGGTGGCGGGCCACCCCACCCAGTCCCCCTGGGAGATCAAGTTGCGGGAGGCCTGGGGGCGGTTGACGGGTAGCGACAAAGGGGCGGCGGTGGTGGCGGTCATGGCCGAGGTGGATGCTGGGGCCTATGCCGCGGCCGAGGCGGCATTGACCAGCTTCTTCGAGGTGGCCGATCCCGCCCTCCAGGCCGCTTTGGCCCGGACCCAAACCCCTTGACGACAGCCATTGTGGCCCAGGGACAGAGGGCCATCCCCCGACCGCTGGTGGTCCACGTGGTCCACCGCTGGGGGGTGGGAGGGGCCGAGCTCGGGGTGGTGAACTTCATCCGTCGCCTGGTTCCAGGACCTCTGGACCACGCCGTGGTCTCGGTGGTGGACGGCGACTCCAGCCTGGTCCAGCGTCTGGCGAGTTGGGGGGTGTCGGTGCACTCCATGGGCAAACAACCCGGCCAGGACTGGGGGCTCTACGGTCGTTTTTACCGGTTGTTTAGGCGCCTTGCGCCCACTGTGGTCCACAGCCACAACCTGGCGGCCCTAGAGGCCCAGCCCATGGCGTGGTGGGCGGGGGTGCCGGTGCGGGTCCACAACGAACACGGCCGCGACCTGGCGGATTTGACCGGGGCCAGCCGCCGCTACACCTGGCTGCGCCGGGCCCTGCGGCCCTTCGTCCAGGCCTACATTCCCGTGTCCCAGGACTTGGCCCGTTGGTTGGCCGCCGAGATCAAAGTCCCCGAGAAGCGCCTGGTGCAGATCTACAACGGCGTCGACACCGAGCGCTTTCGCCCGCGCCGCGACGGCGAACCCCGTCGCCTGCCCCCGGGCTTTGCCGAGGATGCCCTAGTGGTGGGTACAGTGGGGCGGTTGGTGGCCATCAAGCACCAACGGGCCTTGGTGGCGGCCTGTGCTCGGTTGATGGCCTTGGCCGAACACCACCGCCTGCGGCTCATCATCGTCGGCGATGGGCCCCTCAAAGACGAACTCGCCGCCCAGGTGGCGGCGGCCAACCTCGAACGGCGGGTGTGCTTGGCGGGCAACCGCGACGATGTCGACCTGCTACTGCGGTCCTTCGACGTGTTTGTGTTGCCCTCCTTGAGCGAGGGGATCTCCTACACCCTGTTGGAGGCCATGGCCTCGGGGTTGCCGGTAATCGCCACGGCGGTGGGGGGCAATCCGGAGCTGGTGGCAGATGGCCGCACCGGCCAATTGGTGCCCGTCGACGACGTGGATGCCCTGGCGCAATCCATCGCCACCTACGCCCTCGATCCTTCGCTGCGCCGCAGCCACGGGGCCCACGGCCGCTCCCGCTGCGAGGCCGAGTTCAGCATCGACCAAATGACCGCTCGCTACCTGGCCCTCTACCACCGGTTGGGGGTTGCCGAGGCCCGCCAAGGGGCTTTTGGCAACGGCGAGGTGATCCGGGGAGACTCTTAGACCATGCGGGTTTTACACGTCTTGGACCATTCGCTGCCCCTCCACAGTGGCTACACCTTTCGCACCCGGGCCATCCTGCGCCAACAGCGGGCCATGGGGTTTGAGACCTTCCACCTGACGAGTCCCAAACAGGGGCCGGTGACGGCAATGGTGGAGTCCATCGACGGCCTGACTTTCCATCGCTCAAGGCCCACGGCCCCCTGGGGGCGGATCCCTGGCCTCGACCCCTTGGCGGTGATCGAGGCCACGGCCCAACGGCTCGACGAAGTGGTGGCCGAGGTGCGCCCCGACCTCATTCACGCCCACTCCCCGGCCCTCAACGGCGCCGCCGCCCTGCGGGTTGGCCGCAAGCACCGCCTCCCCGTGGTCTACGAGGTGCGGGCCTTTTGGGAGGATGCGGCGGTGGACCATGGCACCTGTAGGGAGGACGGGATCCGCTACCGCCTGGCCCGCCAGTTGGAGACCCGAGTGCTGCGGGGGGCCACCGCCATCACCACCATTTGCCAGGGCCTCAAAGACGACATCCAGGGGCGGGGTATTCCTGGGGCCAAGGTCACCGTGGTACCCAACGCCGTGGATCTGGAGGCCTTCAACCCCAAGCCTGCGGATGGAGCCCTCAAGGCTAAGTTGGGCTTGGAAAACGCCGTGGTCCTGGGTTTCATCGGCTCCTTCTACGCCTACGAGGGGCTGGATCTCCTCCTCGAGACCCTGCCAGCCCTGACGGCGCAAGCCCCCGAAGTCCGAGTCTTATTGGTGGGCGGTGGACCCCAGGAGACGGCCCTCAAGGCCAGGGTCGCCGCCGATCCTCTGCTGGCGGCCCAGGTGGTGTTCACCGGCCGTGTACCCCACCAGCAAGTCCAGGCTTACTACGACCTGGTGGATATATTCGTCTATCCCCGCCGCTCCATGCGTTTGACGGAAAAGGTCACCCCCCTAAAGCCCCTGGAGGCCATGGCCCAACACCGCTTGGTGGTGGCCTCCGACGTGGGGGGTCACCGGGAGTTGATTCGCCCGGGGGAAACCGGGGAGCTATTTTCCGCCGGCGACGCCAAGGCCTTGGCTGGGGCGGTGCTGGGGCTCTTGGCCCACCCCGAGCAATGGCCCCAGCGCCGGGCGGCCGGGCGGGCGTTTGTCGAGGGCGAGCGCAATTGGCCCACGGTGGTGGCCCGCTACCGCGGGGTCTACAACGATGCCACCGCCACCCTTGGGGAGGGGTCCCGTGCCGCCTAGGGCCTGGTCCAACCCGCTGCCCAAGGTGATTATGACGGGCCCCTTGCCCCCGGCCATGCGAGGCATGACGGCGGTCATCGATAACCTGGCCCAGTCGTCCCTGGGACAACGGGTGAGGTTGGCGTTGTTCAACACCGCCAAGACAACCCCCGAAAATCGGGGGTTGGGGGTGGCCATCTAGGCTCGGTGGGGGTTGTGGCGTCGTTTCTGGAAAGCGTTGCGGGGGGCAGCCATCGCCCATATCCACACCTGTAGCGGGTTGAGTTTTTTCCTCGACAGCTGTTTGGCCGTCTTGGCCCATCAAAGGGGAGTGGCGGTGGTCTACCATATCCACGGCGCCCGCTTTGACCAGTTTATCCAAGGTCTCAACCCTTTGGCCTTGGCCTGGGTACGGCGGACCCTGGGCCAGGGCCACGCGGTGGTGGTGGTCTCCGAGGACTGGCGTGAGCGCCTGGACCCTCTACTCCCCGGCGCCCCGTGGGTGGTGATTCCCAACGGCGTCCCCGGGATATTGGGGGAGGGCAATGCCGCTGCTGATGCCCTCGCCGATCCGGCGTTGAAGCTGTTGTTCATCGGCAATCTCATGGGCCGCAAGGGGGTGGTGGAGCTCATCGAGGCCGTGGCCGCCGTCAATGCCGGGCGGGAGGAAGCCGGGAACCCCCATCCGCTGGTGTCGTTGGCCATCGCCGGGGGTGAAGGAGAGCCCGGCTACGAAGCCACCGTGGTGGCCGCCGTGGCGGCGGCCGGGGATCCCCCCTGGATCCGCCGCCTGGGGCCGGTGACCGGCCGCGACAAAGTGGCCTGTTTCGCCGCCGCCAACGGCTTTGCGTTATTCTCCCAGGCCGAGGGGTTGCCCATCGCCCTTCTAGAGGCCATGTCCGCTGGCCACGCCGTGGTGACCACCGCTGTGGGTGGGGTGAGAACGGTGGTGGAGGACGGGGTCCACGGTTTGTTGCTGGCACCCGGGGATACCGCCGGCCTCCCAGAGGCCTTGGCCCGCTTGGCCGAGGATCCAGACCTTCGCCGGCGCTTGGGAGACGCCGCCAAAGCCCGTTGGCAGAGCCAGTTCAGCGTCGAGGTGATGGCCGAGGGCGTGGTGGCCCTCTACGCCCGCCTTTTGCCCCAGACCCCGGTGACGGATTTGGCCATTTCCGGGGAACGGCAACCGTGATGAGCTATGGCTTTTGGGTGCGCCGGGTGCTGTTTCCCCTCCACGAGCGCCTCAAGGGGCACCCCACCATGGGCGCGTTGCGCCGCCTAGAGGCCAGCCAGTGGTGGGATGAGGCGCAACTGGCCGCCCACTACCGACGGGCGCTGCCTGCGTTTTTCACCCACCTCGTGCGCCAAGTGCCCTACTACCGCCAGTTGTTTCAGGAATACGGCCTCGTCCCCACCGACTTTAGCACCCCCGCCGACCTGGTTCAGTTGCCCACCACCACCAAGGCCACCTTTCGCCAATACGGCCCAGGGTTGAAGGCCGCTGACGCCAAAGGCCTACAGCTCGCCCGCACTGGGGGATCCAGCGGTGAGCCGCTGGTGTTTTACACCGACCGGCTGCGCGGGGCCCACGATGTGGCGGCCCGCTGGCGGGCCAACCGCTGGTGGGGGGTGGAGGTGGGGGATCCGGAGGTGGTGTTGTGGGGTTCGCCCCTGGAACTCAAGGCCCAAGACCGCCTGAGGGGGTGGCGCGATGCGCTGCTCCGCAGCCACCTGTTGCCGGCCTTCGCCATGTCGACGGCCAACCTCGACCACTCCCTGGCGATGATTAGAAAAGTGCGGCCCGCCATGATGTTTGGCTACCCCTCGGCCTTTGCGTTGCTGGCCCGCCACGCCCAAACCAAGGGTATCGACCTGAGCCGCTGTGGGGTCAAGGTGGTGTTTGTCACCTCCGAAATGCTGTTCCCAGAACAGCGTCAGACCATCGAAGCCACCTTTGCCTGCCGGGTGGTCAACGAGTACGGCGGGCGGGATTTGGGATTTGTGGCCCGGGAGTGCCCCGAAAATAAACTCCACATCAACGCCGAAGATATCATCGTCGAGATCCTCGACGACGCCGGCCAGCCCCAGCCGCCGGGTGTCCCCGGGGAAATCGCCGTCACCCACCTGGCGAGCGGGGCCTTTCCCTTCGTTCGCTACCGTTCGGGCGATTTGGGGATGATTGACCCAACCCCTTGCCCCTGCGGTCGGGGCTTGCCCATCCTCGGCGAGCTCCTGGGCCGGCACAATGACCTCCTGGTGGCCAAAGATGGCACTTTTATCCATGCCAACGCCGTCAACTACATCGTCCGCCGCCACCGGGGGGTGTTGAGTTATAAGGTGGTCCAGGACAGTACGGATACCCTGCGGCTTGCGTTGGTCACCGACGAACACTACGACCCCGCCGCCGCCACCGCCATGGCGGTGGCGTTTCGCGCTCGCTTGGGAGACGTACAGCTTACCGTGGAACGGGTGACGGCTATTCCCATCGAAGCCTCGGGCAAGCAGCGCTATGTGGTGAGCCATGTGGCGGGACCGGTGGCCGACCTGGCCCCAGTGATGAACCGTGCCATGGGGGAGGGTGGGCGTTGATGGCCCAGGGCCTGAGCCCCTGGACCTGTGCTGCCCTGCGGGGCCTGGGGCGCTTCTCCGCCCCCGGCGGCGCCCGGGGGCGGCTGTCGATTTTGATCTACCACCGCATCCTCCAGGAACCCGCCCCACTGCAACCCTCCGAGGTGGCCGCCCCCACCATCGCTTGGCACTTTGGGCTACTGGCGCGCTGTTTTACCGTGCTACCGTTGGCCGAAGCCGTGGAAAGGCTGTACCGCAAGGCGCTGCCGCCGCGATCGGTGTGTATCACCTTCGACGACGGCTACGCCGACAACTATACCCAGGCCTTGCCGTTGCTCCAGCGCTTTGGCCTGCCGGCGACAGTATTCATCGCCAGCGGCTACCTCAACGGCAACCTGATGTGGAATGAGGCTTTGATGGAACTGATCCGGCGGGCTCCCGGAGAGACCTTGGATTTGACGACCAGGGGGTGGGGCGTTCACCCCCTCACCACCTTGGAGGCCCGGCGGCAAATTCTGGAAGCCCTGGTGAAACGCCTCAAATACCTCCATCCCCTAGAGCGCATTCGCCACATCGAAGCCATGGCCGATGAGGTCGGGGTGGTCCTCAACCACCGGGCTATGATGACCTCGGAGCAGGTGGCAGCCCTGGCGGCGGCCGAGGTGGAAATCGGTGCCCACACCGTCAACCACCCGGTGTTGAGCCATATCGATGACGCCGAGGCCCGGCGGGAAATCAGCGAGAATCGCCAACATCTCCAGGAGCTCACCGGGCGCACCATCCGCTTTTTCGCCTACCCCTACGGCAAGCCGGGCCGCGACTTTCACCGTCGCCACCAGCAGTTGGTGGCCCAACTGGGCTTTCGGGCCGCGGTCACCACCGCCTGGGGGGTCTCCACCCCCCGCTCCGATCCCTTTGGCCTGGCCCGGTTTTCCCCCTGGGATGCGCGGCCCTTGCCCTTTGGCCTGCGGCTGCTCTACAACTGCGTTCGCAATAAGCCACAAATCCCTGGACGGGAGCAGGAGTCGGGGTCGTGACTACTGTGCCGCCGAAGGGCGTCTGCCCATCGCGGACTGGCCTTGAACAACGCCGCCCGCCTCAGCGTTCACGCCTTTGCGAGAGTCCCATGCCGTCGTCGGATCCCATCGTCATCATCAAAACCGCCGCCCTGGGCGACGTGTTGCGCACCACGTCCATCGTCCCGGGGCTGGTGCTCCAAGGGCCCCATCCCATCGTTTGGGTGACGGCCACAGGGGCGGTGCCGCTGTTGCGCCACCACCCCCTCATCGACGTCGTCGAGACCGTGGATCCCCGTGATGTCGCCGGGGTCACCGACCTGGGAAGGCGCCTGGGGGCGCTGCGGCCCCACTGGGTGCTGTCCTTCGACGACGAAGCCCCCCTGTGCGGTTTGGCCAGTGCTTTGCCTTGCCAGCGCTTGTCGGGGGCCCACTTGACGGCGGCGGGGGAGCGGGGCTATACAGCCGATGTGGCGCCGTGGTTCGACATGGGGCTTCTGTCGGTCCACGGCAAGGCCGCCGCCGACCGCCTCAAGGTGGTCAACACCCGCTCCCACCCCGCCATCTACGCCCAAATGTTGGGGTTACCCATGGGGCGCCCCCGACTGGACCTGCCCCCAGCGGCCCTGGCCTTTGGGGCGGCCTTCTTCCAGCGTCACCTAGGGGATCGCCAGCCCGTCATCGGTCTCAATACCGGCGCCGGCGGGCGCTGGCCCACCAAGGGGTTGCCGGTGGAGCGGGTGGTGGCTTTGATGGCGCGCCTGCAAAAAGAGTTGCCAGCCTCCACGGCATTTTTGCTCCTGGGGGGCCCCGAAGAGACGGAGCGCCACCGGCAGATCCGGGAGGGGGTGGCCGGATCGTCCCTGGAGGCCTCGGTGGTGGACGGGGGCAACGACAATCCCCTGTTGGACTTCGCCGCCATGGTGGATCGCTGTGACCTGTTGATCACCAGCGACAGCCTGGCGCTCCATTTGGCCATCGCCCGCCGCGTACCCCTGGTGGCCTTCTTCGCCCCCACCTCGGCGGCGGAGATCGAGACCTACGGCCTGGGGGCAAAGGTACAGAGCACCGCGCCCGACTACTGCTCCTACCGCAAAGACGCCGACAATAGCACCCTCACCGCCGAGCGATTGGCGGCGGCGACCCTGTCGGTCTGGGAGCGCCACAGGCCATGACGAGACGCCGAGGGAACTGCCACATCGGCGTCGACGCCCGCACGGTATTCGCTCCCAACCGAAGGGGTACGGGCAAAAATCTGGTGGATTTGTACCAGCGCTTGGCCACCCTAGAGCCCCAGTGGCGTTTTACCCTGTTCTACGAGCCCATGGAGGGGGTGGTCCCACCCGCAGAGCTGGACTTGGCCAATGTGTTTCCCGTCCCCCTCACCATGCGCGGCGCCCGCTTCAATTTATGGGAGCAGGGGCGATTGCCGTGGGCGGCCTGGCGGTGGGGGGTGGATGTGCTCCACAGTCCGGCCCAGAGCGCCCCGCGCTTTGCGGCCACCCCCTCGGTGGTCACGGTCCACGACCTGATCCCCTTGCGCTTTGACGAAGGCTGGCCCGCCGTCCAGCGCCGGGGCTTGGTGGAAACCCTCGCCCACAGCGTCCGGGGTGCCCGAGAGATCATCACCGTGTCCCGCTACACCCGCGACGACCTGTTGAAGGCGTTTCCCACCCTGGACCCCCAGCGCGTCCACGTGGTGCCCTGGGCGCCCGAAGACGGCAGCATCCCCGTCACCAATCCCGCCGCCTTGGAGGCGGTGCGCCGCCGCTACGGGGTGCACAGTCACCCCTTCTGGTTCGCCCTGGGGGCTCGGGCCCCGCGGAAGAACACCCGACGGCTGCTGGAGTCCTTTGCCCAATTTGCCCCCCAGTACCCCACCTGGCAGTTGGTCGTGGGGGGGTTGCAGGTGGATGCCCTGGAAGATTTCAACGCCCACATCGCCCCCTGGTCCTGTCGAGAGCGCATCCACCTCCACCCCTACCTGCCCGAAGCCGACCTGCCGGCGCTGTACAGCGCCGCCGCGGGGTTTGTCTTTCCCTCGCTATTCGAGGGTTTTGGCCTGCCGGTGCTGGACGCCATGGCCTGCGGCTGCCCGGTGCTGGCCTCTGAGGCCACCTCCATTCCCGAGGTGGCCGGAGATGGGGCGTTGTACTTCGATCCTCTGGAGGCGGCGTCCATGGCTGGCGCCCTGGCTGAAGCCGCCGGGTCTGAGGCACTGCGCCGGGATTTGGCGGAGCGGGGACGTCGGCGAGTGGCCCACTTTCAATGGGAGCGGACGGCGCAACTCACCCGGGATGTACTGGGCAAGGCCTTGGGGGGCTGAAGTCGTGGGAAATGGCCAGGCGTCGTTCTCGTCCCCAAAACGGGGGTCCATCACCGCGGTCAGGAGTATCTTTGCGCTGTGAACGCCCATTTAGAACACCGCTTTCGGCAATCGCTTGTGGACCACAGGGATGCCGTGGCCCAGGTGGAGGCCCTAGTCCCCGAGATCACCGCCGCCGCCGCCGCCCTGTGGCAGGTACTGGCGGGGGGGGGGCGGATTTTGCTGTGCGGCAACGGCGGCTCGGCGGCCGATGCCCAACACTTCGCCGCCGAACTCACTGGGCGGTTTGTCGCCGAGCGACAGCCCCTGGCTGCCATAGCCCTCACCACCGACACCTCGGCGTTGACGGCCATCGGCAACGACTACGGCTTTGAGTGGGTCTTCGCCCGCCAGGTGGCCGCCTTGGGCAGGTCCGGAGACGCCTTGGTCGCCATCTCCACCTCGGGCCACTCGCCCAATGTGCTCAACGCCGTCGAGCGGGCCAACGCCCTGGAGATGACCACCGTGGGCCTGTTGGGCCGCGATGGCGGTGCCCTGGCAACGCGGGTCGCGCGGCCCTTGATCGTGGGGGTGAAGGCCACGGCCAGGATCCAAGAGGCCCACGAACTGATTTTCCACCTGTGGTGCGAAGCTTTTGACACCTATGCAGAGTCGTCGATCTCGGCCAAGTAGCCCATGAATATCCTGGTGCTTTGCGATCGCTATCCCTACCCCTTGGCCCACGGCTTGACCCTGCGGGTCTACAACGTGTTGTGCCGGCTGGCAAAGCGCCATACCCTCGACCTACTCTGCTACGGCGAAGGGCCGCCGCCTGGGGCGTTGACGGGGCTGTTTCGCCGCATCGAAACCTTTACCAAGCCCCAAACTTCATCGAAGCACGCCGCCCCCTGGGTGCGGCTGCGCCAAGCTTTTTCCCTGGATCACCTCCACGCCGTCCAGCCCGCCATGGCCCACCGTATCCACGAGCTCGTGGAGAGCGAAGACTACGCCTTGGTATTGGCCTATCCCAATGTACTCCACTACTTTGCCAGTGGCCTCAACATCCCCCTGGTGGTGGATCTCATCGACGACCACTTATTGATGTACTGGCGCCACCTGCGGGTGGTCCACTCCCCTTTTGAGGGACTGCGGCTGTGCAAGCGCTGGCTGATGATGTATCGCTTTGAACGGCGCTTGGCCAAGGTGGCCAAGGCCATTGTGGTGGTCTCGGAGGCCGATCGAGACTTCATGGCCCGATTTTGCCAAGGGGCCCCCCTCCACGTGATCCCCAACGGCGTCAACGGCGATTACTATAGACCGCTGGGCCTCGAAGAGGAGCCCTACACCCTGGTGTTCGAGGGCAAAATGGATTTTGCCCCCAACGTCGACGGGGTGCGGTTTTTTTGCCAAACGGTGTTGCCCTTGGTCCATCGCCAGTTGCCCCAAGCCAGGCTGTGGGTGGTGGGCAAAGACCCCACTCCTGAGGTGTTAGCCCTGGCGGGGGAGCGGGTGACGGTGACGGGCTTCGTCGACGATGTGCGTCCCTACCTCGACCGGGCGTCCCTGTTCGTATGCCCGTTGCGAATGGGGGGAGGGATCAAAAACAAAATTCTCCAGGCTTG
>JBHJHK010000485.1:0-3976 GCA_050330975.1 Candidatus Competibacterales bacterium | reverse complement strand
CCGCGGGGCGCATTTCCGGCCCCCATCGTTTGCCGTTGGCCCGCCGGTTGCCCCCGGCCGTGGGGCGGCCCACCCCCCCCCCCGACGAACCCCGGGATCGCCCCCAATACGAGCAGGCCTTTGCCATCGCCGACCACCGACGTCTGGTGCTGTTCACCGACCCCCGCCGCCTCCAGGGCCGGCTGTTGGATCGGGAACCCGACCAGGCCAAGCCGCTACTGGGCTTTTTCGATGAACTGTGGGAGCGCAGCCTCCCCGACGGCGAACTGCGGCGGCTGGGGATCTGAGGCCGAGATCCCTCAGCCCCCCCTAGGGGTTGCCTCGAATACCCCCACCACCCCCTCGGTCACCCACTGGGCAATGGTTTGTTCGTCGTAGCCCAACTCCCGGAGGATCATTTCGCTGTGCTCCCCCAAGGCCGGCGCCGGACCACCGGGCTCGACGGGGGTGTGGGAAAACCGCGCCGCCGGACGGGTCTGGCGCAGCCGCCCCGCATGGGGATGGTCGAGTTCCCGCAGCACCTCGTTGGCCAGCACCTGGGGATGGTGGATCACTTCACAGCGGCGCAGCACCGGGGCACAGGGGACGTCGTGGGCCTGGAGACGATCCAGGCACTCTTGGCTGGTGAAGTGCTCCAGGGCCTCCTGGGTGAGGGCCAAGCGGGCATCGATGTTCTCCTGGCGCTGGGCAGCGGTTTTAAAGCGCTCGTCGCCGAGCCACTCGGGACGCCCCAAAGCCTCGGCCAAGGCCCGCCACTGGCGGTCGGTCTGGACCGCCACGCTCACGTAGCCGTCCCGGGTGCGATAGATCAAGTCGATGAAACTCTGGGCCTCGGCCTGGGGCAATTCGCAGCCCACAAAAGTCTGGCTGCCCATGTCGGAGTGCCAGAGGAAATTCACCAAGCCGTCCAACATGGACAATTCCACGTGCTGCCCCTCCCCGGTGCGCTCCCGGGCCAATAGGGCAGCGGTGATGGCCTGGGCGGCCAAGAAACCCGTGAGCTTGTCGGGCAAGATGGTGCGCACCAGGCGAGGCCTGGCCTGGTCGGAACCCCCTTGGACGGTGGTGAGCCCCGATAGAGCCTGGATCAACGGGTCGTAGACTGGCCGTTGGGCGTAGGGACCCGAAGTGCCAAACCCGCTGATGGAGGCGTAGACCAACCGGGGATTGAGTTTTTGTAAATCGGCAAAGCCAATCCCCAGCCGCTCTACCACCCCGGGGCGGAAGTTTTGCACCACCACGTCCGACACCTTGGCCAAGGCCCCGACGATGGCCACCCCCCGGGGATCCTTGAGGTTGAGGACCACGGAACGCTTGCCGCGGTTATTGTTGACAAACGACGCCGAAAACCCGCCCCGCCGGTTGGCGGCCTGTCGGGTAAAATCGCCGCTAAACGCCTCGACCTTGGTGACTTCAGCCCCCTGGTCGGCCAGCAACATGGTGGCCACCGGTCCCGAGACCACACTGGTGAGATCGAGGATGCGATAGCCCTGCAGTGGTCCCGCCACGGTGGATTCTCCTCAGCTGGTGGGAGTCGAGCCCATCCCGACCCCCTGGCAATCTGCCGCTTCCCGACCATACTAGGGAAGCCTGCTTCCCTACGACACCCCCACGGGAGCCCCTCTATGACGCGCTGGTCCCTTCGACTGTTGGCCACCCTGGTCATTCTGTGCCACACCCCCTTGAACCTCGCCGCCACCCCCAGGGACACCCTGGTGATGGCGTGGATCTTCGACGACATCATCACCCTGGACCCAGCGGAGATCTTTGAGTTTTCCGGGGCCGAGGTGGGAGCCAACAGCTACGACCGCCTCATGGGCTACAACCCCTTCGATGTGTCGGAGTTGTTCGGTGTGGTGGCCGAGGACTGGCGAATCGGCGCCGACGGCAAGACCTACACCTTTATCATCCGCGACGGCATCCGCTTTGCCTCCGGCAACCCCCTCACCGCCGACGATGTGGCCTTTAGCCTCCAGCGGGTGGTCAAACTCAACAAATCACCGGCCTTTATCCTCACCCAATTTGGCTTTGACCCCGACAACGTCGACCAGACCATCCGCGCCTTGGATCCCCGCACCGTGGAGTTGGTCACCGATCGAGCCTACGCCCCGACGTTTTTGCTCTACTGCCTCACGGCGGGGATCAGCGCGGTGGTGGACAAAGCCCAAGTCCTGGCCCACGAGCGCGATGGCGACTTGGGCCATGGCTGGCTGCGCACCCACTACGCCGGCTCGGGGCCGTTTACCATCAGCCGCTGGATCCCCAACGAAGTGGTCATCCTCGAGCGCAACGCCGACTACTGGGGGGAAAAAGCCCAGGTGGAGCGCGTTATCATTCGCCATATCATCGAGCCCGGCACCCAGCGGCTATTGTTGGAGAAGGGCGATGTGGACATCGCCCGCAATCTAAACCCCGACCAGCTCAAGGCCCTGGCTAACAACCCCGACATCCGGGTGCGCCAAGGGGTCAAGGGCGCCCTGCATTACTTCAGCCTCAACCAGCAACACCCCATCTTGGCCAAACCCGCCGTGCGCCAGGCCTTTAAATACCTGGTGGACTACCAGGGAATCGCCGATAACCTGCTCCAGGGCCAGGTGGCCGTCCACCAGGCCTTCCTCCCCCGGGGCTTTCTAGGGGCCCTGGAAGAAAACCCCTTTTCCCTAGATATCCCCAAGGCCAAGGCCCTGTTGGCCGAGGCGGGCCACAGCGATGGCTTTGCGGTCACCATGGACACCGCCAACAAATACCCCATCATGGATATCGCCCAGGCCATCCAGGCCACGGCGGCCCAGGCGGGCATCACCATCGATATCCTCCCCGGGGACGACAAACAAACCCTCACCAAGTACCGGGCCCGCAACCACGAGATCTACATCGGCCGCTGGGGACCCGACTACCAGGATCCCCACACCAACGCCAGCACCTTCGCCAGCAACCCCGACAACAGCAGTGACGCCAAGACCAAGCCCTTGGCCTGGCGCAACGCCTGGGAGATCCCGGAGATGACCGCCAAGACCCAGGCGGCGGTGGTGGAGCGAGACGGCCAACGCCGGGCCGAGCTCTACGGCGAGTTGCAGCGGGAGCATCAACGGTCTTCGCCCTTTGTGCTGCTGTTCCAGGCCACCGAGTTCATCGCCGAGCGCAGCGACGTCTCGGGCTTTGTCATCGGCCCCTCCTTTGACGACAACCGCTACAGGGCCATCGTCAAACCGTGAGCAAAGCCCCCAGAGTGGCCCCCGGTACGGTGGTGGGACCATTGCTGGGCCTGGTGCGCCTTGGCTTCACCGTGGCCCTGACCTTCACGGGCCTCCTGGCGGTGACGTTTTTCATCGGCCGGGTGGTGCCGGTGGACCCGGTGCTGGCGGCGGTGGGGGATCGGGCGCCCATGGAGGTCTACGAGCAAGTGCGCCAGGAACTGGGCCTCCACCTGCCGTTGTGGCAACAGTTTTGGCACTATTTGCAAGACGTGCTCCAGGGGGACTTGGGCCACTCGGTCCTCACCGCCAACCCGGTGCTAGACGATATTCAACGGGGGTTTCCCGCCACCTTGGAGTTGGCCACGGCGGCCACTTGCCTCGGGGTGGCGTTGGGGGTGCCCTTGGGGGTGGTGGCCGCCGTCCACCGGGGGGGCCTGGTGGACCACGCGATTCGCATCCTGGGGCTGGTGGGCTATTCGGTGCCGGTGTTCTGGCTCGGACTCATGGGACTTTGGGTTTTCTACGCCTTCTTGGGGTGGGTACCGGGGCCCGGACGGTTGGATGTGGTCTACAGCTACACCTTTGAGCCCATCACTGGAGTGCTGCTATTGGACAGCCTCCTGCGGGGGGATGGGGCAGTGTTTGTCGACGCCCTCCATCACCTGGTGCTCCCCGCCACCATCCTCGGCTACTTCAGCCTGGCCTACATCAGCCGCATGACCCGTTCCCTGATGATCGAAGAACTCCAGCGGGAATACGTCACCGTCGCCCGCCTCAAG
>JBHJHK010000484.1:0-11504 GCA_050330975.1 Candidatus Competibacterales bacterium | reverse complement strand
CCCCCACCCGCCGCAGCATAACCGTGGCCCCGACGCTAAGGCCACCGTAGGAACCCTCGAAGTAGATGACATAGCGCAGGCCGCCCCCCAGCAATTGCCAGGTGCCGTAAATGCCCACTCCCAGAATCAACAATGCCAGGGCGGCGAGGACAACGGCCCCCACCAGGGCGGGACTGCCCCGCTGGCTCACGACGGCACCTCCTCCCCCACACCGCGACGGAGGAAGCGCCGCACCTTGGGGTCGGAATGGTGGCACAACGCCCGCGGGGAGCCCTGGGCGATGAGGGTCTTGGCGTCGGCATCGAGGAAGATGGCATGGTCGCCAATGGCGAAGATGCTGGCCAATTCGTGGGTCACGATGACCACCGTAGACCCCAAGCTGTCCCGCAGCTCCAAGATCAATTCGTCGAGGCGCTGGGAGCTCAGGGGATCGAGGCCGGCAGAGGGCTCGTCGAAAAACAGGATCTCTGGGTCCAGGGCTATGGCCCGGGCGAGGCCCGCACGTTTTTGCATACCGCCACTAATCTCGTTGGGGTAGTAATCTTCAAAGCCCGACAGCCCCACCAGCGCCAATTTAAAAGACGCCACCTCGCGGATTTGGTCGCTGCTCAACTCGGTGTAGGTCGCCAGGGGTAGGGCGATATTTTCGGCCAAGGTCATGGAACTGAACAGGGCACCACTTTGGAACATCACCCCAAAACGGCGCTTGAGGGCGGCACGCCGGCCCTCGGAAGCGGCCCAGAAGCCCTCGCCGGCGAACAGCACATCCCCTTTGGTGGGGGGACGCAGACCCACCATGTGGCGCAACAGGGTGGATTTACCGGTGCCGCTGCCACCCATGATAATAAATATGGCGCCCCGGGCCACGGTAAAGTTGAGCTGGCGCTGGATGACAAAGCTGCCGTAGGCCATGGTGAGATCGCAGACCTGGATGTGGATCTCCGGCGGCGGAATGCCGGGGGCGGTGCCGTTGTCCCTGACCATAGCCCTCAATAGCCCAGGATGTTGTAGAGGATGGTGAGGAGGGCCGAGGCCACCACAATCCACACGATGGCCGTCACCACCGCCGCCGTGGCGGCCTGGCCCACGGCCTGGGCGCTGTTGCCGCATTCCATACCCCGCAAACACCCTGCCAGGGCCACCAAGACCCCGTAGACGACGCTTTTGATGAGGCCCAACAGGAAATCCACCAGGCGCAGTCCCTGTTGGGTTTGGACGTAGTATTCGGTGAAGGAAAAATCCAGCATGTATTGGGCGACGGCGGCCCCTCCCAACATGCCCATGAGGTTGGCGTAGAGGGTCAGCAAGGGCAGCATGATCACCAACGCCAGCATCCGGGGCAAGACGAGGAATTCCACCGGCGAGATGCCCAAGGTGGTGAGGGCGTCGATTTCCTCTTTGACCCGCATGGTGCCCAGTTGGGCGGCAAAGGCGGCGCCGGTGCGCCCGGCCATGATGATGGCGGTCATCATGGCCGCCATTTCCCGGGCCATGGTCAAACCCACCAAGCTTGCCACGTAGATCTGGGCCCCAAAATAAGCCAGCTGCACCGCGCCGACAAAGGCCAAAATGATGCCCACCAAAAAGCTGATGAGGGTGACGATGGGCAGGGCCTGGGGGCCGCACTGGTAGAGGTTGAGCCACAGATCCACGGCGCGAAACCGGGCCTTGCCCCGGATGAGGGCCCCCAGGGCCAGGGTCACTTCGCCGGTGAAGTTCAACAGCGCCCGGGTGCCCTGGAGTTGGCCGACGGTGCGATGGCCAAGCCTCGTCAAGGGCCCAAAGGTCGTGGCGCTGCGGCGGGCGTCTAGACGTTCAGGGACAGCCGTGGCCAGGGCCCGCAGGCGGCGGGCGCCTTCGGGCAGCCCGCTCCAGTCGACGTCGATACCCCTGGCCTCACACCAGTGGCCGAGCTTGAGCAAAAAGGTCAGTAGACCCGTGTCCCACTGGCTCACGGCCTTGGCTTCAAAACAGATGCTAGCGGCGGTTGGGCGCCCTTGGAGATGGCGGGCGATTTCCTCGACGCTGGGAAGGCCGTCGCACAGCCGCCAAGCCCCCTCGAGGTGGAGGATGAGGCGCGGGCCGCGGTCTTCAAAGCGAATGCGGCAGACACCTGATTCTCGAGTCGGCGACGGTGCCGCAGGCGAGGGGGCCATGGCCACGATTAACTAAGGCGCGGGCCCCGGCAACCGGCGTCTGAGATCGCTCGACGGCGCCGTGGCAGTCGTTGGAGCAACGACGCCGTCGAGGGGGGGTGACATGGGCAAAAACCGGGGGTAGTGACTAAACGCCGGCCCCGTCAGGGCTTGGCGGGGCCGATGAGGGTTTGGAGCACCATTTCCCCCGGTTGCACATCTAGGCCGTGGGCCATGCAGTCCCAGCTATCGCCAGAGGCGGCAAAATCCACCGTTTGCCCGGTGTTCATGTTGCGGCAAATCACCCGCTGGAGTTCTACCCCGGCGGTGAAGCCGCTGAGGATTTCCCGCTCGGGGCTCACCAACAGCAGCTGGGACGTGGGCACTAGCGCCTCGAGGCCAAAGCGGTAGCGGTGGACCACGTCGATTTGATAGAGGCCTGGCGTCAACTCTCCCAAATCGACCTCCAGTAAATAGTCGGTGACCACTTCGGGGCAATTGTTGCGGTCGTTGAAGGTGGCGATGAGGATGTTGGAGAGGGGCAGCGTATCGGGGAAGGTGACGGTGTCAACCACGCCGTCGCCGTCGGTATCCACGAGCCGGTTTGGCGCGTCACACGTCAGAGCGAAATCGAAGGGGTTGGTGTTGTTGGCGAGGTTCAAATCACATCCGCAGTCGGGATCGATGGCGACGATATCCCGGGTAAAGGTGCCATCGGTGAGGAAGTCCTGGCGACAAATGCAAGAAGGCAAGCTGGGGAATATGTTACAGATTTCGATGGGCGGGCTCAGCAAACTGGCGCTGCCGATGTCCTGGGAAAAATTGCCGTCCTCGTCGAGGTCGATGGCATTGATAAAACCATCGCCATTCACATCGAGGCTGTTGATGCTGCCGTTGGCATTGATATCGATGGCGTCCCCAGCACCGTCGTTGTTGAGGTCAGCGAGGGCGTAGAGGTCGTTGATGCCATCGCCGTTGAAGTCGAAGGGCCGCTCGTCGAGGGTGATAAAGTCACCGGCGATGAGGCTGTTGATGCGGATGTTGTAGTTTTCTTCATTTCTACAGTTTTGGAGTAATCGAAAATCGGCTGGAGAAACCACAAAATTACTCCTCAAACTGTTAATTGCACCCCCGTCGCAAGTATTGTCAACGGGCTCAGGGATGGTCTGCTCTGTCTCCGTCGGTGGATCGGCAGTGTCATCGACCACGAGAACAGTGATCATCGTCACACCGTTGCCGTTGACGTCGAGGATATCGATGGAGCCATTACCATCGCTATCTAAACCCTCTACGGTGCCGGCGCCGTTGATGTCAAATAAATCGATAGACTCAACGGCGCCATCGCCGTCGATGTCCAGGAGGACGTAGTTGGTCGTCGTCGCCCCATCGAAGTTGAAGTCGAAGGCCACCACGTTGCTGATGGTGGTGGGCGCCAACGCCAACGCCGCGGGGTCGATATTGAACCCCACCTCGCTCCCCGCGCCCTGGAAGGCCACCTGGGCATTGAAGGGGAAGGGGTTGTTGACCAGGGTCGTGTTGTTTTCCCGGTTGAATTCGACCCGCTCGGGCACGCAGAAGTTGGGGAATGTCCCGGCGATCCGGGCGATGAGCAAGTCGTCATCCCCGGTGAAGGCATTGTAGATACTGCCAAAGGTTCCGTTGTCGATCTCGGCTAACAGGGTGCCGGGATCGATCTCAAAGTCGGACCCCTGCACAATCCCACCGGCACACAACCATCCCACAGAAGTCAGGCAGAGTTTGGCGACTACTCGCTTCATCGGCTTTAACACCTCGAGATCTGAGCCCACTGAAGTTGCGATCCCTGCGTGGCCTTGCCTGCTTCCACGCCGACTCGCCCGCAGCGCAGTATAGCACTGGCTCTCAAACACCACACCCGTTGGCGGGAAAGCCACAGTGTGGCGAATCCGCCTGAACCCGCCGTGAACGGGAGCTATCCTCCACCGCACCCAGGCCATTTCCCTCGCCGCCTCCAGAGCCGTACAATCCCCATTCCACCCTACAAAAATCCCACGGGCCCCGCCGATCCCGGGAGCCCTTGCCAGTCCAAACGACAAACCCGCCGACGGCGCCAACCACCTCGGGAACCCAAACCATGGCCAAGGCGACTTCGATTCAAGTAATCGACCGCATGGTCCTCCTCCTCGATGCCATCGCCGCCCACGACGAGCCGGTGGGGCTCAAACAGCTGGCCAAGGCCACCGAACTCCACCCCTCCACGGCCTTCCGCATTTTGGCCTCGCTGATCGAACACGGCCTGGTGGAGCGCAGCGGCACCGGCAACTACCGCCTGGGGGTGCGACTCTTGCAGTTGGGCAGCCGGGTCCAGGGCCAACTGGACATCCGCCGCGAGGCGTTGCCCATCATGGAGTGGCTGCGGGACCAGATCCAAGAGACGGTCAACCTCATCATGCGGGAGGGGGATTGCGTGGTCTATGTGGAGCACGCCACCCCCCACCGGATGATGCGGGTGGAGCAACTCATCGGCAGCCATGCCCCCCTCCACGTCACCGCCGTGGGAAAGCTGTTTTTGGCCGACGCCGGTGCCGAGGCGTGCTTGGAGTACGCCCAGCGCACCAATCTCAAGCCCTGTACCCCCCATTCCATCACCGAACCCGGTCGCCTGTGGTGGGTGGTCAAACACGCCCTCAAGCAGGGCTATGCCCTAGACGACGAAGAGGCGGAATTGGGGGTGGGGTGCATCGGCGTGCCCATCCGCGATGGCAGCGGCCGGGTGGTGGCGGGCTTCTCCGTTTCCGCACCCATCGAACGACGCCAAGAGAGCTGGGTGGAGATCATCCAGCAGGCCGGCAAACGCCTGTCGGTGCGCCTGGGCCACCGGGAGTAGTTGCAAAGAAAGACCCCGGCCGTCCCCATCGTTTGACGGGGACGGCCCCGGGGCACAGCGACGGGGAAAATCTCAGCCGGGGGTCCCGTCGGCAGCGGCGGGGTCGGAGGGGGCGGCGGCATCCACGACGGATTGCAACTCGCCCTTTTGATACATCTCCAACACGATGTCACACCCCCCCACCAACTCGCCGTTGACGTACAACTGGGGGAAAGTGGGCCAATCGGCGTAGCGGGGCAGGTTGGCGCGGATCTCGGGATCCTCCAACACGTTGACATAGGCGAATTTGTGCCCCGTGGCCGCCAAGGCCTGGACGGTGCGGCTGGAAAAGCCACACATGGGGAACTGGGGCGTGCCCTTCATGTAAAGGATCACGGGGTTTTGCTTTACTTGCTGATCGATGCGTTCCATGATGTCCATGGTGCAATACCTCTTTGGCAACGGATTTTTTGGCAACGGCTGCGATTGAACGGGGCCAGGACATTTTTCCAGGACACTCGATGGTCCCCCCCATAGCCCCCCCGCCTCACCGCGAGGCCTGGGACAGACCTGCGGAGTCAGTGGACGGAGTCAGCCCCGGCGGTTTACCCCGGCGGCGGATAGGTCAAGTCGACCACGTCGACGGGGGGGCGCACCCCCTGGATGCTGCGGACGATGGATTGAGCGCGGATGTAGGCCCGCACGCTGGGCACCCGCCCCCGCAGGGCCACTCGACCATCCCGGGCATCGATTCGGATGTCGGCGCCGGCCAACAGTTCATCGCGGGCCAGGGCCGCCGACACCGTCTCCACCAGCTCGCTATCGGCAGGGGCCATGGCTCGAGGAGTCTCTGCCCGTGCCGGGACGACCCCCGAAGCCGCCTCGCCGCCAGGGGCGTCCTCCGCTCCCTCTGGGGGAGCGGTGGCACAACTCGTCAAGGCGGCCAGGAACGCCAAGGGCCACAGCCGTCTGGCAAGACTAAGACGCGTTTGTTTGCTCATGGGATTCCCATTGGTCGAACTTCAACTGCTTTTCCCGTGGGGTGATTCTACCCATCGCCCGCGTCTGCGGCCATGTCGATCCCCAACAGCCGCGCCCCTTCAGCCTACCACAGCTCGCCCCGGAGCCCGTTGCCAAATCCGCCGCGACTCGCTAGCCTGCTCAGACCGCCAGGAGTTCACGGCAAGGCCGTTCCCACACCTTCAACCCTCGTCTCCCAAGGCCCCCCTGGGCCCCTTGATGGCAACGCCATGACACTGCGCCACTTTCTCAATTTGTCGGACTTGACCCCCGGGGAACTCGACACCCTCCTCACCCGAGCTGCCACCTTGAAGACCCAGCTGCGACGGGGCGAGCGACGCCAGACCCTGGCCCAGCAGGTCCTGGCGTTGGTGTTTGAGAAGGCCTCCACCCGCACCCGGGTGTCCTTCGAGGCGGGCATGATCCAGCTGGGGGGCAATGCCATGTTTATCTCCCCCCGGGACAGCCAGCTGGGGCGGGGGGAACCCGTGGAAGACACCGCCAGGGTGCTGTCGGGCATGGTGGACCTCGTCGTGGTGCGCACCTTCGAACACCAAAAACTGGTCCGATTCGCCGGGGCTGCTACGGTGCCGGTGATCAACGGCCTCACCGACTACAGCCACCCCTGCCAGCTGCTGGCCGATTTGCTGACCTACCGGGAGGAACGGGGCAGCCTCCGGGGGGCGACGGTGGCTTGGATCGGCGACGGCAACAACATGTGCAACAGCTATATCGAAGCCGCCGGCCTGGAGGGCTTCACCCTGCGCATCGCCTGTCCCGAGGGCTTCGAACCCGACGCCGAGCTGTGTCGACGTCACGCCGAACGGCTCGTCATCACCCGCGAGCCTTTGGCCGCAGCCACGGGGGCTCAGTTGGTGACCACCGACGTGTGGGCCTCCATGGGCCAAGAAGAGCAACAAGACCAGCGCCGCGCCACCTTCGCCCCCTTCCAGGTGAATGAAGCCGTCATGGCCGCCGCCCACCCCGAGGCGTTGTTCCTCCACTGCCTCCCGGCCCACCGGGGCGAAGAGGTGAGTGCCGAGGTCATCGACGGCCCCCAGAGCCGGGTCTGGGAGCAGGCGACCAACCGCCTCCACGCCCAAAAGGCCCTCCTGGAGTGGCTGCGGCTGGGGTCTGATACCGCCGCCTGATCCCCCTTGGCCGTGACCGACTACGCCCTCATCGTCCTCAGCGCCGCCCTGGTGAACAACTTCGTCCTGGTGCGGTTCTTGGGCTTATGTCCCTTTGTGGGGGTCTCCACCCGCCCCGCCACGGCGTTGGGTATGGGCTTGGCCACCACCTTTGTCCTCACCGTCTCTGCGGTGGCCGCCCACCTCATCGACGCCTACCTCCTGGCGCCTTGGCAGCTGGACTACTTGCGCACCGTGGCGTTTATCTTCGCCATCGCTTGCGTGGTGCAGTTCACCGAGTTGCTCCTCCAAGCCACCAGTCCTTTGCTCCACCGGGTGCTGGGGATCTACCTGCCCCTCATCACCACCAACTGCGCCGTGTTGGGGGTGGCCCTCCTCAGCGTCCAGGCCGACTACGACTTCACCGGCACAGCCCTCTACGGCCTGGGGACGGCGTTGGGCTTCACCTTGGTGTTGTGGCTGCTGGCGGGTCTGCGAGAACGCATCGACACAGGCGACGTACCGGCCCCCTTCCAGGGCGCGCCCATCGCCTTGATCACCGCCGGGCTCATGGCCCTGGCGTTCATGGGCTTCAGTGGCTTCTTCGGGGTTTGAGATGGCCGAGGCAGTAGTGTTGGGGGCCGTGGCCCTGGGGGTATTGGCCCTGGCTCTGGGTTTGGGGCTGGGGGTGGCGGCCCGGGCCCTGGGGCGGGAGAACGACCCCGTGGTGGCGCGCATCGACGCCCTGTTGCCCCAAACCCAATGCGCCCAGTGCGGCTTTCCCGGCTGCCGCCCCTATGCCCAGGCCATCGCCGAGGGACGGGCCGACATCGACCAATGCCCCCCGGGGGGCGAGGCCACCGTCGCCGCCCTGGCCGCGCTCTTGAACCGACCGGCCAAGGGGTTGAACCCCGCCTACGGCCAGGAGCGCCCCCCCCTGGTGGCGGCGATCGACGAGGGCCACTGCATCGGTTGCACCCTGTGTATTCAGGCCTGCCCCGTGGATGCCATCGTCGGCGCCAGCGGGCAGATGCACACCGTCATCGCCGCCCAGTGCACCGGCTGTGAGTTGTGCGTCAATCCCTGTCCCGTGGATTGCATCCATCTCCAGCCACCCCCGCCAGAGCCCGTGGTCTGGCAACCCCGCCTGCCCCCCCCGGGGCTGACCCGATGATGCCCCTGCTCAACTGGAGCCGCTGGCTGGGACGCCAGGGGCGGCCGCGGCGTTTTCCGGGGGGACTGGGCCCGGGGGTCAAGCCTCACCCCCTGGGCCTCCCCGACCCCGCCGAACCCGTGGTCCCCGCCCCTTTGCCGGGGACCCTGGTGCTGCCCCTCCTCCGGCGAACCGCCGAACCCTTTCGGCCCCTGGTGACCCCCGGGGAGACCGTGGTCCGGGGTCAAGTCATCGCCCGGGGCGACCCCGACCACGGGCCCCTCTACGCCCCGAGCTCGGGGCGGGTCCGCGCCGTGGCCCCCGAGCCGTTGCTCCATCCCCCGGGGCAACGGGGCCTTTGTATCGTCCTCGACTTGGACGGCTGCCACCGGGGCGACCCACCCCTGCCTCCCCTACCGGGGGCCACGGCTAGCCCCCAAGTTCTGGGGGAGCGAATTGGGGCTGCGGGGATCGTGGGCTTGGGGGGAGGCGCCTTTCCCGCCGCCCTGAAGCTCGCCGCCGGCCGGGCCCAATCCACGGCGCTACTGGTGATCAACGGCGCCGAGTGCGACCCCTTCCTCGCCAGCGATGCCGCCTTGATGATTCAACGGGCGGCGGCGGTGGTGGCGGGCGCCCACTACCTGGCCCGGGCCCTGGGGGCGTCGAAGGCCACCATCGCCGTGGCCGACGACCAACCCCGGGCCCGGGAGGCCTTGGCCCGGGCCCTGGCGGCCCCAAACCCGGGCCCCCCTCCTTGCGAGCTGGTGGCCGTCCCCGGGGTCTACCCCGCCGGGGGGGAGAACCAATTGATCTACACCCTCACCGGCTGCGAGGTGCCCCGCGGGGGCCGGCCGGCAGACCTGGGGGTGGTATGCCACAACGTCGCCACGGCGGCGGCGGTGGCCGATGCGGTGGATCGGGGTTGGCCCGCGGTCAGCCGTTGGGTCACCATCGCCGGAGCCGTCCACCGGCCCCGGGTGGTGGAGGCCCTGTGGGGCACCCCCGTGGCGCATCTGGTGGACCACTGCGGCGGCTTGTCACCCGGGGCCGACCAGTTGGTGGTGGGGGGCACCCTGGCGGGTGTCGCCCTGGAGGACAGCGACGTCCCCGTCACCGCCGCTTGCAACGGCATCGCCGCCCTGGGGCCCCCCCCCAGGCGAGATCCCATGCCCTGCATCCGCTGTGGCGACTGCTTTGAAGTGTGCCCCGTGCGGCTGTTGCCCCAACAGCTCTACCACCAGGTGCGCCACGGCGCCGTCGAGCAAGCCCGCGACCAGGGGTTGTTCGACTGCATCGAGTGCGGCTGCTGCGCCGCGGTCTGCCCCAGCCATATCCCCCTGGTGGACCACTACCGCCGGGCCAAGGTCGAAGTCCGCCGCCAGGACCAGGCCAGGGAGCGGGCCGCCGCCGCCAAGCGGCGCTTCGAGGCCCGAAACCAACGCCTGGCCCAGGCCACCCCTCCCCCCCGTCCCAAGGCCAAACCCGACGCCGAGGCCATCGCCCAGGCGGTGGCCCGGGCCAAGGCCCAGCGGGCCGCCAGGCGCGCCGCCCGCGGGCCGCAAAGCGACGAGGACTGAGGGCGTGGCCCTGATCACCGGTCCCGCTCCCTTTGTGGTCCCCCGCCCCCGGGTGGCCACCGTCATGGCCCGGGTACTGGTGGCCCTACTGCCCGGCATCGCCGCCCTGGCGGCGGTGTTCGGTTGGGGCGTCATCGTCCAAGTCCTCTGGGCCAGCGCCCTGGCCTGGTCCCTGGAAGCCGTGCTGTTGTGGCTCCGCCGCCGCCCCTTGAGGCCGTTTTTGGGGGACTACAGCGCCCTGGTGACCGCCTGGCTACTGGCCATTGCCCTACCTCCCCTGGCCCCGTGGTGGGTGGGGGCGGTGGGGGTGGTGTTCGCCATCGCCGTGGCCAAGCACCTCTACGGGGGCTTGGGTTACAACCCCTTCAATCCCGCCATGGTGGGCTACTGCGCGGTGCTGGTCGCCTTTCCCCGGGAGATGATCCAGTGGCCGGTGGCCGGTGCTGACCCAGCCTTCCATCTCCCCGCCGTCCTGGGGGCGATCTTCATTGAGAGTGCCGGCCTAGATGGTTTCACCGGCGCCACGCCCCTGGACGCCGCCCGGACCCACTTGGTCCAATACGCCAGCTTTTGGGCCGACCCCCTCCCCCCCCTGTGGGACGGTGGCCCCAAGGGTTGGGCTTGGCCCGCCCTGGCCTTTGGCCTCGGGGGCCTTTGGCTGGTGGCCAGTGGCGCCGCCAGTTGGCGTATCCCCGTGGCTGTGCTGGGGAGCTTGGGGCTGTTGGCGGCGCTGTTCCACGCCATCGACCCCAGTCGCTACGCCTCGCCCCTCTTCCACCTGGTGGCGGGCAGCGGCGTGGTGGGGGCGCTGTTTATCGCCACCGACCCGGTCTCCGCCAGCACGACACCTCGGGGGCGCTGGCTCTACGGGGCCGGCATCGGCGCCTTGATCTACGCCATTCGCACCTTTGGCGGCTATCCCGACGGGGTGGCCTTTGCGGTGCTGTTGATGAACAGCGCCGCCCCCACCATCGACCGCCACACCCAACCCCGGGTGTTCGGCGCCCCCCGGAGGACTCCTTAGGGTGTTCGCCTCTGCCGCCAACACCAAGGCCGCCGGGGCGGCCCTTTGGCTCGCCGCCATCGCCACCGCCGCCGCGGCGCTGTTGGCGGCCACCCATTGGCTCACGGCCCCCCTCATCGCCGCCAACGAAGCCGAGGCCCGCCGCCGCCTGGTGACGGCCTTGCTCCCAGCCAGCTTCGACAACGATCCCCTCGCCGACGTCCTCTTGGTGACGGATCTCCCAGAAGGTCTTGGGCCAGCGCTGTTCTACCGGGCCTTCACCGGCGCCAAACCCGTGGCCCTGGTGGCGGAGTTCACCGCCCCCGACGGCTACTCGGGCCCCATTCGCCTGTTGGTGGGCGTGGACCACGGGGGAACCATCAGCGGGGTTCGGGTCCTGGCCCACCGGGAAACCCCGGGGTTGGGGGACGCCATCGAAACCCGCCGTTCCCCCTGGCTCCACCAGTTCAAAGGCCGTGGCCTCGGGGCGCCCCCCGCTGCCGCTTGGGCCGTGGCCAAAGACGGTGGCGCCTTCGACGGCCTGACCGGCGCCACCCTCACCGCCCGGGCCGTGGTGGATGGCCTCGCCGACCTGTTGACTCTGATCGCCCAGCGCCGCGACGTCCTCTACGGGGGGGGGG
>JBHJHK010000483.1:0-11378 GCA_050330975.1 Candidatus Competibacterales bacterium | reverse complement strand
CGTTATCGCGATGAGGTCAAGGCGCATCCCAGCGCTTGGCTCCCTTGGACGTATCAAGCCTCTTTGAGCGCTCGCCAGGGTGAAAAAAACCCTACATAGCCGCGAAGAAAATCACCTTACGCTAAGCCGCCGTTAGCTCTCGAAACGTCACGTCCTCAAACCCCAGCGCCTGCGCCGCCTGAACCTGGCGTTCCTGCACCCGCGCCGTCGACCAACCATCGATGTTGTCCTCGGCGTCGGGCATCGACACTGCAGGCCGGGGGCTTGGCTTCGGTCTGGGACTTTTGCCCTCTAGTCGCCCCTTCGATGTGTGTTTCAGGCCTAGCAATGCCCATAAGGTGCTCATGAGAGTGAATCCAGCGCATGGTTGAGTCGTTGCCGCAGCGGATGGGTCACCCGCGGCGGGAGAGGGGTCAGGAGCGAGGCAGCTCTTCCCGGTTGAAAATATGACATTGATTTTAGAAGAATTTTCGATGTCGCATAACAAAATGTTTTTCCAAAAATTCCTTTGAAATCAATTGCCCCAATATAAGAAAAGCATAAAGCGCTACTCATCTGATTGATTACGTATATTTTTCAAAGAGTTAACCATGGTTAGGTCGAAAAAAATATTATTTGAAATCAAGGTGTTACACACGATCGAGAAGAGCTGGGAGCGAGGGGACCCTTGTTGTTGGGGGGCCTGGCGGGGATTTATCTAATTGGATGGAAACAGATGGACAAATGGATGGCGCGCGTGGCATGGTAAATGGATGGAATTGGATGACGGAATGGATGGCGGGATCAACACGGCGAGCCTGCAGATCACGCCGGAGATCCTGTCACTGATCGCCGAGCTGGACGAGTTCAAGGGCGCGTGGCAGGCGATCGGGCGGATTGCGCCGGAGCGGCTGCTCAGTCTCAAGCGGGTGGCGGCGATCGAGAGCATCGGATCGTCGACGCGGATCGAGGGGGCGAAGCTCTCCGACCCCGAGGTCGAGCGCCTGCTCTCCCGGTTCGAGATCAAGGACTATGCCAGCCGTGATGAGCAGGAGGTCGCGGGCTACTCCCGGGCGATGGAGCTGGTCTTCAACCATTTCGCGGACATGGATCTGAGTGAGAACCATATCCGCCAGCTGCACCGCGACCTGTTGCAGTTCTCGACCAAGGACGCGCGGCACCGGGGCAGCTACAAAACGCTCTCCAACAATGTTGAAGCCTTCGATGCGGACGGGAACGGCGTTGGGGTGGTGTTCGAGACCGCGACGCCGTTTGAGACGCCGCAGCTGATGAGCGAGCTTGTCACCTGGACGGGAGATCAGCTCGAGGACGGCAACCTGCATCCGCTGCTGGTCATCGGCGTCTTCGTGGTCACCTTTCTCGCTATCCATCCGTTTCAGGACGGCAACGGGCGCCTGTCGCGGATCCTCACCACCCTGCTCCTACTGCGGGCCGGGTATGCCTATGTCCCCTACAGCTCGCTGGAGAGCGTGATCGAGCGGAGCAAGGAGGGCTATTATCTCGCGCTGCGCCAGACGCAGGGCACGATCCGCACGGAGGCGCCCGATTGGCAGCCCTGGGTGACCTACTTCCTGAAGGCACTGCAGCTGCAAAAGCAAATGCTTGAGAGACGGATCGAGCGTGAGCGGCTGATCCTCGGCAATATGCCCGACCTGTCGGTGCAGATCCTCGAGCTGGCGCGGGAGCGTGGACGGCTGACGATCGCTGATGCGGCGGCAGCGACAGGGGTGAGCCGCAACACGATCAAGGACCACGTCAGTGCCTTGACCAAGGCCGGGCATCTGCAGCGCCACGGCGCAGGACGGGGCACGTGGTATGCGTTAGGGTGAAGGTAGATCCGTCGTCACAAAAGATCCTGGCTCTTATTGGGTTCCGGGGACTTGACTTTTTCTTGATTTTTCGAAGCAACCCTAACCCACCAAGAGACTGACCACAATACATTGACCGTTTTCGGACTATTGTATGGTGATAG
This sequence comes from Candidatus Competibacterales bacterium, assembly GCA_050330975.1. Taxonomy (GTDB): domain Bacteria; phylum Pseudomonadota; class Gammaproteobacteria; order Competibacterales; family Competibacteraceae; genus JBHJHK01. The sequence goes on along the minus strand of JBHJHK010000483.1, from coordinate 9,406 downwards.
CATTCGAATTAGAATGCTATCATTGATAGCGCAAAGCGCAGGAGGTCAACATGGCGACAGTTACCGTTAGAAATCTGCCGGACGAGGTGCATCGCGCACTTCGTGTACGCGCAGCAACGCACGGCCGCAGCACCGAGGCCGAAATCCGCGACATCCTCGAATCGACCGTTCGCCCGCCGGAGCGGCTTCGCCTGGGCACGGCCCTGGCCGAGCTGGGCCGCCGCGTCGGGCTGACCGATGACGACATCACAGCCTTTGAGCAGGTGCGCGACAAGACCCCGGCCGAGCCTGTGGGGTTTGAATGATCGTCTTGGATACCAACGTCGTTTCCGAGGCGATGAAAGCGGAACCGAACCCCGCCGTGCGGGTGTGGCTGGATGAGCAAGCGGCCGAAACCCTCTACCTGTCCAGCGTCACGCTTGCCGAACTGCTGTTCGGCATCGGTGCCCTGCCGTCTGGCCGGCGCAAGGATGCGCTGACCCAAACGCTGGATGGCCTGCTGGAGCTATTCGGGGATCGCGTGCTTGCCTTCGATACCGACGCAGCCCGGCACTACGCCGAGCTGGCCGTTACCGCCCGTGCCGCCGGCAAGGGCTTCCCCACACCAGACGGCTACATCGCCGCCATTGCGAACGCTCGCGGCTTCACCGTCGCCACGCGCGACGTTGCGCCGTTCCAAGCGGCCAGCCTCAACGTCATCAACCCGTGGGAGGCCATGCAGTGACGTCACAGGAGAGTTTCCCCACGGCGCGGCCAGCGTCATGACAACGTGGTGACGCCGGCGAGCTGGCCAGGTCGCCGAGCTGTCACCAATACCAACCCCGGCGGGTAGTGATCTCACGTGAATGTTGCGCTTAGAGCTCATCCGAAAACCTCGACTTGCTGAAAAGCGATCAGGGCAGCCGCACAATGTAAAAGGGCAAGATAATTTCGTGCCTTGCGTTCCCAGCGAATAAAGACGCGATGAAAACGATTCGGGTGGTGCCGCATGGCGGGTGATATGAGCTTTCCCGCACGTCGTCGTGCCTGGACCTCATCACCCAGCGTGCGGCACCACCTTGATGAGATTTGCTGTGGACTTCATAACGGGCGCATACATCTCTCTCCCTGGAAACTCCTCAGATAAGCGATATAAACCTTATTGCCTACCAGTGCCGGTCACTCCCACTCGATCGTCGCCGGCGGCTTGCCGGAGATGTCGTAGACCACCCGGGACAGACCACTGACTTCGTTGACGATCCGCCGGGACACCCGATCCAAAAAGTCGTAGGGCAGCCTCGCCCAGCGGGCGGTCATAAAGTCGACGGTCTCCACCGCCCGCAGCGCCACTACGTATTCATAGCGCCGGCCATCCCCGGTGACGCCCACGGATTTCACCGGCAAAAACACCGCAAAGGCCTGGCTCACCTGGTCGTATAAACCCGCCTGCCGCAGCTCGTCGATAAAAATGGCGTCGGCGGCCCGCAGGAGCTCGGCGGCGGTGGGGGTTATCTCCCCCAAAAAGCGCACCCCCAACCCCGGCCCCGGGAAGGGATGGCGGTAGACCATATCGCTGGGCAACCCCAGCTCGATCCCCAGGGCCCGCACCTCGTCTTTGAACAGTTCCCGCAACGGCTCGATGAGCCCTAGAGAAAGGGTCTCCGGCAAACCGCCGACGTTGTGGTGGGACTTGATCACCCGGGCCTTGCCGGTTTTGCCCCCGGCGGATTCGATGACATCGGGATAGATGGTCCCCTGGGCCAACCAGCGCACCCGGGGCAGCGACGCCGCCTGCTCTTGGAAAACCTCGACAAACAGACCGCCGATGATCTTGCGCTTGGCCTCGGGGTCGGTGACCCCCTCCAAAGCCGCCAAAAACCGCGCCGCGGCGTCGACCCGCACCACCCGCACCCCCAAATGGCGGGCAAAGGTGGCCATGACCTGGTCGGCTTCCCCGTGGCGCAACAGGCCGTTGTCCACGAAGACACACACCAGTTGCTGGCCGATGGCCCGGTGGAGCAGGGCCGCCACCACCGAGGAATCCACCCCCCCCGACAACCCCAAGATCACCTCGTCCTCCCCCACCTGTTGGCGCACCGCCTCGACGGTGTCCCGGAGGATGTTGGGGGTGGTCCACGTGGGCTCACAGCCACAGAGCTCCACGGCAAAGCGCTTGATGATCCGCGCCCCTTGGTGGGTGTGGGTCACCTCGGGGTGAAACTGGAGGCCGTAGAAGTGGCGGTCTTTGTTCGCCATCCCCGCCACGGGACACGTGTCGGTGCTGGCGATGGCAATAAACCCCGGCGGCAATTGGCTCACCTGATCGCCGTGGCTCATCCACACGTCCAGCATGCCGTGGCCCTCGGGGGTGGTGTGATCCTCGATGTCGCGCAACAACGCCGAGTGACCCCGGGCGCGCACCGAGGCATAGCCGTACTCCTGGCGCCCGGCGACCGCCACGGCACCCCCCAACTGCCGGGCCATGGTCTGCATGCCGTAGCAGATGCCCAACACCGGTACCCCTAGGGTAAAAACCACCTCGGGGGCCCTGGGGCCGGTTGCCACCGTCGCCGTATCCGGCCCCCCGGAGAGAATAATGCCCTTGGGGGCAAAGGCCTTGATGGCCGCCTCGTCCATATCAAAAGGGTGGATCTCACAGTACACCCCCGCCTCCCGCACCCGGCGGGCGATGAGCTGGGTGTACTGGGAGCCAAAGTCGAGGATCAACAGGACGCTGTGGTGGATGTCGGTCATGGGTTTAGAGACTCGAAGGCGGCGGAGGGCACGGGGAAGGGGCTCGCTCACACGCGGTAATTGGGGGCCTCCTTGGTGATGGCGACGTCGTGGACGTGGCTCTCCCGCACCCCGGCGTTGGTGATGCGGATAAACTCGGGCTCGGTGCGCATGGCGGCGATGGTGGCGCACCCCACATAGCCCATGGAGGCCCGGAGTCCTCCCAACAGCTGGTGGAGGATGGTGGTGGCGCTGCCCTTGTAGGGTACCCGGCCCTCGATGCCTTCGGGGACCAACTTGTCCGTGGCCCGCCCGTCTTGGAAATAGCGATCCGACGAGCCGTGTTTATCCATCATGGCCCCCAGAGAGCCCATGCCCCGGTAGGCCTTGTAGGAACGCCCTTGGTAGAACTCCACCTCGCCAGGGGCCTCCTCGGTACCCGCCAACAAACTGCCGATCATCACCGAGGACGCCCCGGCGGCGATGGCCTTGGCCAAATCGCCGGAGTAGCGAATGCCGCCGTCGCCGATCAACGGCACATCGGTGTCGGCCAGGGCGGCGGCCACGTTGGCGATGGCGGTGACCTGGGGCACCCCGACCCCGGCCACCATGCGGGTGGTGCAGATGGAGCCGGGGCCAATGCCCACCTTGACGGCATCCACCCCCGCCTCCACCAAGGCCAGAGCCCCCCTGGCCGTGGCGACGTTGCCGCCGATGACCTGAACGGTGGGGTAGTGATTTTTGATCCAGCGGATGCGCTGCAATACCCCCTTGGAGTGGCCGTGGGCGGTGTCCACCACCACCACATCCACCCCGGCCTCCACCAACGCCGCCACCCGTTGTTCGGTGTCGCCACCAGTGCCCACCGCCGCCCCGGCCCTGAGGCGCTCGTAGCCGTCCTTGCAGGCGTTGGGGTAGTCGCTGGATTTTTGGATATCCTTGACGGTGACCAAGCCCCTGAGCTGAAAATTGTCGTTGACCAGCAACACCTTTTCGATGCGATGGCGGTGGAGAAGGGCGAGAATTTCCTCCCGGGGCGCCCCCTCCAACACCGTGACCAAGCGCTCCTTGGGGGTCATGATGCGGCTGACGGGGTCGCCCAAGTTGGTCTCAAACCGCATGTCCCGGCTGGTGACAATGCCCACCAGTTCTTCTCCCGACACCACCGGCAGCCCCGAGATGCCGTGGGCCCGGGTCAGCGCCAGCACCTCGCGGATGGAGGCTTGGGGGGAGACGACGATGGGGGCGTTGATGACGCCGCTCTCGAACTTCTTGACCTTGCGCACCTCCAGGGCCTGTTGTTCGATGGAGAGGTTTTTGTGAATAATGCCAATGCCCCCCACCTGGGCCATGGCAATGGCCAAATTGCCCTCGGTGACGGTGTCCATGGCCGCCGAGATCAACGGCACGTTGAGGTCGATGGTGCGGGTCAAGCGGGTTTTGAGGTCGGTTTCTCCGGGCAATACTTCCGAATAGGCGGGTAGGAGCAATACGTCGTCGAAGGTCAGGGCTTCTTGCACGATGCGCATGGCGGCAATCTCACAGCAATTTCTGGCAATGGGTCGATTCTCTAGCGATGGCGAGCATTGTACTTTGGTTCCCCCAGGGCGGCTAAGGATTTGCTCCCCGCGGTGGTTTTCCCGGGGGGTCTGAGCTGTGGCCGACCGCGACGATGCCTTGCCCACACCCGAGACGCCCTGGACCTTCGCCGGCGATATCGCTCACCACTTCGACCACCATATCAGCCGTTCCGTGCCCCTCTACCACCAGGGCCATGCCATGGTGGTGGCGTTGGCCAATTTCTTTTTGCCCCCCAACGCCACGGCCTTTGAGCTGGGCTGCTCCACTGGCACTTTGAGCGCCCGCCTGGCCAAGGCCTACGGCGATCGCCCCATCGCCCTAGTGGCCATGGACAAAGAGCCCGCCATGGTGGAGGCGGCCAAGGCGAAGACCCGGGACCTCAGCGGCGTCGACATCCAGCAACAGGACATCCTCGAGGCGGATTTCGCCGCCGCCGATTTGATCATCGCTTACTACACCGTACAGTTTGTCCACCCCTCGGAGCGAGGGGCGCTGTTCGAGCGGATCTTTCGAGGGCTCAAGGGGGGGGGTGGCTTTATTTTGTTTGAAAAGGTCCGAGCCCCCGACGCCCGCTTCCAGGACATCGCCTCGGCCCTCTACACCGACTTTAAATTGGCCCAGGGCTTTAGCGAAGCGGAGATCATCGCCAAGAGTCGCAGCCTCCAGGGGATCCTCGAACCCCATTCCAGCCAGAAAAATCTCGCTCTCCTGACCCAGGCGGGCTTTGGGGATGTCATGACGGTCTTTAAATACGCTTGCTTTGAAGGCTTTTTGGCCATTAAGTAGGCCTTGGCCCAGCCCATGGATCCATTGCCCGGCAAATGGTGGGGGATTGACCGGACAGCCGTCCATTGCCGGGGCAAAGAACGCTTGTTGATTTGGGGAATTTATTTGGGGGATTAATTCGCCGTAGTCCCCCCACGACAGGGCCGGTTCACGGGCTTTAACCCCACGGGCTTTCCCACAGGCGTTCCGCCCGTGGAAAATTGCTGTATATTGGCGCTCAATCAATGGAGATCCGAGGAATCCAGGTGGGCTGCGTGCTTCTAGCACTAGACGTCATCGATTTCTCTGGGCATGGTCAAGAGGCGTGATACCCATCGTCGAGCCCCCCTTGACGAACCTCCCCACACCCTTGACACACCCAAAACAACAAAACAAACAGCTGAAAAATTCGCTCGCCATCAAGCCCTTGGAGCTCACAACTTTTGAATAACGTTGACAAATGACAATGTCTAGCGAGCCGCAACACATTGTAATCGGCGCAGGCCCCGCGGGGCTGACGGCGGGTTATGAATTCGTGCGCCATGGCCAGACCCCCTTGGTGGTCGAGCGCGAGGCCCTCGTCGGCGGCATCTCCAAAACCCAGTGCTACCGAGACTGTCACTTCGACCTGGGGGGCCATCGGTTTTACACCAAATCGGACTACGTCAACCGCTTCTGGCACGACACCCTGGGCCCTGAATTTTTGCGCCGCCCCCGCTTGTCGCGCATCTACTACCAGCAGCGCTTCTTCAGCTATCCCCCAAGACCCTGGAATGCCCTCAAAGGCCTGGGCTTCGCCGAGAGCGTGCGCATTGTCACCAGCTATGTCGGTGCCCAGCTGCTCCCCCACCGCCAGCCCAAGACCTTTGCCCAATGGGTCACCAACGCCTTTGGCCGACGGCTATTCGAAATCTTTTTCAAGTCCTACACCGAAAAAGTGTGGGGCATCTCCTGCGATGAGCTGCGGGCCGAGTGGGCGGCGCAGCGCATCAAGGGGTTGTCCCTCAAGGTGGTCCTCAAGGGCTTTTTGGTCAAGTCGCGCCACAAAGTCACCACCTTGATCGAGGAATTCCACTACCCTCGCCTGGGCCCGGGGATGCTGTGGCAAGCCGTGGCGCGCAACATCGAGGGGGGCGGCGGTCGGGTGCAACTGTCCACCGATGCCGTGAAAATCCGTCGCATGGGGCCGCGGGTCACCGGGGTGGTGTTGGCCAACGACCAGGGTTTGGTGGAAGTCCCCGCCAAGAGCATCGTCACCAGCATGCCCCTCACCGAGCTCATCGCCAAACTGGACCCCCCGGCCCCGTTAGCCGTGCAACAGGCGGCCAAGGCCTTGAGCTATCGCAGCTTCCTCACCGTCTGCCTCATCGTCGACCAGGCCGAGACCTTCCCCGACAACTGGGTCTACGTCCACGAACCCGGGGTGGAAGTGGCGCGGATCCAGAACTTCAAAAACTGGAGCCCCGCCATGGTAGCCGACCCCGAGCTGACGAGCCTGGGCCTCGAGTACTTCTGCAACGAGGACGACGCCACCTGGACCCGCAGCGATGGGGACCTCATTGGCCAGGCCAGCCGCGAGCTCGAGGCCATCGGCCTCGTCGCCGCCGACAAGGTGTTGGACGGCTGTGTCTTTCGGGTGCCCAAGGCCTACCCGGTGTACGATTCCACCTACGCCGAGAGCCTCGAGACCCTCAAGAACTATTGCAACAGCTTTGAAAACCTGGTCACCGTCGGCCGCAATGGCCTCCACCGCTACAACAACCAAGATCACTCCATGATCACCGGGCTATTTGCGGTACGGAACCTACTGTTCGGCGAAGACAACGACATCTGGAGCGTCAACACCAGCCAGGTGTACCTCGAAGAGCGCATCGAGGGGAAAGACGAGGCCGAGACGGCGGGTGCCCCCGGGGAAGCCAACCCCGCCGCCCCGGTGTCTTGGAAGGATCCCTCTTCGATCTCGTCAAACGCCTAGTGGTCGTCGCCGATTCCCCCGGGGGTTTGCCGCGGCCTCGTTCCCACTGGAGCATCGACCCATGCCGGGCCGATGCCCTAGGCCACGGGGGGGTAAATTCGTGGCCGCCCTAGGGGTCCTCCACGTGGTGGAGCACTGGCGGCCGGTGCTCGATGGCAATGCCACCCGCAGTCTAGCCCTAGTGGAGGCCCTGGCGGCAGATCCCCGCCTCGCCCCTCGAGTTTTGGTGAGTTCCAGGCAGTTCCAGAGAACCCGGGGGGATTTGACCGACGACCTCGACGGCCGGGTCGCCGCGGTGGCCCCCTCGCGGCGCGAACACCGCCGCAGGCGGTGGCAAAAGAGCTTTGTCGACGCCGGCCATTTGGGCCGCGCGGTAAAAGCCGCCGTGGACGCAGCAGGTAGCCAGCTCATCCACTGCCACTGTTCCTCCACCGTCGGCAGCGCCACCCTCAAGGCCGCCCGGGAACTGGACTTGCCGGCGGTGGCCGAGGTGCGCTACGACCTGGCTGGAGCGGTGATGACCGAGACCGTGGGCTTTGCCCTGCCGGGGCTGGAAACGGCACTGCGCCACTGGTTCGAACGCCATCTGGCGGGGGCCGACGCCCTGGTGGCCGCCAGCCACAGCCTGGCCACCCTGGTGGCTCGCCACGTCCCCACAGCCGCCGAGCGCTTGACGGTGGTGCCCAACGGCACCGATCCCCAGCGCTTCACCCCGGGCCCCAAAGACCCCCAAAGCCTTCGCCGATGGGGCCTCGAGGGGGCGTTGGTGGTGGGCACCACCAGCAATATGCTGCGCCACGAGGGCCTCGATCGCCTGCTGCAGACCGCAGCTGTGCTCAAGGGGCAGCTGCCGACCTTGAAGCTGCTCTTCGTAGGCTCTGGGCCCCAGCACCAAGCCCTGGAGGCCCAGGCGCGGGCTCTGGGAGTCGATGCGGTCTTCACCGGCCGCCTACCCCCGGCGGCGATACCCGATTACCTGCGGTTGATGGACATCTTTGTCGTCCCCCGGCGCGACGCCAGTGTGACTCGCCATGCGGGCCCGGTGAAACTCATGGAAGCCATGGCCTGCGGCCGGGCGGCCCTGGGCACCGCCGTGGGGGATATTCCGGCGCTGTTGGCCGAAGGGCGGGGGGCGGTGGTGCCGGCCACCGCCAGCAATGCCCACCTGGCCGAGGCCTTGGCGGCGTTGCTCCGCGACCCCGAGGAACGCCGGCGCCTGGGACAACGGGCCAGGGCTTGGGTGGAAACCCAGACCTGGGCCAAGGCCGCTGCTCGTTACCACGAAGCCTACCACCGGGCTCTAGATCACCACCGCAGGCGACGGCGATGACCGCCGTTGCAACCCCTGGAGTCTCGGTGGTGGTGCCCACCTATCGCCGCAGGGCGGCTTTGGAGCGCTGCCTCCAGGCCCTCCGGGGCCAAGACTGGCCCCCGGCGGATTTGGAAATCGTGGTGGTCAACGACGGCGGCCCCACCTGGCAGCCCCCCCAGGGCTTGGATGGGGTGCGAGTGGTCCACCAGGCCAACCAAGGTCCCGCCGCCGCCCGCAACCGCGGCGCGGCCGTGGCCAAAGGCCGATGGCTCGCCTTTGTGGACGACGACTGCGCCCCGGAGCCCCCGTGGCTGCGGCGCATGATCCAACCCCTGGTGGGCTGCCCCGAGGCCCTGGTGGGGGGACAAACGGTCAATGGCCTGGGGGACAACGTCTACGCCGAGGCTTCCCAGTTGATCAACAGCTACCTCTACGAGCGCTTCAATGGCGACCCCGACCGAGCCCGCTACCTGGCGTCCAACAATCTGGCGGTGGGCAAGGGTGCCTTTCTCGCCCTCGGGGGCTTCGATGAAGGCTTTCGCACCGGCGAAGATCGAGACCTGTGTCGCCGCTGGGAGGCGTCGGGCCGTCCCATGGTCTATGTGGCGGATGCCCTGGTGAACCACTACCACCCCCTCACCCTCACCCGCTTCTGGCGACAACACCTGGGCTATGGGCGGGGATCGTGCCGCTACCGCCGCCGCGGCGCCGGGGAGACCCCCGCAGTCCGCCGCCTGGAGGGGGTGCGCTTTTACCTCGATTTGCTGCGCTACCCCCTGGCCCGCGCCCGGCGGCGGCCGTGGGCGACGACGGCCCTAGTGGCCTTGGCCCAGGGAGCCACCGCCGCGGGTTATGCCCTGGAAATCCTCGCCGGCGAGGATCCGCCTTGAGGCCACCGCACCGCCCCAGCCGTCGCCCTCGAGGATCGGTGCTGTGGGTCGAGGGGGGCCTTATGGGGGGCATTGTCTTTGTCGGGGGGGCGTTGGTGGGGACGTCGTGTTTTGCCGGGGGGGGGTTGTTGAGGGGGGGGGGGGTGGTGGGATGGGGCCGGGGGGGGGGGG
>JBHJHK010000482.1:0-10876 GCA_050330975.1 Candidatus Competibacterales bacterium | reverse complement strand
GTAGTAGGCGCGCCGCTGCAATGGCAACGTGGGGTCGACGGCGTCGCGCGTTGGGGGGGTCATGGGGGAAAGCGTCGTCGTAGGTGTCGCTTCAGTTTACGGCCATTTCAATGGGCTCCACCACGCCCGGACTGAGGCCGTTGTTCGTCGTCGCCGTGGAAGGTCTGGCCACACACCCCAAAGGGCTCCCCCCGTTCCACATTGCCCAGGGGTTCGAGGTGGATGACGATGTCGTAGACGTTGTCGATGCGGTTGCGAATCTGTCCTTCGACCTCTTGGCACAGGCGATGCCCCTCCCGCACCGTCAACTCCCCGTCGACCTCCACGTCCAGTTCAATGGCGTAGAGGTAAGACAGTCGCCGCACCCGAATCCGGTGGGGATTGTAGACCCCCTCGACGGCTTCGGCGCCGTGGACGATGGCGCGGTAGAGATCCAAGGGATCGCCGCCATCCATGACTTCGGCGCTGGTGCTCAAAAAGATCTCAAAGGCCGACTTGACGATCCAAAGGCCGATCAACAGGGCCAGGACGGCATCGAGGGCGGGAACACCCAGCCCCAAGGTGGCGGCCAGCCCCACCAAGACCCCCGACGACAGCACCAGGTCATTTTTCATGTTGATGGCATTGGCCCTCACCATGGAACTCTGCTGGCGGCGCCCTACTATAAACAGATAGCGGGCCAAGAGGCCCTTGGCCACCACGGAGAGCCCTGCCACCCACAGCACCACCGGATCGGGAGACGGCAAAGGGACCGTGGTCAAAAGCCGTTGCCCGGCGGCCAAAGCGATCTCCAGACCGACGAAGAACACCACAAAGGCGATGACCTTGGTGGCCAGGGTTTCGATGCGAGCATAGCCAAAGGGGTAGTTGGCGTTGGCCGGCCGGTTCATGATGTAGGCCGCCAGCAAGGTGATCAGCGAGGTCAAAACGTCGGTGGTGGTGTCGATCCCATCGGCGATCACCGCCAGGCTCTCGGCGTAGACTCCGGTGCCAATCTTGAGGATGGCAAGGCATAGGTTGACGCCAATGCCCAGCCAGGAGGCAAAGACAATGGCGCGCTTGCGAAGCGCCGGGGTGGCTAACTGCCCTTCCTCCCCCGGGGTTCCCCCCTGGCAATCCCCTGGGGTTGGGCTGGATTTCGAGCTCGGCATCATCGTCTAGAGGCGGCTGGGCTCACGCCCTGGAGGTGGGCAGTGCTTGACGCCAACCCAACAAACTTGTGAGCATCCTCCAACTACTCGCCCTCCGGGATTGCCATGTTTTTTTACATCCCATCGGCGCATCCCCGCTTATGCTTAGTGTCACATCGTCCATTCCAACGCTCGTCAATCAGCCCTCGCCATGGATCACCCCAACCTCGCCCAGGCCGCCATCGACCTCCGGTACATCCAGGCTTGCCCCACCCAGAGCAAAATCGAGGCCGCCTTGGTCGCCTGGCAGCAGCTCTTGGGCCCCCAGGGAGTACGGGACGACCCCACCACGCGCCATGGCTACAGCCGCAGCACTTCGAACTATTCCACCCGGCCTCGGGCGATACTCTTTCCCCAGACCGAAGCCCAGGTGGCCCAGATCGTGGCCATCGCCCGGGCCAAAAGTATCCCTCTATACCCCATATCGGCGGGATGCAATTGGGGCTACAGCGATGCGTGTGCCGTCACAGACCACCAGGTCATCGTCGATTTGTGCCGGATGAACGGCATTCGCTCAGTGGATGAAACCCTGGCCTATGCCGTCATCGAACCCGGGGTGACCCAACAACAACTGAGCGAACACCTGAGGACCCATTATCCCACGTTGTGGATGGATTGCACGGGGGCGGGCCCCCACACCAGCCTGGTGGGCAATATCCTCGAGCGGGGGTTTGGCCACTCTCCCTACGGCGACCGCACCAATCACATTGCGGGCCTTAGGGTGGTGCTCCCCAATGGCCGTATCCTCGCCACGGGCTTTGGCCACTTTGCAGGGGCCAAGGCCACCCACCTCTATCCCCACGGCATCGGCCCCGCCCTCCAGGGTCTGTTCGCCCAGTCCAACTTCGGCATCGTAACCTCCTTGGGACTGTGGCTCATGCGCCGCCCCGAGCAGCTGACGACCTTTTTGTGCGTGCTGCCCGACGACGAACTCCTAGGGCCCACCGTCGACGCCCTGCGGGAATTGCGCCTTGAAGGGGTGCTGCGCAGCGCCGTCCACCTGGGCAACGATCTCAGGGCCATCGCCAGTCAGATGAGTTTTCCCCACCATCTCCAAGACCGCCCCCCCTTGGGTCTGGCGGTGCGCCACGGGCTGCGCCGCGAGTTGGGTATTGGCGCCTGGACCCTGTCTGGCGGCCTCTACGGCACCAAGGCCCAAGTCAGAGCCTGCGCCAAGGAGGTTCGGGCTCGACTTCGAGGCCGCGGCCGGCGGCTCATCTGGCTCGACGCCGCCAAGCTCGACCTCGGTCAAGGCCTCCTGGGCCATCCCATCGTGCAGCGCTTGGGGTTGGGGCGCAGCCTGAGGGCTAAACTCGACGCCGGACGCGCCCTCTACGACATCCACCGCGGCATTCCCAGCCCCCAGTTCTTGGCTGGCGCCTTTTGGCGCCATCCCCAGGGCGTCCACCGACCCCTGGCCGCCGACACCCACCCCGCCAGAGCCGGTTGTGGATTGCGGTGGTTATCCCCGGTCATTCCCATGGAGGCCACCGACGTCACCCGGGCTACAAGTATCGCCCACGGGGGGTTTCAAGCCTTTGGCTTCGATGGCTTTATGACCCTGACTACCCTCAACGAACGCAGCCTGGTGGGCATTTTCAATCTGGCCTTTGACCCCAACGACCCCGACGAGGTGGCCCGGAGCGAGGCCTGTTATGAAAAGCTCAGTGCCGACCTCGCCGCCGCCGGCTATTACCCCTACCGAGCCAGCCTGTCCCAGATGGCGACCCTCGATCGCCACTCCCAAGGCTTTTGGCCCTTGGTGCGCCAAATCAAGCAGACCTTGGATCCAACGGGTATCCTGGCACCGGGTCGCTACGACCCCCCAGGCCCCGGGGGTCGGCCCTTTTTAGACTGAGGGGCCAGTTGTCGCTTGTCAGCTTTCTTTACACCCGCCGCCTCAGGGGCGATCATAGGATCTAGCTGACGGATGGGATGCGCGCCGGCCCGACCCGCCGCGAGACCCACCGAAATCCCTCGTCTCGAGCTTCATCAATTCAGCTTTTTTTACAGCTTCACAGGGGAGGAGCGCAGCGTATAATTCATAAAAAACAAAAACTTAGAGAAACTTTGTCACAATGTGTGGCAACGCCGTGTCAGGTTTTTTTACACTTTCTCCGGCGCTCGACACACCTGGGGCTTCATCACAAAGCAAGCTTTTGTTATAAAAAGATTTTTTATTTTAGGCATATCAATTGCAAGGGAATGTTTGTGGAGAACCGCATGACGAGGTTCAAAGGGGCCATTGGTCACCACATCGGACAATGGTCCCGATGATAGGTACACTCATCCGGACAACAATTCATCAGGGTAGGGAACCATGAAGCCAATCATCCGCGCCGCTCAATGCGCTGCTCTATTTGTTTTCGCTGGTCTGCTGGCGACCGCCAACGCCCAGGTCGAATACAACGGCGAAAACATCGCCTCCCCCTTCGCCGGGGCTTATTCTTATCTCTCCATCGACAACTTTCGCCTGTTGACACCCACCAACGGCGAGACAGAGGTCACTGTCGATACGGATCTCACCCAACTCGACGTCACCGACTTCTCGCAACTCTCCATCAACAACATCGCCAACCTCAGCGCCCAGATGGGTGACCCGGACCAAGACGCTGGCTCCGCCAACAACATCGCGGGTCCGTTGAACGAGCCCATCGCCTGTGCGCCCACGGGATCGGCGGTTTGTGCATCTCAAGCCGACAACAACTTCACCCAAGAGTCCGCCATTGGTATCGATGCCTTCGCCAGTGCCGACATGGACCTGGCGGGTGCTACCATCAACGACGCGGGTGGAAACAGTGATGCCATTCCCGATGGCACCGACAACTCTGTAACGGCTCAAACCGAGGCCGAGGCTCTGTCCTTTGCCGAGGAGTTGTTTTCCGCCAACGCCCGGGTGGGGACCAACACCACGGCAACCCTCAACATCACTCCCAGCGAGGACTTCGTTCTGGTCTTCCAGTTTGATGCCATCGCCGAGCTCGAAGCCGCCACGGCCCAAGATCAATTCTCCGTCGCCTTCGCCTCCATCGCCTGGAGTATCTTCGTCGATCAGGTTGACAACGGTGCCAACCTCTTCACTTGGTCTCCCTCAGGCTCTGGGGATGAGCTGGGTATTCCCGGCATTGTCAATTCGCCCTTCACCCTCAACACCGCCCGCTCCGCCTCTGACGCCGGTAGCAATGCCAGCTACAGCGAAGCCACCGATGGCACCACGGGCCAGTTTTTGGCCTTCACGCCGGTGTTAGAAGAGGGCGTTGAATACCAGATCACCATCAACCACGTCTCGGGTGCCGACGCCGAGGCCGATGAAACCCCCGACATTCCCGCCCCCTTCACCCTGGCCCTCATGGGCGTTGGCTTGTTGGCCCTGCGCACCGCCCGGCGGAGTTAATTCCCTCCAGGTGGTATTTTCACCTGTCACCAGATGGGCTTGGGTTGAGCTTGGGTGGGCTAACCGATTGACTGCAAATTTCTTTTAACCCAGCGTTTGGGATCCCTTTGCAGCGATCACAGCCCTGGGGCATCGCCATCTAAGGTGCCCTCACTAGGCGCAGTCCCAGCGACTGCGCCTTTGTTTTTGTCCCATTGACGGTTAGTGTGTTTTCCCATGGCTGAACAGTCCCCCGGCCATCGATTGACAGCCCACATCTACCGTTCAAACGGGGTTGACCCAAGGACAAGTTGCCCAGCAAGGGCTTTGTCCAGTGTGCTTTTTGGAACAATCTCCCATTGGTGGAGATCTTACTCCCACACATGGGACTCCCCCGGTCTGTGAACGCAGCATAAAAGCAAAACGTCCATGCCCTATCAATTCATGAGCACGGAAGAAGGCACTCGGGCGCCGCCTGTTCCCCTGGCCCCGGTACCATGGCAGCAATCTACAAGCCCAAATCAGCAAGGCATTGCGTGAGAGGATACCAAATGGATACCGATTGGCTTGCCCGTGCGTTTGAACAACAGTACTACCTCATTCCCGCCGATACCCACGAATTGCGATGTACCGCTTACCACCTGCGTTACCGCGTGTACTGCCGTGAATTTGGCTTTGAACAGGAAAAAGATTGCCCCGGGCAACTGGAAAGCGATGTCTTCGATGCCCAATCTCAGCATTGCCTGTTGATGGATCAACGGACGGGATCAGCCATCGGGTGTGTGCGGATTATTCATCCCCACCCCCATGGAAACCACCCCTTGACCTTTGAAAAATTTTGTCGAGACGCCTTCGATTCCCGCACCCGAGCATTGGTCGCTCGTCAGCGCGAAACCGTAGGCGAATGTTCCCGCCTTGCCGTCGCCCGGGAATTTCGCCGCGCCAGTCACCCGCGACACGCCTGTGGACGCTCAGCCGTTGCGGCACCCCAACCTCAAGCCCTGCAAAACGCCTACCCCGTCACCTCGTTGGGTTTGTTCCTGGCCGCCAACGCCATGTTCTATTACAGCGACCTCGAGTACTGCGTCGCCATGATGGAGCCTCGGCTGGCCCGTCTCCTGCGGGCTTGTGGCATCCGCTTTGAACAAGCCGGTACCCTGTTGGACTACCACGGTCGCCGCGCTCCGTTCATGATTGGCCACGACGACATCATGCGCTACTTCAAGTCCGAAGTGCGCACCCTCATGGAGCTGATCCTCGATCAACTCCATCCCCGGTCTTGGGGTGCCACTGCCAAGGGGGAGCCGTTGTTTTCTGGCCACCATCACCCCACGGCCCCCCTGAGCACCTCCGAAGCCGAGCCGCTTCCCCCATCCGCCGGGCAACACCACGATGACTATGTCGACGATCACCGCTAGCCAACTTTTCAAAGCTCCTGCCCTAGTGCAGGGGCTCTTCATTTGGTTCGTTGCCTTCGCCACGCCGTCCCTCGGCAACGCCCAGGCGATCTTCAACAACCGTGCCCTCGTCCACCCAGTCTTTGCCGCCAACGCCATGGTGGCGACCCAAGAGGCCTTGGCCACCAGGGTGGGGGTCGAGATCCTCGAGAACGGGGGTAACGCCGTGGACGCCGCGGTGGCGGTGGGCTTTGCCCTGGCGGTGACTTTGCCCCGGGCCGGCAATTTGGGGGGGGGTGGCTTTATGCTGATCCACGCCCAAGCCCAAGACAAAACCATCGCCTTGGACTTTCGCGAAATGGCCCCGGCCAAGGCCACCCGGGATATGTATCTCGACGAGGCGGGCAACCCCGTCCCCGAGCGCTCCCGGTTTAGCCACCTGGCCGTGGGGGTTCCCGGCACCGTGGCGGGCTTGATCCACGCTTTGGAAAACTACGGCACTTTGCCCTTGGAGGAGGTGGTCGCCCCCGCCATGGATCTGGCCGTCAACGGCATCGCGGTCACCCCCGATCTGGCCAATTCCCTGGCGGGGTTGGCCGAGCGTCTCAAGCGCTGGCCGGCCACTGCCGCCATCTTCTTTAAAGAGGATGGATCTCCCTTTGGGGTGGGTGAGACCCTTGTACAGGCCGATCTGGCCCAAACCCTATCCCTCATCGCCCAGCGAGGGCGTGAGGGTTTCTACCAGGGGTCCGTAGCCGAGGCCATCGCCGCAGACATGGCGGCCAACGATGGTCTGATCACCCTGGAAGATCTGGCCAACTATACCGTGGTGGAACGAGCCCCCGTCACTGGCCAGTATCGAGGATTCGAAATCCGCTCCATGCCGCCGCCGAGCTCTGGTGGGGTCCATCTGATCCAGATCCTCAACATCCTCGAGGGCTACCCCATGGGCGCCTTGGGCCACAACGGTGCGTCCAGTATCCATCGGATGGTGGAGGCCATGAAACTCGCCTACGCCGACAGAAGCGAGTACCTGGGGGACCCCGACTTCGTGGACATCCCCGTGGCGGGGCTCATCCACAAGGACTACGCCGCCGAGCTCCGACGGGGCATCGACCTGGCCCGGGCGACGCCCGCCAGCCAGATTGAGCCCGGCAACCCCCTGCCCTTTGAAAGCAATGAGACCACCCACTACTCGGTAATGGACGGGGCCGGCAACGCCGTCGCCGTCACCTACACCCTCAACTTCAGCTACGGCACGGGGATTACCGCCCCCGGCACGGGGGTACTTCTCAACAACGAGATGGACGACTTCGCCGCCAAGCCCGGGGTGCCCAATGCCTATGGCCTCATAGGCGGCGACGCCAACGCCGTGGCCCCGCAAAAGCGGCCCTTGAGCTCCATGACCCCTACCCTGGTGTTTCGCGACGGCCAGCCCTTTATAGCCACGGGCAGTCCGGGGGGTAGCCGGATCATCACCACCACCTTGCAAATCATCCTCAACGTCATCGACCACGGGATGAATATCGCCGAGGCCACGGTGATGCCCCGCATCCATCACCAGTGGCTCCCCGACGAGTTGCGGATGGAACGCAACGGCTTGAGCCCCGATACGGTGGCCCTGTTGCAGGCCATGGGCCACACCCCAGTGGTCAAGAACGCCATGGGCAGCACCCAGAGCATCGTCCGGCGGGAAAACGGTCTCTATGGCTATTCCGATCCCCGCCGGGCCGGGGCCCTGACGGCGGGGTATTGATGGGGATATCGGTGGATTAGCGGTCCTTCAGGGGTCGCTTTGCCGCCTCCAGACGACGGAGCAAACTGGAAGTATCCCAGCGCCCGCCCCCCAAGGACTGGACTTCGGCGTAGAATTGGTCCACCAAGGCGGTAACGGGCAAGTGGACCCCCAGGCGTCTGCCCTCGTCGAGGACGATGTTGAGGTCCTTGCGCATCCAGTCTACGGCAAAGCCAAAGTCGTACTGGTCGTCGATCATGGTGGCGGCGCGGTTGTCCATCTGCCAGGACTGGGCAGCCCCCTTGGAGATCACCTCTACAATGGCTTTGGGATCCACCCCCGAGGCCTTGGCCAGATGCATGCCCTCGGCCAACCCCTGGACTAGACCGGCAATGCAAACCTGGTTGACCATCTTGGTCACCTGGCCGCTCCCCACCGGGCCTAGGAGCTTGACCATCCGGGCAAAGCAGTCGATCAACGGCGCGACTTTTTCAAAGTGGTCGGGCTCTCCTCCCACCATGACGGTGAGGACGCCATTTTCCGCCCCCGCCTGGCCCCCGGAGACCGGGGCGTCGAGGAAACCGATGCCCTTCCCTTGGGCTACGGTCGCCAATTCCCGGGCGACTACCGCCGAAGCCGTGGTGTGGTCGACGAACAAACTCCCCGGCGTCATGGCGGCAAAGGCGCCTCCCTCCCCAACCGTGACTTGTCTGAGATCGTCGTCGTTACCGACACAGGCAAAGACCACCTCAGCCCCCGCCGCCGCCTCGGCGGGCGTGGGGCGCGCCTGGCCCTTGAAGGTCTCAACCCAGCGCTCTGCCTTGGCCGCGGTGCGGTTGTAGACCACCACGTCGTGGCCTCCCTTGACCAGGTGTCCCGCCATGGGATACCCCATGACACCGAGGCCGATAAACGCCAATTTAGCCATGGTGGGATGTGTCTCCTTTGGTGTTGATAGTACTGATAGTGTCGATGACCGGCGAGGTTTCGAGTGTGGCCGGGAACGGATTGAGAATCAATCGATGGACCTAACGACCGTCTAGGGGATGGAGCTTGGGAGCACCGGCGTCTTGGGCTGGAATGGGGCTTTGATGTTGTTGCCCCAAGGCGCTGTGGAGCATCGCCACCTCCCGGCGTAGGGCTTGCACCTCGGCCACGAGGGCCTGGAGGTTGCCATCGTTTGGCTCGGTGGAACGGGGGTCGGAAGACTCATCGGCCTGTTGGCTTTGGATGATGGATAACGAGTTGACGATGAGGCCGATGAACAAATTGAGGACGGCGAAACTGGCAATGATGATAAACGGCACAAAGAACACCCAAGCCCAGGGGTAGACCCCCATCACCGGCCGGACAATGCCCATGGACCACGACTCCAGCGTCATAATCTGAAACAAGGTGTACATGGAAGCCCCCAAAGAACCAAACCATTCGGGGAATGCCGCGGCAAACAGTTTGGTGGCCATCACCGAAGCCACATAGAAAAACAAGGTCAGCAAGAGCATAATGGCCCCCATGCCCGGCAGGGCGGCCAACAGCGCCTGGATCACCACCCGCATCTGGGGCACCACCGAAATCAGCCGCAAGGCCCGCATAATCCGCAAGGCCCGCAGTACGGCGAAGTCCCCGGCCAACGGCGCCAGGGAAATGGCGACGATGGCGAAATCGAACACATTCCAGCCCCTGGTGAAAAACCGCAGTCGATAGACCCAAAGCTTGAGGCTCAATTCGACGACGAACACCAACAGCGCCAAGTGATCCAACAAGGCCAAGGTCGATCCCGCCACTGCCACGGCCCCCGGCCAAGTCTCAAGGCCCAAGATCACGGCGTTGGCTACGATGACCACGATGATAAACCGCTGGAAGGCCTCGCTCTCAATAGCTCTGGCCAGACGACTTTGCTGAGATGGGGAAGTGGCGTTGGGCTCATTCAACGGGTGATCTCACTTTGGTCGGCGTGAAGGATCAGCGGGGGCCCCCGCTCCAAGGTCCTTGAGATGGGGCGTTGAAGGTGACCATCTTAGGACATTCTGGCAACGAAGAAGAGACCTTCACCTTTCGCCTCTACCCTTGTCGATGGATGGAAACCCATCATGCAAACGACGGCATACCTCGCTCCCGGTCTCCTGTGGATCATCCTCTTGGCCCCCGCCACCATTTTGGCTGCGGCGACCTTTGGGGGTGACCATGGACTGACTTTTGCTTGTAGCATCGGCCTAACCCTGGGCGGCTGGGGACTGCTCATCGACGCCATCCGCCGCCGCCGACGAGATCGGCGCCACTACCGCCAATTGCGCCGCCAACTGCGCAAACGGCAACAGTTCGCCGCCGCCGTCGATGCCCTGCGCCACACCAAACCCGCCTACGGCAGCGTTCGGCGTTGGTCCACGGTGATCCTATTGACCCTGGTGGTGCTGCTGGCGTTTCCGGTGATTGTCCAACACCTGAACCAGGGTTTCGCCGCCATCGGCTACGGCGCCGGCCTCATGTTGTTGAGTCTGGTGCTGCTGGGGACCCTGCAGTTGACGGCCAAACCCCTGGATTTCGACAGTTTGTGGGTCTTGGTAGGGCATGATGGCCTCCAGGGCGCCAGACGGCGCAACGACGATGGCGACGATGGCGACGATGGCGACGACGGCGACGACGGCGATGGCGATCATCCCCGCCCTCACCCCCGCAACCTCGCCGCGACCGGGGAAGGCTGGTGGAAAAACTGGTTTTGACGGCCCCAGAATCCCCCCCCCATCTTTGGTTGCTCAAGGGTCACAAGGCCGGCGACAACGCCCAACTCAGCGCCCTCGCCCGGGGTTTGGACTGGCCCTTTGTGGAAAAACACTTGGTCTACCGGCCCTTTGAATTGTTGAGTAACCGCCTGTTGGGCCCCAACCTCCAAGGCATTGTCAAGGCCGCCTCCAGCCCCCTAGAGCCCCCGTGGCCAGACCTGGTCTTCACCGCCGGGCGGCGCAACGAACCCGTGGCCCGCTGGATCCAGCAACGGGCTGACCGCCCGGTGCGCCTGGTTCACCTCGGTCGTCCCTGGGCGGCCCTAGAGTGCTTCGATTTGATCATCACCACCCCACAGTATCGCCCCCCGCCCCGGGGCCTTATCGTGGTCTGCCGGCAACCTCTCCACCGTCTCACCCCCCTCGACCTCCCACGAGCACGAACTCGTACGCAGGCCCCC
>JBHJHK010000481.1:0-2240 GCA_050330975.1 Candidatus Competibacterales bacterium | reverse complement strand
GCCGGTGGGGCCGGGGCAAGTCCACCACCGGACGGGCCATCGTGGGGTGGGTGGCGGTGGTGCGCGGTCCCATCCTGCTGGCGGGGGACGACCTGAGAAAATTGGGGCCCGCCAAACTTCGCCGCCAAAGGCGGCGGATGCAGATGGTATTTCAAGACCCCTTCGCCGCCCTCAATCCCAGGATGCGGGCCGATCAATTGGTGGCCGAACCCCTGGTGATCCACGGCATGGCCAGGGGCAGCGAGCTCGCCGATCGAGTGGCTTGGCTGTTTCGCCAGGTGGGGTTGGAGAGCGACCACCTCCACCGCTACCCCCACGAATTCTCCGGCGGCCAGCGGCAGCGGTTGTGCATCGCCAGGGCCTTGGGAGTCGAGCCCCAACTCATCGTCGCCGACGAGCCCACCTCAGCCCTAGACGTATCGGTCCAGACCCAGGTACTGGAGCTCATGGCCGAACTTCAAGGCGCCATGGGGGTGAGCTACTTGTTCATCAGCCACGATATGGCGGTGGTGGAGCGCATTAGCCACCGAGTGGCGGTGATGCACAAAGGGCGGATCGTGGAACTCGGCCCCACGGAAACCCTGCTCTGGGCGCCCCGTCATCCCTACACCCAAGCCCTCCTCGCGGCGGTGCCCATCCCCGAGCCCGGTCGGGTCCGGGGGGCGTTGCCCACCTTGGACCTGGCCACCTTGCCCCGGGGTCCCCTGGCCCAGGTGGCTCCCCACCACTGGGTGGCCCAATGACCATCGGCATCGCCGTCTCGGGGCCCCGGGCGGGCTTGGCCGTCTACCGAGCCCTCCAGGCCGTGGAACGCATTGGCCGCGGCGCCATCGGCGGGTTTGTCAGCTTCGCCGCCCTGGATCAACGCGGTCAGCTGCTCCGAGCCGAGACCCAGCGAGGGGGTACCACCACCTTGTTCACCGACGGCGAGTTCACCGGCGTCGACCCCCCCGAAATCATCGCTGGAGCTCCCAGGGCGGTGTTGATGTCCTCGGGCCCCGACCGCCCTGACCCATTGAGTCAATTCACTCCGGGGTTGGCAGGTGTGGGGTTGGTGACGGGGCATCGGTTGCCCAATATGACAGGGGCAGCGGGGGTGGCTTTAAACCAAGCCCTGCTGGCCCGCTTGGCGGCGGGGGAATCGAGTGCCCACGCCGTGGCCGCCGAACTGGCCGCCAACCCCAAGCTGGATGCCGGCCTTGTGGCCATCGACGCCCATGGCCGCATCGCCCTGGGGGATACGGCCTTGGTGCAAAATCGCGACGACCGGGGGTCGGCCTGGGTGGTGGATGAAGCCACAGGTCTGGCGGTGGGGGTGCTCCACAACGCCATTTTTCCCTTTGGAGCCCTGGCGGCGGTGGCCATCCATGCCGCCATGGACGCCGTGGACCCCCAGGACCACTTCGACCACCAGGTGGCGTTGACGGCGGGGACAACCCTCCAACTGGGAACGGAAAACCGCTTGGATCTGGACTGCAATGGAGAGGTGATGGCACTACAGGTCACCGACCCGGCTTGGCTCTCGGCGCGCTGGGACGGAGCGGTGCTCCCGCGGGGGGCCAAGGTGTATCGAAACGGCGCCCCCGTGGCTAAGGTGGTGCTAGAACCCTACGGCGTCGCCCAACAGGGTCGACTGGTCTCGTTGAGCGGCCGCCCAGAGGCGCTGCTCTGTCTGCGCCAGCTACCCCCACGAAAGCCCTAGAATTCGCCTTCACTTCATCTCGATTTCCAAAAAGGCAAATTCGCCTTCGTTGGCGTTGACCACGTCGTGCTCCACCCCCTTGCCCCGGTAGTAGGGTACCCCGTGGGTCAATTCGGCGTGGCGAACGCCCTCGGGCTCTTCCAAGCGCAAGGTGCCACTGGCCAGGGGGACGATGACGTAATCGAGCTCGTGGCGATGCCAGCCAGTGGCAGCGCCCGGAGCAAAGCGCCATTCCGTCACCCGCACCCGATCGTTGTCGATATGGAGCTTCGATTGGGCCCTGGGGCGCGAGGGGGTCGAGGAAGCATCGGTCATGGCGGGGGTTACCTTGTGGAGGGGTGCAGTGGAGGGGTGAGGCGTTGGGACAAGGGGTACTACCGATCATCCCCAGATAGGATGCGGTCAATGGCCCCGTGGGAGCGCTTGAATTGCTCCTCCATGAGTCGCCGCATTTCGGCCGTGTGGGCCCGGGGCCGGGCCCGGGGCCTGGCGGCCTGGCGCTACACGGGGGGGCGTTCTGGGGAGCCCGCGGCGGGGG
>JBHJHK010000480.1:0-3946 GCA_050330975.1 Candidatus Competibacterales bacterium | reverse complement strand
GCTCGCCGCCGTCGGACCCCCCCTTGCGGTAACCCATGGCGTGGTCGAGGACATGGCCGTGGTCGCTGGTGATGATCAGCCAGCGCTGGGCTTCCCGGGCCGCCGCCAGGAGCTGTTGGAGGAGGGGAATGGTCGACAGGCGCCACGCCACGGCCAATTGGGCATTGCTGGCGAGTTGGTCGTCGATGCCGTTGATCACCGCCGCCGTCACCCGGTGTTCCCGGGCGGCGATGACGGCCCGGACGTCGTCGTCCAGGCCACCGCCGCCGGGCTGTTGCAGTTCCGCCTTGTGGTAGAGCACCGGGGGGGCGCGCGTCGAGGCCGCGGCCCGCAGGGCGGGGTGGGCGGCGAAGGCCTTGCCCTCGGCGTCCCCCAGGCCCTGCCCCAGCCGCCCGGCCAGGAGCGAGTAGCGGCTGTACTGGGTGATGGAGGGCAGCACCGCGTACAGGGAGAGGGGTCCGACCTGGGGCTGTAGCTCCATCCAGTGGTGGGCCACCAGGTCCTGGGCCAGCTCGTGGTACACCGCCTGGCTCATGCCGTCCAGCACCAGCAACAGTACGGGGTTTTCCCGGGCCAGGGGGGCCACCAGGGCCTCTAGGGCCTTTTCCACCGGCCAGAGGGGCTTTTCCACCGGCCAGAGGGCCGGGCCGCAGGGGTCGCCCCGGGCCACGGCGTCGAGGTGGTGGGCAAAGGCGCGGTTTTGGGCCTCGCGGCGCTCCCGCACCCGCTGGCTGAGGCGCTGGTAGTGCCCGTTGAGTCCTTCGTGCTCGTCGCCGGCCCAGATCCGGCTCCGGGCGCAGTCGAGAAAGCTGCCGTCGGCGGCGTAGTGGCCCATCGCCTCGGCCGCGGTGGCGGCTGGGGTCGGGTCTCGATGGAGCCAGTCGCCGAGGCGCAGGGCGTGGCGGACGCGGTCGACTTGTTCGGGGCGCAGGGAGGCCAGGCGATGGGCTTCGACGGCGGCGAGGCACGCCTGGGCCCGGGCCATCCCCCCCTTTTTTTCCAGGGCCCCCAGGGCCTTGGCCAGGGCCGAGAGGCGCTGTTCGTAGCCCCCGGGCATGAGGTCCGAGGCGATGGCCAAGGCGCGCTGATGGAGGCTGGCGAGGATGTGCTCGGCCCGGGGGATGGGGCCGGCCAACAGGGCCGCGGACTCCCCGGGCCAGCGGCGGACGACAAAGGCCACGCTCTGCTCGCCAAAGGCGCGGAGCACCGAGGGGTCGAGGCGGGCGCCGCCGAAAAAGCGCTCCCCCAGGCGAATGCGGGCCTCGACGATCCCGTCGTCCTTGGCGCCGGTGGAGGGGGCGTAGAGCAGTTGGCAGACCGCGCCCAGGGCGACCATGTCGGCCACCTGCCCCTGGCACCACAGGGTGTGCACCACCTCCGCCTGGGGACCGAGGCGGGGCGCCAGCCAGTCCTGGAGATGGTCGCGCACCTCGGCGGGCAGGGCGGCCACGGCCGCCGCGGCCCCCGGCGCCAGGGACCAGGCCAGGAGGGATTCGAGGTCGACCTCCGGGGAGCGGTAGTCCAGGAGGGCCACGCCCAGGGCCCGCCAGGCCTGCTCGAAGGTGAGCACCTGGCCAAAGGCCAGGTGGTCGCGGTAGGCCTCGTAGTGGCTGACCAGCAACGGGGCGATCCAGCGGTAGTTCTGGCCGGTGAGTCGGGGGTCTAGGGTCGCGACTTGCAGCAGTTGCTCCAGGGTGCGCCAGGGGTTGATCTGGCGCGGTTCCCGGCGCCAGAGGCGCGCCAGGACGTCCTTGCTGAGGTCCGCGGCGTCGAAGGGCGAGACCAACACCAGCCGCCTGGCGTCCGGGGGAGGGGCGGCCAGGTGGGCGCGCATGGCCAGTTCCGAGGGGCAGTAGACCAGGCGCACCGGCGTCGCCGCCACCTCGAGCTGATACTCGGCCTCGGCCAGGGGCTCGGGCCAGACCAGGGCGATGGTGTCGGGGTCGGGGTAGCGCTGGAACAGGGCCTGGAGTTGGGCCCCCAGGGGTCCGGGCAGGGCGGGGGTCGTCATGGCCGATGGGAGTTGGATTGGTCCGTGAGGGTGTAGTGGATATCCAAGGTGATGCCCGGCCCCAGGCTTTGCCGCAGTTCGGCCAGGAGTTGTTCCGCCTGTTGGGCGTCTAGGCCCTGGCGGGCTTCCCGGCGGATGATCTTGCCCTTGGCCGCGGGGGGCGGCGGCGGCGCTGGCGCAGCGGGGGGCAGGGGCTCCGGGGCGAGCAGCTGGGTCGCTGTCCGTTCGGCGCATTTGAGGGCGTCCACCAGGGGGGTCACCAGTTCGTCGGCGGCCAGGGCGTTGTGGAGGTCTTGGCGGATGGACTCGCCGGCGCCATCGCCCTGGCGCCAGACCCGTTCGAGCAACGGCCAGTTGCTCTCTTCCAGGGCCTCGGCGATGCGGGTTGCCGTGGCCATGCTGCGCCCCAGGGCCTGCAGGGAGGTGGCGGGTTGGACCTCTGCGAGCCCCTCGACCAGTTCGAGGCCCTCCCGGCCTCCCAGGTCGACGAGGAGGGCCGCCGCCACCCGAGCCGTCGCCAGGCGGTCGACCTCCCCGGAGACCCCCAGGGCCTGGAGCTTGGCGGTCAGGGTGGCCAGCAGGGTGTTGCACCCCGGGCGATGGCGTTGCAGTTGGGGTTTGAGGTGGTCTTGGAGTTGTTTTTGGTTGTGGGCCGTGCGCAGGGTGTTGGGCAGGGCGATGCCGAACAGGGCGCCGGCGTTGTCCAGGGCCCGGCGCCAGACGGGCGCCTCGGCCAGGGCTTGGCGGACCAGCACCAGGTCGTCGGGGAGGTGCTTGAGGGAGACCTCGGCAACGGTCCGCTCCCCCCGGGTGAAGGCGGACTGCTCGGCTTCGGCGTAGATCAGGATCAGCAGGTTCTGCACCGAGGGCGTCAAGCCCCGGGGTTGGGGTTGATCCATGGCCGCCCGCAGGGCGGCGATGGTGGTGCCGTGGCCGGTTTTGGCCACCTCGCGGGTGAGGTGTTTGGACCAGTCGTCGCGGTAGATGAAATGGCGCTCGTGCATGGTGCCCAGCTCCAGGGGCTGGGCGATGTCCCGCAGGGGCCGCCGCAGCGAGGTATCCACCTCGATGCGGCCGTTTTCGGCGTGGATGGCGCGGCGGATCTCCTTGAGGACCTTGTCGAGGTCGCCGTCCCGGAGGGTCCCCTCGAAGGGGGGGTGGTCGGGGTACTGAAAGCTCAGGGCCTGGGCGAGGAGTTGCTCGAGGGCCCGGGCCATGGTGGTGCCGTGGGGCAACCCCGGGTTAAAACCCGGCTGGAGGGAGATGATGGGGCTTTGGAGGAGGTCTTCGTTGTCCAGGGTGCCGGCGGCGGCGGTGGCCACGCCGTAGGCGCCGAGGAGGGCGGTGTTGAGTTGTTGGCGCAGCTGGCTGCGCTGGTTGTCCAGGAGGGCGCGGGCGCTGGCGCGGTCCTGGGGGGTCAGGTGGCTGGTGTAGCGGCTGTAGCTGTCGTCGCTTTTGAGGATTTCCTGGAGGATCACCAACCGGCCCAGGTTTTTTTGCACCTCGGGGCTCAAGAAGTGGGGCAGCCAGCACAGGGTTCGGCTCTGTCCCCCCCGGGCCTGGTAGTCGCGGATGCGCGCTTGGTCGTCGGTGGGCGAATAGGTGTCGCTGTCGAAGGGGAAGTCGATGATGATTTTCCAGTGGTCGCCCCGGGGCTCGTAGATGCTGTCGTCTTGGATTTCCCGCACGTTCTGGAACACCACGTCGACGCTGCGCGCCGTGCCGCGCCAGGTCCAGGGGTGTTCGACGAACAGTTGGCCGGCGTCGGCGATGCCAAAGGCCTGGGACGCCATGTCGCGCACTAGGCGTTTGCGGTTGCCCTCGTTGTCGCTGGCCCGGGCGTTTTGGAGGATGCTTTCGGTGTCGATGCCCGACAGTTGCAGGCTGATGAGGGGGCTTGGGTCTTCGGAGAGCTTGAGTTGCCCCACTTGTCCG
>JBHJHK010000479.1:0-3585 GCA_050330975.1 Candidatus Competibacterales bacterium | reverse complement strand
GTGGCTGGTGGCCCGCCCCCTGGCTCGGACGGTGACCCCTTGGCTCCACGAATTCTTGGTGGCCGTGGTCTACGGGGTGGTGCTGTGGGTCTTTGCCCTCTACGTCATGGCTCACCTTGTGGCGGGCAACCCGCCGTTTTTTGGGTTTTCCCAAAAAGCCAGGGTGGGGCTGGGGGGGCATATCCTCTTCGCCCTCGTGGCTGCCTGGGTGATCGCCTGGCGGGAGGGGCGTTGAGGTAGAACCTCGACGTGACGCCTCGGAGGACGGGGGTGTAAACCCCCGTGGTGGGGGTGGGACGAGCTTTTTCAAAAAAACTCGATACCAACCCCCGTCACCGCCCAGATGAGCTGCAAGGCCACCATCACGGCCACGCCAAACAGCACCAGACCACCGGCCAACACCGCTGCGGTTTTGACAAAGCCCAAGCCATAGCCGTGGGACAGCCAGCGGGCCGGCAGGCCAAAAAAGAAATACAGCACGGCGATGGCGTCGAGCCCCCCCAGCAAGAGGTATTGATCCACCAGGGCCTTGGGGTCATCCCCCCCCGCGACGATCAACCACCCATAGCTGACAGCGGCGATGAGTTCACTCACCACCAACAGCGTCCCCAGGCTATAACCCACACAGCCCAACACCGCCCGGCGGGGTACCCGCCCCGTTCCCAAGAGTTGCCACAGCACCCAGGCATAGCCGCCGTACACGGCGGCTTGGACCCCTTGGCGAAGGACGTTGTCGATGGCCGATACCCCCGTCAGTTCGCTGAGGTTGATGAGCACCACCCCGGGTATTTCCCGGGGTGGCTCAAAGCCCGGCGGCAGCCCCAGGACTTGGGCCAGGGCATCGACGATCCCCGAGGCGTGGCTCAACAGTCCCTGGAGGGGGGCCACCAGGGCGACGATGGCAAACGCCGTGGCCAGGTACGCCAGGGGCGACAGGGGGACGGTGGGGGTGTTAGGTGCCATGGCGCGGTCAAAAAATCCCAGGGGATCGGCGATAATGGCTACAAAGAGCCCTCGATAGTGGACGAGGGTGCGCCGGCCCTCGCGGCCCGCCCAACGCAGTCGGTCCCACCCATCGCCCGGGGGTTCGCTCATGTCGATCGCTCGTCATCCAAGGGGTCGTAGGTCCTATGGAATGGTCTGAAATTTGCCGAAATCCCCACCTCGCCAATCTGCCCTTCAAAATCCAAACCGATCGATGGGGGAACATCGTCATGAGCCCAGCGTGCAACGAGCACGGGCTCTATCAGGCGAGTCTTGCCACGGTCATCAACCGGTTA
Organism: Candidatus Competibacterales bacterium; assembly: GCA_050330975.1. Classification (GTDB taxonomy): domain Bacteria; phylum Pseudomonadota; class Gammaproteobacteria; order Competibacterales; family Competibacteraceae; genus JBHJHK01. The sequence goes on along the minus strand of JBHJHK010000479.1, from coordinate 2,305 downwards.
GCCACCTCGGGAAGGGCCATCACCGAGTGCTCCGTGGCGACCTCAGAGGGCGTAAAAGTCGCCGATGTGGCCTGGATGTCCGACGCGTTTCTAACGCGCAATCGCGGTCTAAACCCCTACCCCGAAGCCCCCGAGATATGCGTTGAGATTTTGTCGCCTTCGAACACTCACGGAGAGATGGAGGATAAAAAAGAGCTCTATTTCGCCCGGGGCGCCGTGGAGTTTTGGGTCTGCGATGCCGAAGGTCAAATGTTTTTTTACAAAAACACCGGCGTCATAGCGGCGAGCCAGCTGATCGAAGGCTTTCCCCAGGTTGTCGTGCCCTGAGAATGGCTTCCATCCCTTTTGCTCACAAAAACCGCCCCCGATACTCTTGACTGTCGAAGAACACCCCAATGAGGGACTGCACCGAGGTCCCTCGGCGAAACTGTTCCACCCAGTGGGCAAAGCCGTCGGGGTCGGGGTCGCGCTGGAGCATGCCCTGGTACAGGGCCAGGGTGTAAATCTCCGCGAGATCGACAACTCCGGGAAACTGAGTACTGACCTGGCCCAAAAACTCCTCGCTGAGGAGGAAGGCCTCGATGAGGTCCAAAGGACTCAAAGCACCGGCGACGATGGCGTCTATCCAGGCGGCAGCCCCGTCGGGATCGGCTTCCCGTCCCAAAAAATCCCGGTACTGTTGCATGACAAACAATTCCACATCGTTGAAGACGTCGTTGTCTCGCACCTCGGGGTCGGTATCCACCATCCCTTCAACGGCATCGGGAATGCCGTCGCCATCCCCATCCCCCCCGGCGAATTCCGGCGGCTCTGGCGGGGTGTCGTCGGGCACCATGGCCCCCTCGTTCCCCGCCACCACCAAGGTGTACGCCGCCGCTTCGGCACCATAGACCCCGATGTAAAACGTCGCCAGCCCCTCGCCTTCGTGGGTCAGGGCGCAGTAATCGGGCTGGGTGGCGGCGTTGATGGAGGCACAGTCGGTGTTGGCCAAGGGCCCACCGTTGAATTGGACGATGTTGGGCAACCGCCCCCGGCGCACATAGAGGTCGGCGTTGGCCGACAAATCGTCCAGCAACACCTCCAACGTCTGTCCCGCCGCCACGGTGACCCGGTAATCCCGCCACTGCCCCGCCTCTACTATCCCCGTCTCGATATCCTCCAACACAGGGGGTACCTGACTCAACCAGCGGGCCGCGGCGGGGAAGGCCAAGTCCAAGCGCCCGTAGAAATCCAAACCCGCGGGATTGGTACACGAAGCCCACCCCCCAGAGAGCACCCCCCGCAACCGGCCAACCCCGTCGAACAGCCCCGCCCCACTGCTGCCGAGTTCCGTAGTGCCATCCCCCCACACCACGGCGAGACGCTCACCCCCTTGAGTCCCCAGCAAGGTGCCATCGGCGGCGGCAAATTGCTCCACCAGCCCGCCACTCCATTTCTTGACGTCCCCCTGGGGGTGGTGGAGGCTGGTCACCACGCTCCCCAAGTCCAGGGGGGCGTCGTCCCAGCCGGCATAGGCGATGCCCGCCAGGTTGGCCACCCCTGTGTCATTGAGCTGCAACAGGGCGAAGTCGTTGTCGGCGTCGGCCACCAGCAACTCCGCCCCGCCGGCCACCTGGACCACCTGTTGGGGATTGGCACCGCCGCAGGTGGGCCGCTCAAAGAACCAAAAGGTGGTCACGGTGGCCGCCCGCTCACTGGTGTTGATACAGTGATGGGCCGTGGCAAGGTAGGGGATCAAGCTCCCCGCCCGGTCGGCCAGCAACACCCCCGTGCAAGAACTCGGTTCGCCAAAGGCCAGGTAGGACACCTTGGCCGTGGCGCGGCCTAGGGCGTCGGCCTCGGGGATACAGGCGGCGTCGATGTTGCAAGCGCCCGCCGAGCCGAGGGTGTCCAGGGAACGGAAGGCAGCCCCCGAGAACCGCTGGCCAAAGGGATCCAGGGCAAAATGGGCCACGCGGTCCACGGCCCACCCCGCCAGCGGGGGTGCCTCGGCGCTGTGGAGCACCAAGCCCACGGTGTCGCCCCGCAGAACTGGGGACCAATGGCCGGTTTCCCCCGGGTGAGGGTCGGGGATGACGTAATTCACCTCGGGGCGGTCTGGCTGGTAAAACGCCGCCGTCACCGCGGCGGGCAACCCCCCCACCGCCCGCAATCGCAAGGCATCGGCTCCGGGGGAGGTCAACGTCGCCCGGGCCACCCAGCCCCCGTCGGGGTGGGCTCGCCAGGGAAGGAGGGGCAGGATATCGTCTGCGTGGGGATCGGGCACGGTGCGGGCCACCCCCACCCGGAGGGCATCGCCCTTGCC
>JBHJHK010000478.1:0-11880 GCA_050330975.1 Candidatus Competibacterales bacterium | reverse complement strand
ATCGTGACCCCAGCCCGGCGACCCAACCGGGGATAGCGTCCAGGAGGGCAATCCATCACACCACCTCCCAGAGTCCACTTCGCACAACCAACACGCATGTGGCAACACGGTTGTGGGGTTGGACCAACCTCGGCAGGGATTCAAGGGTGTTCCCACGGGGCCAAACACCTTAGCATGGCCACAAAGAATACACAAGAAAAAAAAATGCATTTTTTTGCATTGATTTTGGATCCTGAATCTGGTTTCATGTATACAAGATTGCTGAATTTGCATTCTTAATGTCCTGACTTAGATATCAGCCCTAGTTTAGATATTACGAAAGTAAGACATCACAGAGGAGGTTATTTATGACTAATGCATCTCGTTTGATGGGGGGCCTCATTGCCATTTCAGTGACTTTGGCTGGGGTTATCACTGGCGTTGCCCAGGCCAAGGAGCTCCGCTTGAGCCATCAGTGGTCGACCCAGGACCTTCGCCACAAGGTGGCAGAGATCGTTGCTGAAGAAGTGAAGTCGGCCAATGTTGGTTTAGAAATTAAAATCTTCCCGTCAAAGTCTCTGTTCAAGCCCCTTGAGCAGTACAGGCCGCTCAGCCGTGGGCAACTCGACATGACCGTGTTCCCACTGGCCTACGCCAGCGGTCAACGCCCCGAATACAACCTCACCCTGATGCCCGGATTGGTAAAAAACCACGACCACGCGGCCCGTTTGAGTCAGTCGCCTTTTATGGCAGAAATCGAACAATTGATGGCCGAAGATGATGTCATGGTTCTGGTACACGGCTATTTGGCTGGTGGTTTTGTGGGCAAGGAAAAATGCATTAGCAAGCCCGATGATGTCAAAGGCATCACGATTCGGGCTGCGGGTAGTGCATTCGATACAATGCTAGCGGGTGCTGGCGCTTCGATTACATCAATGGCTTCTTCCGAGCTCTACAACGCCATGCAGACGGGTGTATTACAGGGCGCCAACACATCATCGTCATCCTTTGTCTCGTTTCGAATCTATGAGCAAGTGAAGTGCTACACGCCGCCAGCTGATCTTGCTCTCTGGTTCATGTACCAGCCTCTTCTTATCAACAAGACCACATTTGAAGAACTGAACCAAGAGCAACAAGAAGCGTTGTTGCGCGGCGCCAAAAAAGCCGAAGACTATTACTTGTCTGAAGCGAAGTTGCAAGATTCTCACTCCGTTGAGGTCTTTGAGGAGAATGGCGTCGAAATTTACTACATGTCCGATGAGGATTTTGATGCCTGGCGGGAATTAGCAAAAGAAACATCTTACAAGGAATTTTTGCGTCGAGTCAAAAACGGCCAACAACTGATCGACATGGCACTCAGTGTCGAGTGACACCTCTTATTGATACATCCAGCGCTTGTCGATTGGCAGCTTCCTCAATTGGCAAGCGTTTCAATGATGGTTCCAAAACCCATTTTTCAAGAAGAGGAGACTACCAGTGGCGCAGTCTACCCACTCCCCTAATTCGATCATACCCCAGCCGGTCTTCGCATCTCGGTCACCCTTGTATTTCTTGACCCGTACCATTTTTGGCATCTCGACCCTTTGTGGTGTTCTCGCCTCCCTAATGATTCTGGCTGCTATCGTTATTACCTGTGAAATGATCTGGGTTCGCTCTGTCATGAACAGCTCAACCACGTGGCAAACCGAGAGCGTCGTCTACTTAGTGCTAGGTGCAACAATGATTGGTCTTCCCTACGTGCAGCTGGTACGAGGGCACGTTAATATTGACCTATTACCTCGTTTACTACCCCCACGCCTGCGCCTTATCTTAGCCGTAACAACTATTGGCTTAGCGATCGTGGTCATGGGGATCATGACCTATTACAGCTTTGAAATGTGGCACTTGGCCTGGTCGCGCGGTTGGACTTCAAGCACGATTTGGGGGCCTCAGCTCTGGGTGCCCTACCTCGCTTTGCCCCTGGGTTTTGGGCTTTATGTCCTGCAGCTTGTCGCTGACCTACTGGCCGTCTTGGCTGGTGCTGCACCCCCCTTTGACATCTCCAGCAGCGAGGAAGGTTGAGCATGGATCCTCTACTACTCGGTGCGTTGGTCGCCATCATCACGACCTTGGTGCTTTTTTCTGGCATTTCCGTGGCAACTGGGCTGTTGGTCGTGTCGTGCGCGTTTCTACTCCTCTTTGATGGGGTGCGTTCTCTCGAGCTGATGCCCGAGATTCTGTTTGGCAAGCTCGATAGTTTTGCTCTGCTGTCCATTCCCATGTTTATCATCATGGGGGCGGCGATTGCCTCGACTCGGGCGGGCGCCGATCTGTATGAAGCCTTTGACCGTTGGTTGACACGGATTCCAGGTGGGCTGGTGGTTTCGAATTTAGGTGCCTGTGCGCTATTTGCTGCCATGTCAGGTTCGTCCCCGGCCACTGCCGCTGCCATTGGCAAAATGGGAATACCCGAGATGCGCAAACGCGGCTTTCCCGACGAGGTCGCCACGGGGTCCATAGCTGCGGGGGGAACGCTTGGTATTCTAATTCCGCCATCGGTGACAATGATTGTCTACGGCATTGCCACTGAGACCTCCATTGGACGGCTCTTTTTGGCAGGTGTCTTGCCTGGATTGCTTCTAGTCGGCTTATTCATGGCATGGTCGATTTTTGCAACATGGCGCAGTAGCGGGCGAGTTGCCTTGGTCGTCAAGCCATTTACTTGGCGCCAAAAATTCGAAATTTTACCGCGTGTACTGCCATTTCTCGCCATCATCGCTGGTGTGCTCTATACCCTTTATGGTGGGGTAGCCACACCCTCCGAAACAGCAGCTGTCGGGGCGCTGTTGTGCATTATCGCTGCGATCATCATTTATCGGATTCGCGACTTTCATACTCTGTGGACCGTACTTCGAGACAGTACCCGCGAAAGCGTGATGATCATGTTCATCATTGGCGCAGCTGGCGTATTTAGCTATATGCTGTCATCGCTTTTGATCACCCAAGAGATTGCTGCTTCCATTGCTGGCCTTGACATCAACCCGTGGCTATTGATGCTGCTCATTAACGTGTTTCTGATTTTCGCCGGCTTTTTCTTGCCGCCAGTTGCGATTATCTTAATGACAGCACCTATCTTACTTCCGGTTATCACTAATGCAGGCTTTGATCCCATTTGGTTTGCCGTCGTGCTTACCATCAACATGGAAATCGGCCTCATTTCTCCACCTGTTGGCCTAAATCTTTACGTGATCAATGGCATTACACCAGATATACCGTTGAAGACAATCCTGAAAGGTTCACTACCCTATGTAGCCTGTATGATCGTGGCGATTGTTCTACTCAGCATTTTTCCCGGCATCGCTACCTGGCTGCCCAATTTCGTCATGGGGCCACAGATCTAATATTTCTGTAGCGCTCAAACCAATACAAGGAAACCAACTTATGTCGATCGATTTTATCACCCAAAAAGATGCGCGCCGTGTTGGGCTTATTGTGCCCAGTTCGAATGTCACCATGGAAACCGAAATCCCGGAACTGCTCCGGGCTCGCCAAGGGCTGGCAGCGGATCGATTCACCTTCCACAGCTCGCGCATGCGCATGAAGAAGGTGACCAAGGAAGAGCTAGAAAAAATGGACGACGACAGCCTGCGCTGCGCCGTCGAGCTTTCCGATGCCGCTGTTGAGGTACAGGCCTATGCTTGCCTAGTCGCTATCATGAGTCGCGGCAAGGGCTACCATCGGGTGTCTGAACAGCAACTCGCCACCGCCGCTCGCGACAACGGCCACCCCGCCCCCGTCGTCAGTTCGGCCGGTGCTTTGGTGGCGGGTCTCAATGCCCTTGGTGCAAAAAAAGTCGCGCTGATCTGTCCCTATATGAAGCCCCTGACCCAGCTGGTCGTTGACTACATCGAAGCCGAGGGAATTGAGGTCAAGGATTTTCTGGCCCTTGAAATCCCCGACAACCTGGTAGTTGCCGCCCAAGATCCCATGGCACCTGCCGACCTCTGGCGCAAGCTCGATCTGAGCGGTGTGGATGCCATTGTCGCTTCTGCCTGTGTACAGATGCCTTCGCTACCCTCGGTGGAAGCCATTGAAGCGGCATCGGGTGTACCAACCCTTTCGGCCGCCGTGGCGACGACGTGGGGCATCCTCGACGCCCTGGGCCTCGAAACCGTGGCACCGGGCGGTGGCGCACTGTTGAAGGCAAAGCAAAAAATCGCCACCGCGGTGTGAGGGATCGGTGGCCCTGGCAAGCAGCCACATCTAAACCTTCTTGTAAACCTTTGGTAGTGTACCAGTGTGAGTAATGAACCCCGGGGGACAGCGGGGCTCCATTGCTCACATTACTATGGCCCCAGTGCACGACCAAACGTTCTACACTCTTGGGATTAAACCCTTCCCAGAGCCCCCAGGAAGTCACCCCATGTCCCGCAACGGTCCCCTCGCCCTAGCCTTCCACGCCCTATTTGTGGCTTTTATCCTGGCGCCTTTGGTGATGGTGTGTTTGGTCTCCTTCACCGACAAGGGCTACATCTCCCTCCCCGAGCGCCCCTCGTTGCGCTGGTTTTGGGCCATCCTCGACAACCCGGCTTTTATCACCGCCGCCGAGACCAGCCTCTATTTGGCCCTGGCTGCGGCGACCGTGGCAGCGCTGTTGGCCGTTCCCGCCGCCTTGGGGCTAGCCCGCTACCGTTTTCCGGGCCGCGGCGCCATCAACGCTTTTTTCCTCTCGCCGTTGACGGTGCCCCACATCGTCTTGGGGGTCTCGTTTCTGCAGTTTTTTACTTCCCTGGGGATGGGGGGTACCTTTGTGGGCTTGATGTTCAGCCATGTGATCATCGTATTCCCTTACACCCTGCGCCTAGTGCTGGCCGCCGTCACCGGCTTGGAACGGGACGCCGAACGGGCGGCGGTGTCCTTGGGGGCCTCGGCCCTCACCGCCTTTGGCCGCATCACCTTGCCCTTGATCGTTCCCGGGGTGGTGGGGGGCTGGCTGTTGGCCTTTATCACCAGCTTCGACGAACTCACCATGACGGTGTTTGTCGCCTCCCCCAGTACCATGACGTTGCCAGTGCGGATGTACGCCCACATCACCGAGACCATCGACCCCCTCATTGCCTCCATCTCCACCTTGCTCATCCTGATCACCATCGTGCCACTGCTTTTGCTAGAGTGGCTCTATGGATTGGATAAACTATTGGTGGGACGCCATTAATTATCCGAGTCAAACCGTTTCAGTCGAACTGTCGGAGTTTGTACCCATGATCTACGACGCCTGCGTCATCGGGGGCGGTATGGTGGGCTCGGCCATCGCCTATGGCCTGGCCAAAGCGGGGCTGACCGTGGCCCTGGTGGACGAAGGGGATGTGGCCCACCGGGCCGCCCGGGGCAACTTTGGCCTGGTGTGGGTCCAGGGCAAGGGGGTGGACGCCCCGGAATACGCCGCCTGGACCCGCCAATCCGCCGACCTCTGGCCCACCCTTGCCGCAACCCTCCGGGAGTCCACTGGGGTGGACGTGGCCCACCAGCGAGAGGGCGGGGTGCACTTTTGCTTTAGCGACGACGAGTTCGAAGAGCGCCGCCAACAGCTCCACCGCCTCCACAACCACGCCGGCATCGAGTGGCGCTACCAAATGCTCGACCGGGCAGAGCTAGCGGGGACGTTTAAGGGCCTGGGGCCCCAGGTGGTGGGGGGCAGCTACAGCCCCGCCGACGGCCACGCCAACCCTTTGTACCTGCTCCGGGGCCTCCACGCCGGCTTCACAAACCACCACGGCCATTACTTACCCCACAGCCAGGTGACGGGAATCCGCCCGGTCAACGGGGTCTTCCAGGTGGCGGGGGTGAATGGCCCCAATACCTTGAGCGCCCACAAGTTGGTCCTAGCGGCGGGCCTTGGCAACGCCAAGCTCGGTCCCCAGGTGGGTTTGTCCATCCCCGTCAAGCCCATCCGCGGCCAGGTATTAGTGGGGGAAAAGCTCGCCCCCTTTATGCCCATGCCCAGCACTTTTTTGCGCCAGACCGCCGAGGGAGTGGTGCTCATGGGGGACTCCCACGAAGACGTGGGCTTTGACGAGGGGACCACACCTGACGTGATGGCCGACATCGCCCGCCGGGCCCTGGCCACCTTTCCCCACCTCAAGGCCATGCAGATCACCCGGACCTGGGGGGCACTGCGGGTGATGTCCGCCGACGGCCTCCCCATCTACGACCAATCGGCCACCTGCCCGGGGGCCTTTAGCGCGTCCACCCACAGCGGTGTCACCCTGGCCGCCGGCCACACCGGGCCTCTGGCCAGCGCCATCGTCAAGGGGGAATTGCCCACCGATTTTGGCGCCTTTAGCGCCGAGAGGTTTGCCGATGTTCCAGTCCACTAAATCTTCACCTGGGGGCATCACCCTGGCGGTGGCCGGGCATCGGGTCACCGTGCCGCCGGGGAGTTCGGTGGCCACGGCGCTGCTGCTCAAGGGCGACAGCGCCTGCCGCACCACTCCCAAATCCGGCACCCCCCGGGGCCCCTACTGCATGATGGGGGTTTGCCACGAGTGCCTGGTGGTCATCGACGGCCGCCCCAATCAACAGGGCTGTCTAGTACAGGCCCGGGAGGGCATGGTGGTGGAGCCCCAAGACGGCGCCTGGAATCCCCTGGCCACCCTACCCACCGCGGACACCGACCACCCCGGGGAGCTGCCATGAGCTGGGATCTCGTGGTCATCGGCGCCGGCCCCGCCGGGGTAGCCGCCGCCCTCCAGGGGGCCGCCCTGGGCCTCAAGACCCTATTGTTGGACCAACGCCCCACTTCCGGCGGCCAGATCTACCGGGGGGCCGAGCGCCCCGACGGGGTCCTGGGGGATGATCCCCACTACGCCCGGGGGCCCGTCCTGGCCGAACGACTCAAACACAGCCCCGTGGTCCACTGGCCCGCCACCCGGGTCTGGCAGCTGGCGGGGGATGGGGAGATCGGCCTCTCCCGCCACGGCCAGGCCCGCCTCATCCACGGCCGCCAGGTCATCGTCGCCAGCGGCGCCCAAGAGCGGCCCTTCCCCATCCCCGGCTGGACATTGCCCGGAGTAATGACCGCCGGGGCGGCCCAGATCCTCCTCAAGGAATCCGACGTCGCCGCCCCAGGGGCTGTGTTCGCCGGCTGTGGGCCGCTTTTATACCTGGTGGCCCACCAGTATCTACAGCTGGGCATCCCCGTGGCCGCCGTGCTGGACACCACCCCGACGGCCAACTACCTCCGGGCCCTACCCGAGCTGTTCCGCGCCCTGGGAGCGGCCCGTTACCTGGCCCGGGGACTGAAATACCTGGCCCACATCAAACGCCACACCCGCCACATCACCGGGGTCACGGCCCTGCGGGCCGAGGGTCAAGATCGCCTGGAGGCGGTGAGTTACCGGCGTGGCAACGGCGGCTGGGTCACCCTGGCCACCGAACAGCTGTTCCTCCACCAGGGGGTCATTCCCCAGGTAAACCTGGCCCTGGCGGCGGGTTGTGAGGCCACCTGGGACGAGGGCCAGCTGGGCTGGCGGCCGGTGGTGGACGCCTGGGGCACCACTAGCCAAGGGGCCATCGCCGTGGCGGGGGATGCCGGCGCCATCGGCGGCGCCGTGGCGGCGGAACTCAAAGGGGAGCTCGCCGCCCTGGGGGCGGCGGTGCGCCTGGGACGCCTCGGCGAGGCCGAGGCCGAGGCACGGGCTCGCCCCAAGCAAAAGGCGCTGGCGGCCGATTTGCGCATCCGCCCCTTCCTGGAAACCCTCTACCGACCGTCCAAGGGATTTCGCATCCCCGCCGACGACGACACCATCGTCTGCCGCTGCGAGGAACTCACCGCCAAGGCCATCAACGCCGCCATCGCCACCGGTGCCCCCGGTCCCAACCAACTCAAGAGCTTTTGCCGCTGTGGGATGGGGCCCTGCCAGGGACGCCAGTGTGGGGTGACCGTCTGCGAGATGATCGCAGCCCAGCGGGGCTGCTCGGTGGCCGAGGTGGGCTATTTTCGCCTGCGGCCCCCGGTGGTACCCCTGGGCCTAGAGGAATTGGCCCACTTGACCACAGAAGACGCCGCCCCCGAGGCGGCCCCCGAGGCGGCCCCGTGACCGCGGCCACCGCCTTGCCCCCCACCGCCGAGGTGGTCGTGGTGGGCGCCGGCCTCCACGGCTGCTCGGTGGCCCTCCATTTGGCCCTCAAGGGCCTCAAGCCCCTGGTGCTGGAAAAGGACTACCCGGGGCGCCACGCCTCGGGGGTCAACGCCGGGGGAGTGCGGACCCTGGGGCGCCACAGCGCCGAAATTCCCTTGGCCCTGGCCTCTCGGGAGTTGTGGCACCACATGGTGGATTTGGTGGGGGACGACTGCGGCTTTGTCAAAAGCGGCCAAGTCAAGGTGGCCGAGGATGAGGCCGACCTGGCCCGCCTGGCCACCCGGGTGGGGGAATTGACGGCGTTGGGCTACGACCACGAGGTGTTGATCGACCAGCACACCCTGCGGGAGTTGCTCCCCGCCGTCGCCCCCCACTGTATCGGGGGCATTTTTGTCGCCGACGACGGCTATGCCAACCCCTACCGCACGGTCCACGCCTTTCGCCAGCGGGCGAAGGCCTTGGGGGTCCAGTTCGTCCCCGGGGTGGAGGTCACGGGCCTAGAGCCCAGGGCCAATACCTGGCGATTGTCGAGCAGCGCGGGTAGCGTGGAAACGCCCCGGGTGATCAACTGCGCCGGGGCCTGGGGGCAGCACCTGGCCGCCTGGGTCGACGAGCCGGTGCCGCTACGGGCCAAGGCCCCCATGCTCATGGTGACAGGGCCCTTGCCCCCCTTTGTCGGCCCGGTGGTGGGGGCGGCGGGGCGGCCGTTGTCGTTTAAGCAATACCCCAATGGCACCGTGGTCATCGGCGGCGGCCACACCGGTCGAGCCCGACCCGAGACCAACGCCACCCAGCTGGATATCCGCGCCCTAGCGAGCAGCGCCCGAACGGCAAGGGCCATCTTTCCCATCATGGCCAGGGCTTCCATCGTCCGGGCCTGGGCGGGGATCGAGGGCTACTGCGCCGACGGGATTCCCGTGATTGGCAACAGCCGTCACCCGGGTCTCTACCACGCCTTTGGCTTTTCCGCCCACGGTTACCAGCTGGGACCGGCAGTGGGGGCTGCCCTGGCCGATTTGGTGGTGGAGGGCCACAGCAATATGCCCCTGGAACCCTTTGCCATCCATCGGTTTACCCAGCCCGTCCAAGGCTGTTAACTTCACCGTAACCCAGACCATTCCCTGAGCGACCATCCATGGGGGAGATCGTCGTGGAACACCTTGCAAACCGCCGCACCCTTATTCAGGGGGCACTGGCCAGCGGTTTCCTCGCCGGCCTGGTGAGCGTTGGCCTTCTGACCCCCAGCCGGGTCTTAGCCGCTGGGTCGGCCGACGCCTTCGCCGCCAATAACACCGAGACCGCCCTCCGGGCCCTGTACGCCGACGGCACCTTGACCGAGAGCACCGCCATCGCCCTCGAAGCCCCCGGCATCGCCGAAAACGGCGCCGTGGTGCCGATCTCGGTGAGTACCCCCCTGGAGGGCGTCGAGTCCATCACCCTTTTGGTCGACGACAACCCCTCGCCCTTGGCGGCCCACTTCGAGCTGCCCCCCCGGGCCCTGGCCGAGGTCTCCACCCGCATTAGGATGGGCCAGACCTCCTCAGTGATGGCGGTGGTCAAGGCCAACGGCCGGCTCTACACCCGCCGACGGCAGGTCCAAGTGTTGGTCGGCGGCTGTCTGAGCTAGCCCGGGACCCCTAGGAGCAACCGCAATGTCCTCTAGCGCCATCCGACTGCGGGCCAAAGCCCACGGTGATCGGGTCGAAGTCAAGGCGCTGATGCGCCACCCCATGGAGCCGGGTACCCGCCGGGACGAACAAACCGGCGAGCTCGTCTTGGCCCACTATATCCAAGAGGTCACCTGCCAGTGCAACGGCGTGGTGGTGATGCGGGCTCATTGGGGCCCTGCCATCTCGCAAAATCCCTATTTCTCCTTTGCCTTTCAAGGCGCTAGCCCCGGGGATGAGGTCACCCTTTACTGGATCGACAACCGCGGCCACAGCGCTCGCCAAAGCGTTTTAGTTAGCTGATTTTGGCCGCGGCCAACCGTGGGATCATTGCCCTTGGAGGGGTGTCATGGTCGAAATCGTCATCGCTGTGATACTGCTGTTGCTGTTGGGGCCCATTTTGGTAAAAGCGGTCCTCGGTCCGGTGTTTGTGAACACCATCGGCCCTTTGATCGTCTGGCGGACCCAAACCCTCCCCGCCAAGGTTCACTTTGAACCCTTGGAAGAGGGCGAACTCCTCCAGCAGGTCGACGACGCTTTCCTCGCCTACGACCGGGACTTCAAAGCCAACGGGTTTGAGCCGTTGGCGGCGTCGACCCTATCCGATAGCCACACCGATAGCTATTTTCGCCTCTACTGGCACACCGCCTTGCAGTTGGCGGCCACTGGCGTCGTTATCAAAGGCCGCGCCCCCCGGGGCGAAGGGCAGGGGGTCACCTATGGCGAGCTCACCCAGCGCTACGACGATGGCACTGTGCTCAACGTCTCAAATTCAAGCCAACCCGAAGCCTTTCCCGAGTTGGGTTTTAAAAAGGCCTTTCGCTTTCCCGAGGTGCAAAGCGTCGCCGAACTGGTGGCCATCCACGGCAAACTCCGCAGCAAGTACCAGCCGTCGGCCTCGCCTTTGATCCTCGATGCCAAGTACTGCTTGCAGGAGTTGGCGGATTACATCTATCGCGAATCGGAGGCACTGCGCCGCTTGGGCCTCTGTAGGGCCCCCATCGACGCCGACGGTCGGCGAGCCCTCACCTTGTGGGGGGCCTTTGTCCTCACCAGCCGCTCGGTATTTCCCGGTCAAAACTGGGTGGAGCGGGCCAATAGAAACCGCGCCCGACGGGCCCTGGAGAATCCGTGAGCTAGGCCCCCTGGGCACCGCTGCCATTCCCCTCATCGCCTGGCTCAACCGCCGCCACGGCAACAACCGGAGTGGACCTCGAACCGGGGTTCATCGGCGTCGATGGGCTGCGGGGGGGGATCCGTCGGTATTTTCCCGGATTCCCAACGGCAACCTCAACGGCCCTACCATGATGGTGGAGGAAAAGGGCGCCGACCACATCTCAAAGCGCCCTCATATAATCCGTCTCAACCCAAAAACCCCCGCTGGTGAGAGGGAGACCGCCTAGGGGAAATCCGGTCGTTGGGTACCGCATCGCACCTTGGGCCAACATCGGGTAGACTCCGAGCACCTCATCGATACCCACTGGGTCTGGTGGGGAAGAGGCAACCACAACGAGGAACTGCATCCATGACTGGTCTGGCGAAATTGCTTTACGGTATCAACAGTCTCGTGTTGATTCTTTTGGCTTTGGCCTTCTTGAGCTTCTTCTTGGTCACCGTCGACGGCTTCGATTTCCTGGCACCGGTGGTGCAGTACGCTACCCAGTACTTGCCCGTGTTGCTACTTCCCGTCACCATTTCCATGGTGGTCGTGCTCTTGGTTCGCTACTTGGCCAAATCCAGCGAAGAAAAGGTCAGTATCGGCGATTTCCTAGCCGCCATCATCGCCATCGTTTGTCAAGTGGCCGCCCTGATCCTCTACCGGGCCCAGGGGGGCGAAGTGTCCGGCGACTTTTTGACCAACATTCCCAACCTCCAAGAGCTGGCACCCGCCTTTGCCGAGAACATCGCCCAGGCCGAGCAAGCCGTGGGGGAAGCGGCGGCCCGGGCCGAGGCAGCCGTGGTGGAGCACGGCGCCGACTACGGCTTTTTGGGCGTCGCCGCCCTCCAGTTCCTCGCCTTTGGCTTTTACTGGTTCGCCGACCCCGATCCCAAGCCCAAAGACGCCGAGTGACGCCCCCACGAGGTTGACCCCCCCTCCCCCCCCACGAGGACTG
>JBHJHK010000477.1:0-5382 GCA_050330975.1 Candidatus Competibacterales bacterium | reverse complement strand
CGGGGTCGACACCCAACCCGCCCCTGCGCCCAAGAACCCCTTTGTTGGCGACGCCCCCGCCGCCCTGGCCGCAAGTGCTGTAGCCGTCGACGCCGCCTACCAAACCCCCCCCCAACACCACAACACCATCGAGCTGTTTTCCACCACCGCCGAGTGGCACGGGGAGGAGCTCGTCCTCCACGAGCCAAGACACTGCGTCTACGGCCTCAAGGTGGGGGTGGCCAAGGCCCTGGGGATAGACTCCGACTTGGTGCGGGTGGTCTCGCCCTTTGTGGGTGGGGCCTTTGGGGCCAAGGCCTTGATGACCGCCCGCACCGTGTTGGTGGCCATGGCCGCCAAGCGCCTGGGCCGGCCGGTGAGGGTCGCCGATACCCGCCAGCAGTGCTTTACCACCGCCACCTTCCGGGCCGAAACCCGCCAGCGGGTGCGGCTGGGGGCCGACGCTGCGGGACAATTCCAGGCGCTGATCCACGAGGGGTTTGAACTCAACTCCCGGGATGACGACTTCATCGTCGCCGGCGTCAAGAACAGCGCCGCCATGTACGCCATCCCCCACATTCAAAGCGCCATCCACACCGTGCGGGCCGACCGCCAGAGCGCCGGCTTTATGCGCGCCCCGCCGGAGGTGCCCTACGTGTTCGCCATGGAGTCGGCGGTGGACGAACTGGCGGTGGCCCTGGGGATGGATCCCGTGGAGTTGCGGCGCCGCAACGACACCGACCGAGAGCCCTTTACCGGCGCCCGCTTCACCAGCCGCTCGTTGATGGCCTGCTACGACCGCGCCGCGGCGCGCTTTGGCTGGCGAGACCGCGATCCCCGGGTCGGCGCCATGGTGGACGGCGACGACCTGGTGGGTTTTGGCTGCGCCACGGCGTTCTATCCCACCCACATGGCGCCCGCCACGGCCAAGGTGGCCCTCACCGCCCGCGGGGCCCAGGTGGAGTGCGCCGCCCACGACGTGGGCACCGGCGCCTACACCGTGGTGGCCCAGGTGGCCGCCGCGGGGTTGGGCCTACCGGTTGCGGCCATCGAGGTCTCCCTGGGGGACTCCAAACTCACCCCCGGCCCCGTGGCCGGGGGCTCGGTGACCACCGCCTCGGTGGGCAGCGCCGTCCACACCGCCTGCGGGTTGTTGCGCCAGCGCCTGTGTCGGACGGCCGTGGAAATGGCTGGCCCCCTCCAGGGCCGCGACCCCCAAACCCTCGCCCTGGAGGATGGGGCGGTGGTGGGGGCCGATGGGGCGCGGGTGAGCCTGGCCACCTTGGTGGCCAACGGCGATCCCGCCTCCTGGTCGGTGGTGGGGGAGTGGGCGCCTCTTGACACCGGCAAGGCCGCCATCCAAACCCTGTATGACGGCGTGATCAAAATCGTCGGCGGCACCCGGGGCGACCGATCCATGTACGCCTTTGGCGCCGAGTTTGTCGAGGTGCGGGTCAACCGCTACACCCGGGAAATCCGCGTACCCCGGGCGGTGGGGGCCTTTGCCGCCGGGCGAATTCTCAACCAAAAGACCGCCCGCAGCCAGTATCTGGGGGGGATGGTGTGGGGGATCGGCTCGGCCCTCCACGAGGCCACGGAGATCGACCCCGCCCGTGGGCGCTACGTCAACGACAACCTGGGAGAGTACTTGATCCCCGTCAACGCCGACGTGCCCCACATCGAGGTGGAATTGGTGGAGGAAGAAGACCGAGAGGTCAATCCCCTGGGGGTCAAGGGCATCGGCGAGGTGAGTATCGTCGGCACCGCCGCCGCCATCGCCAATGCCGTGTATCATGCCACTGGCGTCCGGGTGCGGCGCCTACCCATCCGCTGTGAGGATCTGTTGCCCCCCCGCACCCCCGCCACCGACTGAGGCGAGGGTGGGCTCTGGGGACCCTTCGGCCTAATTGGCCGCCGGTTCCCGACCGCTGGTGCCGATCTGATCCAAGCGTTCCTGGAGTTTGATTTTGCCCAGGGACTTCAGGGGCAGGCTGGTGAAGATCTTGATGCGGTTATCCAACATGTGGAAGGCGATGCGAAAGGCCTGGACGCGTTCGATCTCGCTGCCCTCCACCGCCGCGGGGTCGGGTACCCCCCAGTGGGCGCTCATGGGCTGGCCGGGCCAAACGGGGCAGGTCTCGGCGGCGGCTTGGTCGCAGACGGTAAACACGAAGTCCAGGTTGGTTACCCCCTCTTGCCCCGCCGCAAACTCCTCCCAGGACTTGCTGCGCAGCTCGGCCGTGGGGAGGTTGTTGCGGCTGAGAATCTCCAACGTCAGGGGATGGATTTCCCCCTTGGGATGGCTGCCGGCGCTAAAGGCGCGAAACCGCCCGCGGCCGTGGAAGTTCATCAACGCCTCGGCCATGATGCTGCGGGCTGAGTTGCCCGTACACAGAAACAACACGCTGTACATTGTATCGTCTGCCACGATTTCATCCTCTGGTCGTTGGAGATCGGGGATGCCACCACCGCAGGGTCGAACTGGGCGCGCAATTTGCCTCGTAGCCCAGACCGACCCGCGGTACCATTACAAAACGATGACCATTGCGGCGTTATTCTCGCACTCTTGGCCGTTGGTGTCTGCCTGCCGAAGCATCACTGTAGCCCCCCTCCCAACGCCGGGGTGAGGTGGGGGGCGATGGCCTGGAGCAGCGCCCGGTAGACCTTGGCCCCCCCGGCCACCAGGTGGCCCGACTGAAAATAGGCGTGCTGGCCCTGGAAGTCCCCCACCATCCCCCCGGCTTCTTGGATCAGTAACACACCGGCGGCGATGTCCCAGGGCTTGAGGCCGATCTCCCAAAAGCCGTCGAGTCGCCCGGCGGCTACAAAGGCCAAATCCAGGGCGGCCGATCCGGCCCGGCGGATCTCGCTGCACTGATCGAGGACGGCGGCGAACATGGCCAAGTAGGCGGGCAAGTGTTCCGGACAGCGGGCGGGGAAGCCGGTGCCCACCAAGGCGGTGTCCACACCGACGGGGTTGCTGACTCGGATGCGCCGGTCGTTGAGCAACGCCCCCCGACCCCGGGAGGCGAGGAACAACTCCTGGCGCAAGGGATCGTAAACCAGCCCCATCTCCAGCCGACCCCGGCTTTTAAAGGCGATGGAGACGGCGAACTGGGGAAAGCGATGGAGGTAGTTGGTGGTGCCGTCGAGGGGGTCGATGATCCATTGGTCTTCGCTGTTGGCGCCGCGACCAGGGGCGCCCGTGGGGCTGGATTCCTCGGCGACGATGGCGTGGTCGGGGTAGGCGCGGCGGATGGTGTGGATGATCTCCTGTTCGGCCTGGAGGTCCAGATCGCGCACCAGGTCGCTCTTGCCCTTGGCGCTCACTTGGACTTGGTCGAGGCGGTCGTAATAGCGCAAAATGATGCGCCCGGCGCCCAGGGCGGCGCGCTTGGCGATGGTGGCAGTTGGGTGCATGGGATCGATAGGGGGGCGAATCGTTGATGGGAAAAGGGCTGGATAGCGACGCTGGGGCTGCGACGCCAGCCGCAGCCCAGGGGCGGGCCGAACCTCGGGCCGTTCTCAAGGCCGATGGTGCGGAAATTGTCGGGGTGCGGGTGGTATTGGTGGCCACCTCCCACCCGGGGAACATCGGTGCAGCGGCGCGGGCCATGAAGACCATGGGGCTCACCGAGCTTTGGCTAGTGGCTCCCGAGGCGCCGTTTCCCTGCGCCGAGGCCACGGCCATGGCGTCTGGGGCCGACGACGTCTTACACCGGGCCCGGGTGGTGAGTTCCCTCGACGAGGCCATCGCCGACTGCGGTTTGGTGTTGGGCACCACGGCTCGTCCCCGCCAGCTGGCAAGCCAGGCCTGTGAGCCACGGGATGCCGCCCAGTTGGCCGTGGCGGCGGCGGCCAATCGCCCCGTGGCGCTGTTGTTCGGCCGGGAGCGTTCGGGGCTCACCAACGCCGAGCTGGACCATTGCCAGCGCCTGGTCCACATTCCCACCGCCCCGGGGTATCGCTCCCTCAATTTGGCGGCGGCGGTGCAGATCATAGCCTATGAATTGTGGCGGGCGGCCGCCGACTTTGCCGCGGGCACCGAGGGTCCAGGGGAGGTACCGGCCACCGCGGCCGAGCTGGAGCGGCTCTACCACCATGGCCGCCAGGTGTTGGTGGCCATCGATTTCCTCGACCCCGCCAATCCCCGTCAACTCATGCGGCGATTGCGGCGGCTTTTCCACCGCACCGGCCTGACCTCGCTGGAGGTCAATATCCTACGGGGGATTTTAACCGCTGTGGATAAGATCGTAGACAGGTTCGATGAAGACCGGTGACGATCTGGAAAAGATCGTTGAAAATTCGGTCTTTTTCCCTCAATTTAGTCGTTAGAATGGCATCTCGAGCCAAGACATCCCGAGGCGCTGGCGACGGCCGACCCATGACTCTTGACAGCACCGCCCTTTGCCACCATTTCCACCATCCCCACCGAGTGGGTCGCCTCGACGAAGGGTCCTTTGATGTGGGCACCGGCTGGGCTCGAGCCGAGCGCAGCTTAGACGTGGTGCGTTTGCAATTGCAAGTCCGGTGTCACGAGGTGGTGGACGCGCGTTTCAAGGCCCACGGCGATGCGCCGGTGATCGCCGCTGGGTCCTGGGTGTGTCAATGGGTCGTCGGTCGCTCCCTCGACGCCGTAGCGGCCCTGCGTGATGGCCAGGTGGCCGATGCCCTGGGGTTGCCGCCCCTCAAAATCCACGCCGCGGTGCTGGCGGTGGAGGCCGCTCGGCGCGCCGCCGAGGACTGCCGCCGCAAGGCCAGCGCCGCGTTCCTCCCTTGAGGTGCGCGTGAGGTGCGCGATGAGTCATCGCGCCGCTCCATTCCGACCATAGCACCACAACTACTGTACTGTGACGAGGACCCTGCCATGGCTATTACCCTATCTCAAGCCGCCGCCGAGCGGGTGAAAAACTATCTCGCCGACCGCGGCAAGGGCGAGGGATTGCGTTTGGGTGTGCGCAAATCCGGTTGCTCCGGCTACGCCTACGTCATCGACTTCGCCGACGACGTCGACCCCGAAGATGTCGTGTTCGAAGATCATGGGGTCAAGATTGTGGTCCACCAAAACAGCCTACCCATCCTGGACGGCACCGAATTGACCTTTGTCAAAGACGGCCTCAACCAGATCTTCAAGTTCAACAACCCCAACGTCAAAGACGAGTGCGGCTGCGGCGAGAGCTTTAGCGTCACTTGACGGGGGTGAAGCCTCAGGGTGGGGTGTTTTCCGCCGCTGGGGGAGCCAGGGGGGGAGGAGGGGGCACGGCGGGTACCTCCCCCGCCGTGGCTTTGGCAATTGCGGCCGTGTGGGCCCGGGCCGTGGGGGGGACGTTGCCCAACACTAGGATTTACAACCCCCCCGCGGGTTTGCCGGTGTTGGCGGGGTTTAGTTAGGCCCCGGGGTGG
>JBHJHK010000476.1:0-11296 GCA_050330975.1 Candidatus Competibacterales bacterium | reverse complement strand
CCCTGGCGGCGGCGGGGGTGGGGGTGATCGTCAGCGATGGCACATTGGCCACCTTTCGCAACCTCAGCTTTGCCGTGGGCGACGGCCTAGTCCTGTTGGGGGTGCTGTGCTACGCCGCCTATTCGACGTTGCTGCGCCTGCGTCCCGCCGTCCACCCCTGGAGCTTTTTGGCCGCCACCTTCGCCCTGGGGGTTTTGATGTTGACGCCCCTCTACCTGTGGCAGGGCAGCGTCACCGGCCAGTGGGTTCCCACCACGGTCCCGGCCATTGCCGGGGTGGTCTACACCGGCCTATTCGCCTCGGTGCTGGCCTACTGGTGCTTTAACCACGGGGTCGCCGTGGTGGGCCCCAACCGCGCCGGACTGTTTATCAACCTGATACCGGTGTTCGGCACCGCCATGGCCATCGTCTTTTTGGGGGAGCCCTTTGGCCTGCACCACGCCCTGGGGGCGCTGGGTATCGTCGTCGGCATCGCGTTGGCCTTGAGGGCCCAAGTGGCCGCGGCAAAGCCCAAAATTCTGCGCTCCTAGGCCCTTGTCGGGAGTTGCCTCAGTCGAGACGCCCCACCCGCTGCAACCGCGGTGTGTCCTTCAGGGCCTCTAGGTCTCGGTGGCCCGTGGCAAACATGGCGATGGCGAGCTCAGCGGCGGTGACCTCCACCAGCTTCAATACCGCCGCGGTGGACTCCACCGCCGCCTTGAGAAACGGACCGGCCATGGCACAGGCCACCGCCCCCAAGGCCAGGCACTTGGCCACGTCGAGGCCGGTCCGCAGGCCACCACTGGCGATGAGGGGTAACCCTGGCACCGCCCGGTGGGCGGCTCCCAGGGCTTGGCTGGTGGGGATACCCCAGTCGCGAAAGGTGGCGGCGATTCGTCGCCGCACCGGGTCCTTGGCCCGATACATCTCCACCTGGGACCACGACGTCCCCCCGGCCCCGGCGATGTCCACCGCAGCGACGCCGCACTCCCCGAGACGCCGTACCGTGGCGGGATCGAAGCCCCAGCCCACTTCCTTGGCCACCACGGGGACCTCCAGGGCGCGGCACACCGCCGCTACCTTGGGATACAGGTCTTTAAAGCAAGTGTCTCCCTCGGGCTGGACGGCTTCTTGGAGGGGGTTGAAATGGAGGATCAAGGCGTCGGCCCCGATCATCTCCACGGCCCGCCGACAGTGGTCGACGCCGTAGCCGCAGTTGAGCTGTACCGCCCCCAAATTGGCCATGAGCAAGGCGTCGGGGGCGATGTCCCGCACGGCAAAGCTCGCCGCCAGGGCGGGATCCTCCAGGGCGGCCCGCTGGGAGCCCACCCCCAAGGCCAATCCCTTGAGTTGGGCCACCTCGGCCAACCGGCGGTTGATGGGCAACGCCTCACCGGTGCCACCGGTCATAGAAGAGATGACCAGGGGCAGGGCCAACGCCTTGCCCAACAGGGTGGTCCGGGTGTCCACCTCGGCCAAATTCAACTCCGGTAGGGCCTGGTGGACAAAGCGGTAGTCCTCCAAGCCCGTGGTCAGTTGGTCAAACCCCACGTCGCAGTCGAGGTTGATGCGGATGTGGTCGGCCTTGCGCTGTTGATGCACGGTCGATACCTCAGCAGCTGTCCCAGGGATCGAGGAAATCCGGCGGGTTGGGGAGCTGTTTGGGGGGTTGTTGGAGGTTGTCGTGGTCGATTTGGTGAGGAAAACCCTCGATGGGCCCCAGGGTCCTCAGATCCCGGGCGTAGGTGGGGGGGCTTTGGGCGTAGAGGGCGATGAGTTCCGCCACCCCCTGGAGGGCGCTGATGTGGGTGCGCTCGTAGCCGTGGGAGGCGTCGGCGCCAAAGCAGATCAGCGCCGGGCGGATGTCGTGGCCGGCGTTTAACGCCGAGGCGCTATCGCTGTAGTAGTAGCGGAACACATCCCGCTGGTGCTCTAGGCCATAGTCTTGGCAAAGGGCGATGAGTTTGCGGGACAAGTGGTAGTCGAAGGGGCCGTGGGAGTCCTTGAGGGGGATGGTGACCCCCCGCTCCCGGGAGTTTTGCCCCTGGGCGGGGATGGCGATGTCGATCCCCACCATCTCGGAAATGGCCTCGGGGATGATGGCCGAGGCCCCCGATCCCACTTCTTCGCTGATGGTGAACAGCGGGTAGCAGTCCACCGGCAAGGTGATGTTTTGGTCCCGCAGTGCCTTGATGGCCGCCAGCAACGTGGCCACCCCGGCCTTGTCGTCTAGGTAGCGGGCGTTGATGTAGCCGTTGTCGTTGATTTCTGGATGGGGGTCAAAGGCCACGTAGTCCCCCACGTGGACCCCCAAACGAATCAAGTCCTCGCGGCAGTCGGCGGGGGCGTCGATGCGCAGCTCCACGTGGTCCCAGGACACCGGTTGGGAGTCCACTTCGGTGTCGAAGGCGTGCCCCGAGGCCATCAAGGGCAAGACGTTGCCCCGCACCGCCCCGCGGTCGGTAAACAGCGTTACCCGCGCCCCCTCGGCAAAGCGACTCGACCAGGTACCCAGGGGCAACAGGGCCAAACGGCCGTTGTCCTTGAGGCGCCGCACCACCGCCCCCAGGGTGTCCAAATGGGCCGCTAGGGCCCGGGCAGGGGCGGGTTCTCGCCCCTTGAGGGTGGCGCGGATGGCGCCGCGGCGGGTGAGCTCAAAGGGCACATCCAGCTCTGATAGGCGGCGGCAGGTGTAGTGGACCACCTCGTCGGTGAGGCCCACGGGGCTGGGGATGGCCAAGAGCTCGAGAAGCGTTTGGCTCAGATAATCGAGGTCGATATCAGGCTTGCGCATGGGGGACCGGGGTGCTGGTTTGGGGGAAGAGCAGGTCGATAAAGCGCTCGGCGGTGGGCTGGGGCTCGTGGTTGGCCAACCCCGGGCGCTCGTTGGCCTCGATGATCACATAACCAGGGCCTTGGATGGATTTGACGATCATATCCAAGCCGACCACCGGGATGTCCAGGGCTTGGGCGGCCCTGATGGCTGCCTCGGCGAGGGCGGGGTGGAGCTTGGCCGTGACGTCGTGGATGGTGCCCCCGGTGTGGAGGTTGGCGGTTTTGCGCACCTGGACGTGGCGGGCGTAGGGCAAGACCTCGTCCATGGCAAAGCCGGCCTGGCTGACACAGCGCTCGGTCTCGGCGTCCAAAGGAATCTTGGACTCGCCGCCGGTGGCCGCCGCCCGGCGACGGCTCTGTTTTTCGATGAGTTCTCGGACGGTGTGGCGGCCGTCGCCGGTGATCTGGGCCGGGCGGCGCACGGCGGCGGCCACCACCTCAAAGCCGATGACGATGATCCGCAAGTCATCCCCGGGGCAAAACTGCTCTAGCAACACGTGGGTATCGAAGCGGCTGGCGGCTTCAATGGCCTCTGAGAGGTGCTCGGGATCGCGGACGTCGACGCTGATGCCCCGCCCCTGCTCGCCGTCGGCGGGTTTGACCACCACGGCGCCGTGGTGAGCCAAGAAGGCGTTGTTCTCGTCTTCATCGGCGGCAAAGGCCTGGTCGGGCACCTTGAGGCCGGCCAGGCGCAGCACCCGGTGGGTGACGTGTTTGTCCTGGCAGCGGCTCATGGCCACCGCCGTGGTGAGGTCGGTGAGGGATTCCCGGCATTTGACGACGCGCCACCCCCACGACAGCTGAAAATAGCCGTTGTCGGCGTCCAAGACCTCCACGGCGATGCCCCGTTTGCGGGCCTCGTGGGTGATGAGGCGGGCGTAGGGGTTCAAATCGTCTTCGAGCCCCGGGCCGCTGTAGAGGGTTTCGTTGATGGCGTTTTTGCGCTTGACGGTGAACACCGGCACCCGCTGAAAACCGAGCTTTTCGTAGAGGGCGATGGCGTGGCGGTTGTCGTAGAGCACCGACAAATCCATAAACTCCCGTCCCCGGGCCTGGAATTGCTCGGCCAGGTAGCGCACTAGAGCTTCGCCGATGCCCGGGAGCCGGGTTTGGGGGTCCACCGCCAAGCACCACAGACTCGACCCCCGCTCCGGGTCGTCGAAGGCGTGGACGTGGTCGACGCCGGTGGCCGTCCCCACCACCTCGTGGGTGGTGAGGTCCTCCACTACGGCGTAGATCAAATTCCGCGACACCCGTTGGTCCCAGATGAAGTCCGGCTCGATGGCCACCATGCGCCGTTGGCGATAGATGCGGTTGATGGCGGCGGCGTCTTGTTCGTGTTGGAGACGGCGCACGGCAAAGCCCCGGTGGGGCGTTTCCGCCGGCTTGTAGTTGGCCAGCCACAATCTAACGGGGGGGGAGGGGGCGAGGACCAGGGTGTGGGGGGACTTGGCCAGCACCACGTGGGGGGCGCGGACGTAGAAGGCGATGTCCCGGCAGCCCCGCACCTCCTCGTCCAGGGCCCGGGCCACGTCCTGGGGGTCGCGAAAGGTGTGGGCCATGATGAGCCGCCCCCAGCCACAGGGAATGACGACGTTGGCCTCAAACTCAAAGGGGGCTCGGTCGGGGGTGATCTGGTGGCTCAAGCTCGGCGCTTGACTGCGGGCGAGACGGTGGTCGGGGGGGGTGCGGTGCATGGCTGGAGCCTCCTGGCTGTGGGCGGGGATGATCCTTCACAGCCCGTGGGTTTGACACCAAGCTTCCAACAGGGCGATCTGCCACAGTTTTGAGCCCCGCAGAGGAGTGATGTGGGCCTCGGGATCCTCCATGAGCTTGGCCACATAGTCCGAATTGAAAATCCCCCGCTGGCGGGCGGCGTCGCTATTCAAGAGGTCTCCCACGTAGGTGAGATAATCCCCCTGGAGATATTTTAGCGCCGGCACGGGAAAATAGCCCTTGGGGCGGTCGATGACACGGCTGGGAATCACCGCCCGGGCGGCTTCTTTGAGGATGTATTTGCCCTCGCCCCGGACCTTGAGGGCCGCGGGCATGGTGGCCGCCAGCTCGACGAGTTCGTGGTCGAGGAACGGCACCCGGGCCTCCAAACCAAAGGCCATGGTCATGTTGTCCACCCGCTTGACGGGGTCGTCCACCAGCATCACCGTGGTGTCGAGGCGCAATGCCTTGTCGACGGCGTCTGTGGCCCCGGGCTTGGCGAAGTGGTCGTCGATGAATGCCAGGGCGTAGTCTCGCTCCACCCAGGGGGCACAAACCGCTTCGCGGTATTCGTCGAAGTCCCGGTCTTTGAACACCCTGGCGTAGCTCAAAACGGGATCGTTGGTGTCGAGCAACGGCGGGTACCAGTGGTAACCGCCGAATACTTCGTCGGCCCCCTGGCCCGACTGGACCACCTTGCTGTGCTGGGACACCGCTTCGGCCAGAAGATAGAACGCCACGCAGTCGTGGCTCACCATGGGTTCGCTCATGGCGGCGATGGCGTGGGGCAGGGCGGGTAACAGCCTCTGGCTGTCGATGAAAATCTGTTGGTGGTCGGTTTGAAAATGCTGGGCGACGATGTCGGAATAGGAAAACTCATTGCCCTTTTCTCTTCCCACGTCTTCAAAGCCGATGGAGTAGGTTCTGAGCTTCGAGGCCCCGGCCTCCACCATCAGCCCGACGATGAGGCTGGAGTCCACCCCCCCGGAGAGCAACGCCCCCACGGGCTCGTCGGAGACCAGACGCCGGGCCACGGCGGTGCGCAACGCCTGCAACAACGCCTCGCGCCATTCGCCCTCGTCGGAGAAGGGGGGATGGGCGTCGAAATTCAACGTCCAGTAGCGCTGGCTGTGGCACTTGCCGTCGGCCTCCACCACCATCACCGTGGCCGGAGGCAGTTTGGCCACCCCCTTGACCATGGTGTGGGGGGCTGGGACCACGGCGTGGAAGTTCATGTAATAGTTGAGGGCCACGGGGTCTATGGTGGTATCTACATCCCCTCCCTGGAGGAGGGCTGGCAAGGTGGAGGCCAAGCGTAGGCGTTTTGAATCCAAGCTGTAGTAGAGGGGTTTGATCCCCAACCGGTCCCGGGCCAGGATCACCCGACCGCTGTCCCGCTCCCAGAGGGCAAAGGCGAACATGCCGTGGAAGTGTTGGACGCAGTCGAACCCCCAGGCGTGGTAAGCTTTGAGGATGACTTCGGTGTCGCCGGTGGAGTAAAACCGGTAGCCCTTTTGTCGCAGCTCGGCCCGGAGTTCGGGATGGTTGTAGATGGCGCCATTAAAGGTGATGCCCAGGCCCAAGTGGTTATCCACCATGGGTTGTTGGGCGTGCTCGCTCAGATCCATGATTTTGAGGCGGCACTGGCCAAAGGCGTAGCGGCCCTGGGCGAATACGCCATTGCCATCGGGGCCCCGGGGGTGCAAAACTTGGATCATGCGGCTCAAGGTGACGATATCGCCGTCGCGCCCGTCGAAGCGCAATTCTCCGGCAATTCCACACATGGGATGGATACTCCTCGAACGGCTAACTGAGCGTTCGGTTGATGAGTAGAAGAGACGAGGTCGCAGGGTCGAGTCGGGGGATAACCGCGCAGCGACTCAACCCATGGCGCCAGGGGGGAAATCGCGCCGGGTGGTCGAGGGAAATGTCGGGGATTGTTTGACGATTGAGCAATCGGTCGGCGCGTCTGTGTCTGAATTTTGCATCGCGAAAAACTAGCACGATTGGCCCTTTGGGCACAACCTGAGGGGGTGGGAGTCCCGGTAGGTGTTGACTAGTACAATGACACTGCCAACGGCTCTGGCCTCAATCGGGCCCCCATTCCCGCCAAAAGCCCCGCCGTTCCTCGGGGGGCAAACTCTGCCACCGCCGGCGCAACTCCAAGCGCTCGGCGTCGGGCAATTGGCTATACCATTCAAAGCGCTCCAGAAGCCGCCGACGGCGCTCGGGGGGCAGATTCCTAAAGCGCTCGAAGCGGCGGCGGATAAAGCGGCGCTCCTCGGGGCTCAGATCGCTAAAGCGCTGGAAGTTTTCCCGGGCCCGACGGCGTTCCTCGACCGATAGCCCCAGCCAGTGCCGGGCCCGCTCCTGGAGGGCCCGCTGGCGTGTTGGGGGCAGCTCGGGCCAGCGGACGGCAAAGCGCCGCAACACCCGGCGCTCCTCGGGGGTGAGCTGCTCCCAAGGGAGGCCGGGTTCCTGCCCCAGGGCGTTGGCTGCCCCCAAAGAAACCGCAGCCAGGGTCAGCCCAAGGCCCCGGCCTAGGAGCCGGCGTCGCGTTGTTCGAGCCATTGGTAGAACTCCAGGGAGCGGTAAAACTCGGGGTCGGTGGTGGACCACAGCTCCAGGTCTTCGATGAGGGTCGGCGCCGGCTCCACCAACGCTTCATCCAGGGAACTCCCCTTTTCCTGGGTGACTAGCCAAAGCCCCAGGGCAAAGACACTCGCCGCCAGGCTCCCCGCTGGCCACAGCCAGGCCGTGGTGGGCAGCTCAGGCCTAGCCCTGGCTTTGACCTCGGGCCCCTGGGCCAGGGCTCGTCTGCGGGCCCTGGCCAGGGCTTGGCGGGTGGCGGGGGGTAGGCTATCGGCGCCCTCGTCCAAAGTCGCCTTGACGGCCTTGAGCCAAGGGGGATGGTCGTTTGTGGTCATGGCCAATGATCTCCCAATAACGGACGCAACCGCTTGAGGGCTCGGGCGTAGTGGGTCTTGACGCTGCCTTCCGTGCAACCCATGGCCACGGCGGTCTGGGCGACGTCTAAGCCCTCGAAGACCCGCAGCAAAAACACTTGCTGTTGGCGCCGGGGGAGGGCTTGGAGGGCGTTGTCCACCACCGCCAATGCCCGGCGCTGTTGTTCGACCCGCTCGGGGTCTGGGCTCCTGGGATCGGGTAAGGTCTCCCCTAGGGGGAGCTCGTCGGCCCCGCCGAACCAGGGCTGCAGCACCCGGCGGACCCGGGCGCGCCGGTGATGATCGGCGATTTTGCCCTGCAAAATCCGGTAAAACAGCGGCGCCCACTCCTGGCTGGGGCGGGTGCGGTAGTGTTTGACCAACTGGTACATGGCTTCTTGCACCGCGTCTAGGGCGTCGTCGGGCCCTAGGGCCAACGCCGCCATGCGGTAGGCGCGACGTTCGACGCCCGCCAAAAACGCATCGAGGTTGGCGGGCGCGGCGTCGGCCCTTCGAGGGGCAGCGGTGGCGACGGTGGGGGTTCTCGTTGTGCCGTCCACGATTTTCTCAAGGGGCATCTCAGCGGCGCCTCATCCAGAGGCTTTTGCCTTTAAAAACGCATCGCACCCCGGAAGGTTGACAGCCGGGGTCCGCTGGAATTTGAACATCGACGCCTCCCCGGCAAAGGGTGATAATGCCGTGTCCCAGCGTGTAGGTGATGCCCCGTGATTCAACTTCCCCTCTTTCCCGAGCCCCTATCCAGCTACCGGGCGGAGGATTGGTATCCCCTGCGCTTTGAGAAAGACGCCCGCTTCTACGAAGTCATCCTCCACCAAGACCTCTGGGGCCAGTGGTTTGTCACCAAGCGCTGGGGCAGTGGCGAGGGCTCCGCTCAAACCCAATTGACCCCTTGCAAAAGCTACGCCGAGGTCCTCGATATCGTCAACGCCGCCGCTCGTCGTTGCCAGCGTCAGGGCTACATTATGGTGACACCATTGCCCGAGGGCCTGTAATCTCCCTCCCGTCGACCTTCGTCGACGTCCCCTGTCCAGAGGAGAAATGACTTATGCGCTTATCTGCCATTGTGCCGTGTCTGGGGTTGGTCTTGGCCCTGGGTGCCGGGCTGGCCGTCGCGCCCTCCGCCGTCGTTGCCCAGGGCCAAGATACGGGCATCGTCGAGCGCCTGCGGCGCAGCCAACAACCCATTCCCAACCTCCAGCGGGAGGAAACCGTCGCCCTGCTGGCCGCCAACGGCAAGTTTGTGGCGGCGGAAAACGGCGGCGGTGGCCCCTTGGTGGCCAATCGAACCCACATCCGCGGCTGGGAGCGCCTGGATATACTCCATTTGGGCGGTAACCTCGTCGCCCTGCGGGTCAACAACGGCCGCTTTGTCACCGCGCGACCCGATGGCGCGTTGCGGGCCGGTGCCCGACGCATCAACCAGCGCCAAACATTTCGCCTCATTTCCCTGGGTGGCGCCCTCCACGCCTTCCAAACCCACGATGGGCGCTTTATCGCCATCAGACCCCGGCGGGGTGGGGAGCTGACCGCCGATGCCACGGCGTTGCGCAACCGGGCCATCTTCGCCGTTGCCCAGCTGGCGGGGGGCGGTGGTCGTTAAAACCGCCCCTTGAGGGGCAAGGGCTCCTCGCCCCTCAGGCGAGCCAACCCAAAACGGCGCTGAGCGCGGCGAGGACCGTGGCGAAAAATGTGCTGGGCTCTCGCCACCAACAGCCGTCGGCGGGGTTGGGGAAGGCCGTGGTGAGTACGAGCAATAGCAACGTGACGCTCAGGCCAAGATTGATAGTGATGGGTAATGACATCGGCGGCTGCCTCGGGAATCGACGGCAGTGAACGATGGTAAAGCCTCGTTCTTCGAGGGAGGATGTTCATGTTTTTAAAGGTTTCGTATTAAAGCGCAACCGGGCCCAAATGTCACGGATCGACGGGAGAACTCAAAACACCTGGGGTTTGGATTTGGGTTTGGGCACTATCACCCAAGGGCAAGGTGTCACGGTTCCCCCTTTACCGGGGCCTGGCTGGGGTAATCTAGCCTTGCTTCTTGAAGTGCGTATGGTGTCTTTCCCCGCCCGTGTTGGGCGGGGATTTTTTTGCCTAGCCCCCCGATCTCACCTGCCCCTGCCCTAAAAGACCTCTTCGCCGGAGACGGCGAGTTGGGGCGGATTGAGGGTTGGCATCAGGGTCAAAAGCTCTCGGGTGTAGGGATGTTGGGGATGGGCAAACAACGCCTCGGCGCTGGCCACCTCGCAGAGCCTACCGTGGCGCATGACGGCGATGCGATCGCACATCTGGCGGATCACTGGCAAGTCGTGGCTGATGAAGAGCATGGTCAGTCCCAGTCGCTCCTGGAGGTCCTTGAGCAAATTGAGGATTTGGGCCTGGATGGAGACGTCCAACGCCGAGGTGGGCTCGTCGCAGAGCAAAAACTGCGGTCTGGAGGCCAGGGCCCGGGCGATGGAGATTCGCTGGCGCTGGCCGCCGGAGAACTCGTGGGGGTAGCGGTATTGGGCATCCCGCTCAAGACCCACCAGCGCCAGCAAATCTACCACTAAATTTGGAATGTCGGCGGGGGGTGCCAGGCGGTGGTAAGCGATGGGCTCGGCGACGATGGCTTTGACGCTCATGCGCGGGTTGAGGGACGAATAGGGATCTTGGAAGATCATTTGGATGGGCAGCGGTCCCCGCTTGCGTTCCAGGGTCTGGATATCCCGCCCGGCAAAGGTGATACGCCCGCCACTCGGCGGGTAAAAGCCGCTGATGAGGCGGGCGACGGTGGATTTCCCCGACCCCGACTCCCCCACCAAACCGAACACTTCCCCGGGATGGACGGCAAAGGACACCCGGTCCACGGCCTTGAGGGTGCGGCGGCGGTGGGGAAACAGCGACCAGCGGGTGGTGAAGGCCATGGTGACGTCGTCCAACACCACCAAGGGGGTCTTGGCGTCGGCGTTGGAATGGACCGTCGTGGCGCTGTGGAGCCAGCGGGTCGCCGGGCCGCCGTCGGCTTCCTGGGGGCGGGGGCTGGCATTCCCCACCACCGGGAAGCGCTGGAGCTTGACGGCGGCCCTGGGTACGGCGTTTAAGAGCTGTCGGGTGTAGGGATGGCGGGGTTTGGACAGTACCTCTTGGGTGGTGCCGGTCTCGACGATTTTGCCCCGGTACATCACCGCCACCCGGTGGGTCACTTCGTTGATCACCCCCATGTCGTGGGTCACCAAAATCACCCCTAGGGCCCGCTCCCGCCACAGGTGGCCCAGCAAGCGCAGAATTTGAGCCTGGATGGAGACGTCCAGGGCGGTGGTGGGTTCGTCGGCCACCAGAAGCCAGGGGTCGGCGGCCAAGGCCAAGGCGATGACCACCCGCTGGCGCAGGCCCCCCGACAGTTGATGGGGATATTGACCGAGACGATGTTGGGGTTCGGGGATGCCCACCTGGGTCAACAGAGCCAACGCCCGGGCGCGGCTCTCCCGGCGCCCCAGGGGCAAATGGGCCTCGATGGTCTCCGTCAGCTGCCGTTCGATGGTGTAGAGGGGGTTGAGGCAGGTCTGGGGGTCTTGGAAGATCATGCCGATGCGCTTGCCCCTGAGTTTGCGCTGGGGCTGACTCTCCAAGGCCAGCATCCCCTCACCGGCCAAGGCGATGCGCCCCCCCGTCACCCGTCCCGGGGCCTCGATGAGTCCCATGATGGCGTTGCCCACCGTGGACTTTCCCCCGCCGGCCGGGGCGCCGCCCCCGCGTCGGGGCGCCCGCGGCCCCGGCGGCGGCGGACGCCGCGGGGCGGGGGCGGGTCGCGGCGGGGG
>JBHJHK010000475.1:0-7684 GCA_050330975.1 Candidatus Competibacterales bacterium | reverse complement strand
CGGGCGCCCAAAAACCTTGCCCCCGGCCCAAACCCCCCCCCCCCCCCCCCCTTTTATTCGGTTTTTGTTAAAAACCCGGGCCCCGGGGGGGGGGGGGGCCCCGCGGCCCGGCCCACAAACCCCGTCACCGCCGCCTGGGCGAAGAAGGTGCCCGCCCCCACGACGGCCAGCCCCAGCAACACCACCACCAA
Organism: Candidatus Competibacterales bacterium; assembly: GCA_050330975.1. Taxonomy (GTDB): domain Bacteria; phylum Pseudomonadota; class Gammaproteobacteria; order Competibacterales; family Competibacteraceae; genus JBHJHK01. The sequence goes on along the minus strand of JBHJHK010000475.1, from coordinate 7,493 downwards.
CAGGGGCACCAACAGCGCCACCAACCCCACCCCCGTCACACCCATGGCCCACCAAAAGGCCCGTTGGGGTCCCAGGGAATGGACGGCATTCCCCGCCAGGGGGGTGGTGATCAACGCTGGGATAAACACCAAGTACACCAACCCCAAGGTGGTCTGATCCAGGGCAAAGGGGGGGGCCGCCAAGACAAAGTTGACGTAGGTAAAGGTGGCGATAAAGATCAACAAGAGCAAAAAGCCGATGGCAAAGGCGGCTTGGAGTGCTGGGTTGGCCAGGTGGGCCCGCCAGGCGTCCAGGCTCAAGCCCCGGGGCTCATGGGGGTCCCTGGGCTCTGAGCTAGCGCCGATGTAGCCGTAGGCCAACACAGCGCCCAGCAGGTTCAAGGCGGCAAAGACGTAAAAGGTTTCCGCCAGTCCCACGTGATCCGCCAACCCCGCCGCCATAATCCGCCCCAGGAGGTTGCTGGCCACGTTGCCAGTGATATAGGCCGCCAGAGCACCGGAAATGGCGGTGACGCTGCACACCATGGACAGGTGGGTCATGGTGAGGGCAAAGGCCGTAGCCATAAACATCCCCTGGATAACCCGCAGGATGGCAAAGGTGGTGAGGTCGGTGGTGAAACCCAGCAACAACGTCGGCACCGACAAAAGGGCCAGGCTCAGCCACACCCCGCGCTTTTGGTCGAAGTAGCGGGAGAACAGCGCCACAAAGGCGCTGGCTAGAGCCATCCCCAAGGTGGAGGCGTTGACGGCAAAGCCCATGGCCGCCGGCGATACTTGGAAGGTCTCCACCAGGCTCGGCAACAATGCCTGGGCCCCAAATAGATTGATGAGGGTCAAAAAGCTAATGGTGGCAATGGTGATGGAGCGATAGAGGATGGCGAGGAAGGTCTTCCGTATCCAGGCCCGGGTGGCTGGGGTATCTGGGATATCGACGGTGGCTGCGACATCGACGTTAGAGGGGCTGCTCATAAAGGCCTTAGTCTCGAGGTTGGCGTCAGGGTGATGGGAGGGTTGAACTCGGACGGCGAAAGCCATGGCTCGCCGCCAACAGCGCTCGGGTGTAGGGGTGACTGGAGCGTTGGGCCACGAGTTGTTCCCGGGTCAAGGTCTCCACCACCCCCCCCTGGCGCAAGACCGCCAAGTGTTGGCACAGGTGGGCGACCACCGCTAGGTTGTGGCTCACCAGCACATAGGTGAGACCCCGGCTAGCCCGCAGGGCCTGGAGGGTATTGAGGACCTCGGCTTGAACCGAGACATCCAGCGCCGAGGTGGGCTCGTCCAACAACAGGATTTGTGGTTCCACCACCAACGCCCGGGCGATGGCGACTCGTTGGCGTTGGCCGCCGGACAACTGGTGGGGATAGCGAAAGCGAAAGCGGTGGTCGAGCCCCACGGCCTCCAAGGCCCTTTTGACCCGGCCCTCCACATCGTTGAGGCCCTGGACGCGCACCGGCTCCCCCAGGGCGCGGTCGACGCTGTGGCGGGGGTGGAGGGCGGCATAGGGGTCTTGAAACACCATTTGAACCCGGCGATAAAACCACTGGGGCCGGCGGGTGCGGCGCATATCTACACCACAGCGGGCCACTTGGAGTCGACCTTCCTCGGCTTGGGCCAGGCCCACTAAGGCCTTGAGGGCAGTGGACTTCCCCGATCCAGATTCCCCCACCAGGCCAAAGCTGCCCCCCTGGGGCACGGCAAAGGACAACGCCGCCAGGGCGGGTGCGGAGCCGTAACTCACCGTCAAGTGATCCACTTGGATCACAGTGGGACGTCCATGGGAAACTGTCCTCTAGATGTAGAACGCTGCTAGGCTAGCGCCTTGGAGTTTACAACCATAACCGACTCTGGGAGGTGCCCTCCATGGCCGAATTCAATGCCCTGTTGCTGGAGCGAGGCGACGACGGTGCGACCCACGCCCGCATCACGACCCTCGACGATGGACAATTGCCCGCCGGTGACGTCCTAGTGGAAGTCCACTATTCCAGTTTGAACTACAAAGATGGCCTCGCCGTTACCGGCAAGGGCAAAATCGTCCGCCAGTTTCCCTTTGTCCCGGGGATCGACTTCGCCGGGCGGGTGGTGGAGTCCCAATCCTCCGACTACGCCCTCGGCGACGCCGTGATCCTCACGGGTTGGGGGGTGGGGGAACGCCACTGGGGGGCCTTTTCCCAGCGGGCCCGGGTTAAGAGCGCCTGGCTGACGCCCCTGCCCCAGGGCATGTCCTTGGAGCAGGCCATGGCCTTGGGCACCGCGGGATTCACCGCCATGCTGGCGGTGATGGCCCTGGAGGCACAGGGGGTTACCCCGTCCACGGGCAAGGTGTTGGTCACCGGCGCCGGCGGCGGGGTGGGGAGCGTGGCCGTGGCGTTGTTGGCCCGCCGAGGCTACGAAGTCCACGCCGCCACCGGGCGCGCCGAGACTCGGGATTATCTCAAGGGCCTGGGGGCGGCGGAGTTGGTGGACCGGGCGGCGCTGGCGGAAAAGGGCAAGCCCCTGGCCTCGGAGATCTGGGCGGGGGCCATCGACAACGTCGGCGGCCAAACCCTGGCGACGGTGTTGAGCCAAATGGCCTACGGTGGCACGGTGGCCGCCGTGGGTCTGGCCGGGGGCCACGAACTGCCGACGACGGTGTTTCCCTTATCCTCCGGGGGGTGACCTTGGTGGGGATCGATTCGGTGATGTGCCCCGCGGTCCGGCGCCGGGAGGCCTGGGGGCGCTTGGCGGAGGAGCTGGATCCCGCCTTGCTCGCCACCATGACCCAGGTGGTGCCCCTCGACGAATTGCCAGCCCTCGCCGAGGCCATTACCCAAGGCCAGGTGCGGGGCCGGGTGGTGGTGGATGTCAACGCCTGAGGCGCCGCCGTCCCGGGACTGGGTCGACCCTGGACCCAGGGGTCGGCCGTCGTCGAGGCGGGGGGGGATTGGCGTCCACGGCCTGGCCCTGGCCTTGACCCTGGCGGTGCTGGTGGCCTGGGGGGGGCTGGTGGCGTTGGCGTTGACCCAGGCCGCCCTGCCCCCCGAGGCCAAGGGAAGGGCGATGGCGGTCTTTCCCGTGGGCTGGTCCAAGGCCGCCACCCTGGCGGCCATCCTCGACGCCGGCGGGGGCGTTGTGGAGCACACCGGCCCCGGCAACGTCTGGATCGTGGCATCCCCCGCCCCGGGGTTTGCCCAGCGGCTGCGCCAAGAGGGCGCCTGGGGGGTGTTCAACCCCGTTCAAGGGCAGTGGTTGGCCACCGTGGGGTGCTTTTATCTGCTGCCCTGAGGATCTGGTCGTGGTCGACCACTGGCAGTTGTCTTCGACCACCGGCAGGGAGGTGAGCCGTTGGACCGTCACCCAGGTGACCGATGGCGGCCATGGGCCAATCTACCATTGCGACGTCCAGCTCACGGGGTGGTTCTACGGCGAGACCCTTTGCCCCACCGTCGCCCCCGAGTCCGATTTTACCTTGACCATCCGGGGGTTACAGGTGCCCAAATTCCGGGTATTGCGGCTGGTGGACGCCCTAGAGAGGGGTCATCCGCGCAGCTCCATTGCCCTCCAGGGGCCCTGGGGCCATTATCATGGCGCTTCGTCCCGTCCCTTTAGCCCGGAGGTTGGTATTCCATGTCCAGCGACGCCCCCCGCGCCCCTGCGGCGTTCCCGCTATTAATCCTCGTCAGTGGGTGTTTGATTGTCCTGTTGTCCTTTGGTGTGCGGTCCACCTTTGGCTTATTCCTCGATCCCATGGTGGTGGATCTCGGCGTCGCCCTGACCCCCTTGGCCTTTGCCCTGGCGTTGCAAAACCTGTTGTGGGGTGCCGCCCAGCCCTTTGCCGGCATGCTGGCCGATCGCCATGGTGCCGCTTGGGTCATCGTCGGCGGCGGGGTGCTCTACACCCTGGGGGTGGGCCTGGCGGCCTATACCGATGGCGTGGTCAGCTTTACCCTGGGGGCCGGCATTTTGGTGGGTGTGGGGTTGGCGGGGACCGGGTTTGCCGTGGTGTTGGCGGCGTTGAGCCGCGCCGTGCCCCCTGAGAGCCGCTCTTGGGCTTTGGGGTTGGGCACAGCGGCGGGTTCCCTGGGCCAGTTCCTGATAGCGCCCTTGGGGGCTCTGTTGTTGGCCGGCTACGGCTGGGCTGGCGCCTTGGGTTTGTTGGCCCTGGGGGCCGGGCTCATGGTGCCTTTGGGGTTGATGTTGGGCAATTCCAAGGCCCCTACTGTGCCCGGTGAGGCGCCCCAGAGTCCTGGGGCAGCCTTGATCGAGGCCTACCGCCACCCCGGTTACCGCTACTTGACCCTGGGATTTTTTGTCTGTGGCTTCCACGTGGCCTTCATCGGCGTCCACTTGCCGGTATTCTTGGCTAGCGAGGGTCTCGGCGGCGGCCTGGCCGCCTGGGCCATCGCCCTCATTGGGCTCTTCAACATCATCGGCTCCTACAGCGCCGGGGTGTTGGGGGGGCGGATGTCCAAGCGCTACTTGCTGTCCACCATCTACGCCGCCAGGGCCGTGGTCATCGCCTTGTACGTCACTTTGCCCATAACCCCCGCATCCACCCTGGTCTTTGCCGCCTGTATGGGCATTCTGTGGCTGTCTACGGTGCCCCCCACCTCGGGGATTGTGGCCCAGGTGTTCGGGGTGCGCCACATGGCCATGCTGTTTGGCATCGTGTTCTTCAGCCACCAGGTGGGCAGTTTCTTGGGGGTGTGGTTGGGGGGGTATCTCTACGACCTCACGGGCTCTTTTCAGGGGGTGTGGTGGATTGGCGTCGCCCTGGGTATCGCCTCGGCCATCATCCATCTACCCATCGACGAGCGCCCCGTGGCGAGGCTCCCCCGAGTCCAAGGGGCCGGCGTTGCCCCGTGAACCCTGGGCTGCCGCCCCGGGGCGGCGGGGGGGGAGGGGACAAAAAAATCCCTTCGGGGATCAGCGGAGGTGGGGGAGGAGGTTCTAGGGTCTAGGCCGCCTGTAATCCGGGGGATTTAGCGGCTGGGTTGCGCAAAATTGTAGCCACAACTCGTTTTTTTTGGGGTCCTTGTTGGCCGCACCGGGAGGTGCGGCTATTTTTGTATGAATTGGTGGGCATCCTTGCCCCAAAGTCACCGTGGCCCCCGGGGAACATCGAGACGACCCCGCTGCCAATGAATAATGCACCGCCCCCTTGAGCTAGTGGGGCACTTTAAGACCAACAATCACCCATCAACTAGCCCTCGGTCCCTTCGGCGTGCCATGGACGCGATTATCGACTTTGTGTTGTTGTTGTTGTTGGGCGCTGTCGTGGGACTGTTGGCGGGGTTGCTGGGCATCGGCGGCGGGTTGATCATCGTCCCGGTGCTCACCGGCTTTCTCTCCCTGCAAGACGTCGCCGAAGCCCACGCCATCAAGCTCGCCATTGGCACTTCGTTGGCCACCATTGTGCTGACTTCCCTCGCTTCGATCCGAGCCCATCACCGCTACCATGCCGTGATGTGGCCGGCCTTTGCCCGGCTTGCACCGGGTATTCTGGTGGGCGCCTTGGGGGGGGGGCTGTTGGCTGGAGCCCTCCCCGGGGCCCTGTTACAACGGATCTTCAGCGTGTTTGTCTTGCTGATGGCGGCGCAGCTGCTGCTGAATTTGCGCCCCAGGGCCGCCGGGGGGTTGCCGGGTAGGGGGGGGGTGGCCCTAGCGGGGACGGTCATCGGCGCGGTCTCGGCCCTGGTGGGCATTGGGGGGGGTGCCATGACCGTGCCGTTTCTCATCTGGTGCTCCGCCTCCACCCGCCAGGCGGTGGCCACCTCGGCGGCCTGCGGCCTGCCCATCGCCCTGGCCGGCAGCGTCGGTTTTGCCATTAGCGGCCTCGGGGTCGTGGGGTTGCCCGACTTTTGCGTGGGCTACCTCTATCTGCCAGCCTTGGTCAACATCACGTTGGCCAGCGTGTGGGTTGCCCCCCTGGGGGCGCGATTGGCCCACCGCCTACCCATGCGAGTACTGCGGCAGTTCTTCGCCGTATTCTTGTTGATTCTGGGGGTCAATATGCTGTTGACTTGAGACTGAGGGTCAAGGCGAGGCTGACGGTGCGGCGGTTGGAGCCCCTGGGACCGATAGCTTGGGTCGGGACAGTCTAAGGCATAGCCAAGCCAACCCCACGAGTAACGCCCCCAAGGGGCCGAGCCAGGTGTAGCCCAAGGGGCCTAGGGCGGCGCCGCCAAGGGCAGAACCTAGGGCCGACCCCAGGTAGAGCATACTGGCATTGAGGGACAAAAGGGCCGTGGCCCTGGCGCCGTCGAGTTGCACCAACCGCGCCTGCTGGGGTGCCATGAGGGAAAAGCCCGCGGTGGCCCACACCACCAAACTCACCGCCGCCACGGCCAAGGCGTCTTCGCTGAACGACAAGGCCACCATGGCGGCGATGAGACCCCCAAAGCCGAGCCCCATGGCGCCCTCGGCGCCGAGGCGGTCCAGCAGCACCCCGCCGCTCAAATTGCCCACTACGGCAAACGCGCCAAAGGTCAACAGTAGCCACGACAGTTGTTGGGGGTCGGCGCCACTGTAATCCCGCAACAGGGGGCCGATGTAGCCAAAGCCGACGAAAATCCCCCCCATGTAGACGAGCATGACCCCCAGGGCCAGCACCAGTCGCCGGCGTTTAAAAACCTCGATAAAGGCCCCCAGGGGGGCCGGTGGGGCGTCCACGTGGCCGGGGAGTCGCCAGGCCAACAAGACCGCCACTCCGAGACTCGCCGCGGCCAGGGCGGCAAAGGGGGCGTGGCTGCCCACGGCGTAGGCCAGGGCGGCACCGCTGGGGGCGCCCAGCAAAAAAGACGTCGATATGCCCAGGAATACCAGGGCCAAGGCTCGCCCCCGCTGGGGGGGTGGCGCCAAGGCTACGGCGATGGCGGCGGACACCGGCACAAACACCCCGGCCCCCAGGGCCATGATCACCCGGGCCGCCGCCAGGGTGAGGTAGTCGTCGGCCCAAACCCCGAGGCCGTTGCCAAGGCCCGTCACCACCAGGGCAACCAAGAGTAGGGGCTTGCGCCCCACGGCCGTGGTGAGGGCGATCAACAGGGGTGCGACCAGGGCGATGGTCAGGGCGTAGACCGTCATCAGCTGCCCGGCCGCGGCGACGCTGACCCCTAAATCCAGCGCCAGGGGCTCTAAGATGCCGCCGATGACAAAGCCGGTGCTGCCCATGACCCAATTGCCCAGCGCCAGGTAGAGCAGGGGCGCCAGGGGTAAGCCCGGGGCTTTCGGGGGGCGAGAAGAGGGCGCTGGCGGCGCCTCAATCATCGCTGGATGTGTCGGGGGCACAGTGTCGGGGTCGCGCACGCCCCGGGTACCGGTGATGGCAAACCAGATCTTGTTGCCCTGGAGGCCCAAGGTCAGCAGCAAGCCCACGGCGATCTGTCCCCAGTACTTGACCGAGCCAATTTTGTCGGCGGTAAACACCCCGAGCTCCCACAAAAGCCCCAACATCAAACCCACGCCCACCAGGTAGATGATGATGCCGACTGTCCCCAGGGCGTTAAAGGTGGCAA
>JBHJHK010000474.1:0-4765 GCA_050330975.1 Candidatus Competibacterales bacterium | reverse complement strand
AGACGCCTACCGGGTGAATAAAGATCATGGCCCCGCCAACTTGGCCGTGCTTCGACACATCGCCGTGAGTCTGGTCAAGCAAGAAAAAACGGCGAAGTGCGGCGTGAAAAATAAACGGCTCAAGGCCGGATGGGATGAGGCGCATCTCCTTAAACTCTTGTTACTCATCTAAATTTCTCGTGCAATCGCCCTGGCTGAGATACCCGAGCCCGGCCCCTCGAACCCAAACCCTCAGCTTCCCGGCGTCGGGTACCTCAGACCCGGCGTCTTGGCTATACTTCCGACCAACTCCATGGGATTACCAGGTCATTTGCCTTGAAAACCCCGCTACCGATTGCCGCCGCTGGTCTGTTGCTCCACACCCTAGGGGCACCCGCCGTCGCCGCCACCCCCCAGTGCGAGATCGATCGACCCATCGTATTCGCTGGATTGGACTGGGCGTCCAACGCCTTCCACACCGCCACGGCCCAGTTTATCCTCCAACACGGCTACGGCTGCCAAGTGGACGAGATTCCCGGCTCCACCATCCCCATGCTCAACGGCTTGGCCCGGGGGGATGTGGATGTCTACATGGAGTTTTGGGCCGGCAACGTCACCGAGTCCTGGATCGAGGCCGAAGAAGCCGGCTTGGTGAAGAGCGTCGGCACCAACTTCCCCGACGCCATCCAGGGCTGGTTTGTCCCCAACTACCTTATCGAGGGGGAGGACGCCCCGGCCCCGGACCTGCGCTCGGTGTTTGATCTCCCCCGGTATAAAGAGCTCTTTAGAGATCCCGAAGAACCCTCCAAGGGGCGGTTTTACAACTGCATCGCCGGTTGGACTTGCGAAGAGGTCAACAGCCGCAAGCTGGTGGCCTACGACCTCGCCGAGCACTACACCAATTTTCGCCCCGGCACCGGCGCGGCGCTGGCGGCGGCCATCGAGTCCAACATCAAGCGCCGCCGACCCATTTTGTTTTACTACTGGGGCCCCACCCGGGTGTTGGGCAAGGTCGGCGACCAGGTGACCATGCTGGAAGAACCTCCCTTCGACCCCGAGACTTGGCAGAAAATGAACGACACCCCGACCCCGGAAGAGGCCGTGGCCTATCCCGTGCTGGAGACCGTGGTGGGGGTCAACACCGAATTCGCCCAACAGGCCCCCACCGTGGTGGAGTTTCTGTCGGCCTACGAAACCAGCAACGCCCTGATCTCCGGCGTGTTGGCCTACATGCAAGACACCGGCAAGAGCGCCGAAGAGGCGGCTCGCCATTTCCTGGAGACCCGCGAGGACATCTGGACCACCTGGGTGGATGACGCCGTCGCCGAGCGCGTCAAAGCGGCCCTCTAACGGGGGTCTTCACCGCCCCGTAGCCCTCAGTGGACTCAGTGGACAGCGCTTTGTTTCCCGATATTGGCACCCCCATCCGCCAGGCGACCAACGACTTGGTGGACTATCTCGTGATCGAACACGGCGATTTTTTCGAGGCCATCTCCAACGGGCTGCTCCAGGTGTTGGTGGCCTCTGAACAGCTGCTGCGGGCCGCCCCGCCGTGGTTGATTCTGGTGATCATCGCCGCCTTGGCCTATGCCGCCAGCCGCCGGCTGTGGCTGGCGGGCTCCATGGCCGTGGCCATGTGGCTCATCGGCGCCCTGGGTCTGTGGGACCAAGCCATGCAGACCATCGCCATCATGGTGGTATCGGTGGGCATCAGCACGGCCATCGGCGTGCCGTTGGGCATTTTGGCCGCCCGCTCCGGGGGGTTTCGCCGGGTGCTCCAGCCGCTGCTGGACGTCATGCAGACCATCCCGAGTCTTGTGTACCTCATCCCGGCGGCCATGCTGTTTGGCCTGGGCAAGGTGCCGGCGATCCTCGCCACGGTGATCCTCGCCACGGTGATCCACGCCACCCCGCCCTTGATCCGCCTCACCGATCTGGGCATTCGCCTGGTGGACAACGACGTGGTGGAGGCCAGTCGGGCCTTTGGGGCCAGCCGCTGGCAGATCCTCAAGGACGTGCAAATCCCCTTGGCGCTGCCCTCCATTATGCAGGGCATCAACCAAGTATAAGGAGAATCGGCTTGATTCGGGCAACAAGCCACTGTGCAACCTGTCCTTCTGTTGCTATGCCGTGTAGAGAGTTGTGAAAACCGGCTGCTACGCAAACCAATCCGAAGGGGGTGAGGCTCGCGTAGCAGGCAGCCATTCGGTGGGCGGCGGCAACGCGCCCTTGGCCTGTAAGCGCTGAAGGATCTTGTCGATGACCGCCTGATCCTCGATACAGGCAATCGCTTTGGCTTCGCCTGCCCACCGCGGGCAAATCGACACAGCGATGGTAAACACGCGTTTGAGGCGCTGTGCCCAGGTCATGGCCTGGTGACGCTGTGCTGGTGTTTTATCCTCTTTCGATTGAGACGGGTTGCCCTTCCCACGCCGGGCGGGCGTCACTTCAGTGCGGTATTTGCTGTTGGGTGCAAATACGCCGTGGAATCGGGTCAGGTTTATTCTGGGCTTGGGCACCAGCGCCGCCAGCTTGGCGATGAAATCCAGCGGCTCAAAGATGACGTGCGTGGTCCCATCGCTGTAGGGCGTTTTGAGCGGGTAGCGGATATTTCCCGAGGGCGTCAGTGATAGGCGTTTCTCTGATACCGCTGGTCTTGAAATATATCGACATAGCCTCTCCAGCTTCTGCCTTTCCCAGGCTTGTGCCGCGACCCCAGCATGCAGGCTAAACCCAGCCACTTTCGCTACCTGGGCAAAGCGGTCATCGTCTTCCCAGGCCGGAATGCTCTGCAGCGTGAACACCTTGCGTCCCTGTTGTGGTCCGACCGCAATGCGGTAGCTGACCGAACAACCCAATACCTGTTGCATCGGATCTTCATCACACTTCAGGTTCAGGTAACTGTTTTCTTCATCGCGTTCCAGGATGCCTTCTCGTTCCAAGAATCCGGCAACCCGGTGGCTGATCCCATGCACCAGTTCTTTTAATTCCTGCTGATCCGGTGCGTTGGTACGACGAAATCGACTTTTACCCCAGGACGTGGTTGTGTAGACACCGCTTCCTCGGCAGGTGACTGGGCGCCGAAGTAGCGTTGAGCTCGAGTCCCCCCATCACTAGGTGTGACGCTAATCCGCCCTGTCATATCCTGCGCTTCGTCCACCGATGCGCAAGGGGACTGCTGGTAGACGGTTCTGCCGTCGACGACGCACTTATGAATCGCATAGGAGGGGATGGCGACGACCAGGAGCAATACTGAGAGCAAGCATGTTCTCATTCAAGTTTCCCTTTGAGTTTGTGCGACGTGGGGGGGGTAACGCTAGCGCACTTAATTAAGGGCTCTGGCCATACCTTAGCCACCCTTTTTTGAGAGAGACTCCGCCGAACGGGGAACCCCACTAGGGTAACGACCTCGCCACCCTGGTGGTGCCAGAATCTTGAGCGGCGCGTCGACGAGACATCTAATGAAGTCGAGGACTTCCGCAAGGTGGAGGTCCCCGAGTTCAGCTGGCAGCTGCCGGTGGGATATGATCAGCGCTAGGTGTAGCCACCTACAATTGTCGAGTATCGCTGGTGGACTTTCCATATATAGTCCGTGAAACTGCCATAGATGGGGTGAGTGGCATCATCTTCAAATGGCTCTGGAGTTCCAGAAAATGCAAGGCCGCCTTCGGTAGCCCCAAACAGCACGGCAAAAGGCAAAAAGGCGAAAAAGCCAAAGCTAAAACGTCCTGGCAAGGCGCATGCCGATGAAGACGTAGGGACAGATGCGGCTAGCGCCATGGCGGTACGACGAGCGCAGGAAGCCCGCGTCGTCGAGCCAGCTGCCGCCCCGGCCGACGCGATCGGAACCGCGCTTGCCTTCATCATATACAGGGTCAATCTGCAAGCGGTTGGCATCAGTTATATCATGCTCATACTCATCCGCCACCCACTCCCAGACGTTGCCATGCACCTGGTAGAGACCCCAGGGATTGGGGGCAAAGTGATGAACGGGAACCGTCTTTTTGATTTTTACATCGTAGTTCGCCTGGTCCTTCGCAATCCCATCGCCCCACCAATATACTGTCCGCGTCCCCGCTCGGCACGCATACTCCCACGCCACCTCTGACAGCAGCCGATAGTCATACCCCGTCTGCTCGCTCAGCCAAACCGCGTACGCCTGGGCGGCGTCCCAATACACGTTAATCACCGGTCGATCACCCCGGCCCCAGCCCTCATCACCAAGCTTCTCCCAACCCGTCGCCTCGCAGTACCGGTCGTACTCAGCAAATGTCACCGCATACACCCCAACCTCAAACGCGCGGCTGATCCGAACACGATGGGGGGGATTGTTATGCTCTCCCTCCCAACCCATGGTAAACGTCCCCGGCGGAATGACCGCCAGCAACGGGCCCTCGGGTCCATCCCGAAACGTCGAGAGCTAACGGGAGCGTAGCTCAACATCGGCGTTAGAACCTGTTGAACTAGGGGTGTTGCTAAGCCATGAGGTGTTCCTCGATGACGCACTTACCCCCGCCCCTCTCTTTAGAGACCGTTGCCAAGGCCTTGAACGCCTGGCGACGCCATCGCCGTGGCCGTCAAGTGCCAACCCCCCTGCGTCGCCAAGTCGTCGCTTTACTAGCGCACTACGCGATCTCCCACGTGGTCAACGCCCTGGCCCTCAACCATACCACCGTCAAGCGATGGCAACGGGAGCTCGGTGATGAGGCGGTGATAGCCCCGGCGTTGGAGCCGACGTTTGTGCCGCTAACGACAGCGGTGGATGCCCCTGGGCCAACGCCTTCCC
>JBHJHK010000473.1:0-6840 GCA_050330975.1 Candidatus Competibacterales bacterium | reverse complement strand
CCCGCTGCCACCTCCCTCTTTGCCCAGCTGTGGCCGGCCATCGCCGCGGCCAAGGATAAGGCCTTTATCGAGACGCCAGCGGGCGTGGCCGTCGGCTATGATGCCATCGCCCCCCGCACCGCCCAGCTGGCCCAGGTCTTGCGAAGTCGTGGGGTCACCCCGGGGGACCGGGTGGCCGTCTACGCCCCCAAGTGTCCCGAGGCGTTATTGTTGTACTTGGCCTGTCTGCGGATGGGGGCGGTCTATCTGCCGTTGAACACCGCTTATACCCGGGACGAACTGGGATTTTTCTTCACCGACGCCGAGCCCCGCCTGGTGGTTTGCGACCCCAAAGACCGCCAAGAGATCGAGGCCCTGGCCGAGGCCACGGGGGTCGGGGCGGTGGAGACCCTCGGGGTCGAGGGGGCGGGCAGTCTCCTGGCCGCCACCCAGCGGGCCCCTGACACCTTTGAAGATGTCCCCCGCCGGTCCGACGACCTGGCAGCGATCCTCTACACCTCCGGCACCACCGGGCGCCCCAAGGGGGCCATGCTCAGCCACGGCAACTTGGCCTCCAACGCCTTCACCCTGGTGGAGACCTGGGCCTTTACCCCCGCGGATCGGCTGATCCACGCCCTGCCCATCTTCCACACCCACGGGCTGTTTGTGGCCACCAACGTGGCCCTGGCCTGTGGGGCGACCCTTTTGCTGCTGCCCCGTTTTGACCCCGACGCCGTGTTGGCCTGGATGCCCCAGGCCACGGCCCTGATGGGGGTGCCGACCTTTTACACCCGGCTTTTGGCCCACCCCGGTTTGACCCGAGAGGCCGTGGCCAATATGCGCTTGTTCATCTCCGGCTCGGCGCCGTTGCTCGCCGAGACCCACCGGGCGTTTTTTGACCGCACCGGCCATGCCATCTTGGAGCGCTATGGCATGACCGAGACCAATATGAACAGCTCCAATCCCCACCGCGGCGAGCGAGTCCCCGGCAGCGTGGGCTTTCCCCTGCCGGGGGTGGAGATTCGCATCGCCGACCCCGCCACGGGGGCCGTAAAGGCCACCGGCGAGATCGGCTCCATTGAGATCCGCGGCCCCAATGTATTCCAGGGGTACTGGCGACTGCCCGACAAGACCCGAGAGGAGTTTCGCGACGACGGTTTTTTTATCAGCGGCGATCTGGGCCACTACGACCAGCGGGGCTATCTGTACATCGTCGGTCGGGCCAAGGACCTGGTGATCTCCGGGGGCTTTAACGTCTACCCCAAGGAGGTGGAGCTGGCCATCGACGAACTGCCCGGGGTGGTGGAATCGGCGGTGTTTGGTGTGCCCCATCCGGACTTTGGGGAAGGGGTGACGGCGGCGGTGGTGTTGGCCCCCGGCACCCCCCGGGAAGAGCAGCCCATCATCGAAGACCTCGCCGAGCGGTTGGCCAAGTACAAGCTCCCCAAGCGGGTGTTATTCGTGGACGAGCTACCCCGCAACACCATGGGCAAGGTGCAGAAAAACCGCCTGCGGGAGGCCCACTGGGATCTCTACCGCTAGGGGGCCCCTAGGGGCCCTGGGTGAGCAGCCAAGTGAGTAGCCCCGGCAGGACTAAAAAGCTCAACAAAGTCGACACCACCACCAGGCTGGCCACCTCCTCGGGGCGGTTGCCGTAGAGCTGGGCAAAGAGGTAGTTGTACACCGCTACCGGCATGGAGGCCTGGATCAGCACCACCCCCAGGGCGGGGCCTTCCAGCCCCAGGGCCAGGGCGACGAAGACCCCGGCGGTAAGGCCCCCGCCGATCCGCAGCGCCGCCAACCAGATGCTGCGCCCCCAGGTGGCGACGCCCAACTGGGCCAGGGAGGCCCCCAGGGCCAACAACATCAACGGCAGGGTAAACTGGCCCAGGAGCGACACGGTGTTGTCGATCCACAACGGCGGGGTGATGTCGAAGGCCAGGGCGAGGATGGCGATCACCACGGCGGCGACGATGGGGCTGCGCACCAGGCCCTGGAGGTCAAAGCGCCCGGCGGCGATGGGCTGGCCCAGGAGGAACTGGCCGATGATGGTGGTGGCCATAAACGGCACCGCCAGGGCCAAACCCTCGGGGCCAAAGGCGAACAGGCACAAGGGTAGGCCCATGTTGCCGGTGTTGGGAAAGATCAGGCTGGGGAGAAAGGTGTTGATGGGCAAGCGGGCCAGTTTGAGCACCGCCACCCCCACCGTGGCGTTGAGGGCCACCACCCCCGCAGCGGCCAGGGCGATGGTGGCCAGGGTCGCGGGGGGGACGTCCACCCGGAGGAGGCTGGAGAGGATCAAACACGGGGTGCCGATGTAGAGGATCAGCGGGGTGAACTCCCGCAAGTTAAAGGGCAGCCCCGCCCGGGCCCAAGCCGCGCCGATGGCGGCGGTGAGGGCCACGGGGGCGATGACGGCCAACAACTGGCTCAACAGGTCAGGGATCATGGCCGGGGAGTTTAGACCGCTGGCCCCGGGGCGTCGATGGCCCCGGGCGGACAACCCCTATTGTGGGCCAAATATCGTGGTCCAAATAAAAATTGCGTCCCCGCCACCATCCGGGAGGAGAGCACATGTTATTGGGCTGTATCGGCGATGATTTCACCGGCTCAGCGGATTTGGCCAACACCTTGGCCAAGGGCGGGATGGCGGTGGTGCAGTACCCGGGCGTCCCGACCCGACCCGCCGATCCCGGGGTCGAGGCGGGGGTGGTGGCCCTCAAATCCCGCACCGCCCCCAAGGACGAGGCCGTGGCCCAGTCCCTAGGGGCCCTGGCGTGGCTGCGAGCCCAGGGCTGCGAACAGTTTTTTTTCAAATACTGCTCCACCTTCGATTCCACCCCCAAAGGCAATATCGGCCCGGTGGCCGATGCCCTGTTGGCGGCCCTGGAAGCCGAAGTGGCCGTGGTATGCCCGGCCTTTCCCGCCACCGGGCGCTCCCTCTACCAGGGGCATCTGTTTGTGGGGGATCGGTTGTTAAACGAGAGCGGCATGGAACACCACCCCCTGACGCCCATGACCGACCCCGACCTCCGCCGCTGGCTGGCCCCCCAGACCCAGCACGCCATAGGCCACGTGGCCATGGCCACCGTGGCGGCGGGCTGGGAGGCCATCGCCGAGGCCCTGGCGGCCTGCGCCGCCGCCGGGCAGCGCCTGGTGGTGGTGGACGCCATCGGCGACCGAGACCTGATGGCCATCGGCCGGGCCGTGGCGACGGCCAAGCTCATCACCGGCGGTTCGGGGATCGCCCTGGGCCTGCCGGACAACTTTCGCCGCCGGGGGGCCATCGCCGGCCAGGGGGTGGCGTGGGAGGGGGTGGCGGGCCCCTGTGTGGTGTTGTCGGGGTCGTGTTCGGCCGCCACCCGGGCCCAAGTGGCCCACCACCGGGCTAGGCAGCCGGCCTTGGCCCGGGAGGGCGACGCCGTCATGGCCGGGGAGGTCACGGCTCCTGGCGTGGTGGAATGGCTGCTGGCCCACCCCGACGCCATCCCATTGGTCTATTCCTCGGCGGACCCCGCCGCCGTGGCCGCCGCCCAGGAACGCCACGGGCGCCAGGGGGTGGCAGACGTTCTGGAGGGGCTGTTCGCCCAGGTGGCGGACGCGGCGGTGGCGGCGGGGGTCACCCGGTTGATCACCGCCGGGGGCGAGACCTCGGGGGCGGTGGTGGAGGGCCTCGGGGTCGACGCCTTGGCCATCGGCCCCGAGATCGACCCCGGGGTGCCGGCCCTCAGGGTCCAGGGGCGGCCCTTGGCCCTGGCCCTCAAGTCCGGCAACTTCGGCGCCGTGGATTTCTTTGCCAAGGCCGCCAACCTCCTGGAGGGGCGATGAAAGACGAACACGCCCTGCGGGAGGCCATCTGCCGCTTTGCCCAATCCCTCTACGCCCGGGGCCTCACCGCCGGGGCGTCGGGGAACATCTCCGCCCGCACCGCCGACGGCGGGTTGTTGGTGACCCCCACGGGGTCGAGTTTTGGCTTTTTAGATCCCGCTTGCCTGTCCCGCTTTGACGCCGCCGGGCGCTGGGTGGACGGCGACAAGCCCACCAAGGAAATGCCCCTCCACAGCGCCTTTTACGACACAAGGCCCGATAAAACCGGCGCCGTGGTCCACCTCCATTCCAGCCACTCCGTGGCCTGGTCCATGGTGCCGGAGGTGGACCCCGACGACGTCCTGCCCCCTTTGACGGCCTACTCGGTGATGCGCCTGGGCAAGGTGAAGCTGCTGCCCTACTTTCGCCCCGGGGACCCGGCCATGGGGGAGGCGGTGCGGGGCCTGGCGGGCAAGCGCTCGGCGGTGCTGCTGGCCAACCACGGCCCGGTGGTGGCGGCCAAAGACCTGGAAGCGGCGGTCTACGCCATGGAAGAATTGGAAGAAACCGCCAAGCTCGCCCTCCTCACCCGGGGCTGCCATCCAAGGCTGTTGAACGCCGCCCAAGTGCGGGATGTGGTGGACACCTTCGACGTGGAGTGGGACGACTGATGGCCAAATTTTCCGCCAATTTGGGTTTTCTGTGGACCGAGCGGCCTTTGCCCTCGGCCATTCGCGCCGCCGCCGGGGCGGGGTTTGACGCCGTGGAGTGCCACTGGCCCTTCGCCGAATCCATCGCCGCCGTGGCCGAGGCCCTGGCCGAGACCGGTTTGCCCCTGTTGTCCCTCAACACGGTGCGGGGCGACGCCGCGGCGGGGGAATTCGGCCTGGCGGCCCTGCCGGGGCGGGAGAACGAGGCCCGGGCCGCCATCGACCAGGCCGTGGCCTACGCCCGGGACACCGGCTGTCGCCAGATCCACGTCATGGCCGGCCGCGCCTCCGGCGTCGAGGCCCTGGCCGCCTACAGCGCCAACCTGGGCTACGCCTGCGAGGCGGCGGCGGTCCACGGCATCGGGGTGCTCATCGAGCCCCTCAACCCCCGGGATGTGCCGGGCTATTTTCTCCACGGCGTCGAGCAGGCGGCGGATCTCATCGCCAAGTTGGGCCGCCCCAACCTCAAGCTGCTGTTCGACGCCTACCACGTCCAAATCAGCCAGGGGGATCTGACCCGGCGCCTAGAGGTCCACCTGCCCCTCATCGGCCACGTGCAGATCGCCGCCGTGCCCTCCCGCCACGAACCCGACGAAGGGGAAGTGGCCTTTGACCGCTTGCTGCAAACCCTAGATGCCCTGGGTTACACCGGCTACGTCGGCGCCGAATACCGGCCCAGGGCCGATACGGCAACGGGCTTGGGTTGGTTGGCGGCCTTCAAAAGGGCTTTGGGGAGGTCGACCGTGGCCTAGCTCGGTGCCTCGTCGGCGGATTCTGCCTTCAGTACCGAGTATTGAGCGTCCAGGAGCATGCACTTGAGCAAGCTGGGGTCGTTGGGGATAAAAATCTTGCCCTGGTTCGAGCCATAGCGGCTCAGGAACATCCGCCGCATGCCGGCGCTAAAATCTTCGATCTGCGCCTGGCGCATGGACCAGTGCTCAAACATGAGTTCGCCGATGGGCTCAAAGGAGGCCAGCCGCACGTGGTGGTGGCGGGGGTCGTGGATGATGGTGGCGTAGAGGTCATTGACCGCGCCGTCGGGACCTTCTAGGACCTGGACCACGTTCAACTCCGAGACCAGCAGCAGTCCAGAGATGCACAGTTGCTTGTTTTTGCGCTGGGAGTGGGCCACGAGGGTCGATAGTCCCCCCTGTTTCTCCAACACCTCCGGCTGGAGAACGCTGCGGTAGATGAGGCGACACCTTTTCATTGGAGCAATATCCCTGGGGTGTAGGTCCGGCAACGCGTTTTGATGGACTATTAAGATTAGCCCCATTTTGCATGGGGTTAAAGGCCTGGCACGCGTTGCCGTGGCGTCCCCGCGACATCAGTCGCCCGGCCCTTCTCAAAGCCAGGCCTCCAGGGCCTCCAGGGTCCCCGCCAGGGCCGCGTCCCCCCAGGGGATGGCCGTATGGCAGGCAAAGTCCCGGGCTGCCCGGCCATAGGTCGGCTCCCCGAGCACCTCCGCCAGGGCGTTTCCCAACGCCTCGGGCGTCGCCTCCCCCAGGACCACACCCGCCCCCAGACCCCGGAGGGCCTCCCCCAGGAGGCGCTGTTCGACGCTCAAGGGCAAACCCACCACCGGCACGCCGTGCCACAGGCTCTCGCAGGTCATCCCGTGGCCCACGTTGAGCAGCGCGGCGTCGGCCTCCCCCAGGCAATCCATGGGGAGGGGGCGGTGGACCACGGTGGCCGTGGCCGTCGACAACGCCGTGGCCCGGGGGCCATCGAGGCCCTCCACGTGGATCAAGGCCCGCCAGGGACCGCCGGTGATGACCGGGAGGAGGCCCCGCCAGGGGCCGTGGGGCTTGAGGTAGGCCAACAACCGCCCTCCATCCCCCCCGGGCCAGGGGGGGTGGTGTTCGATGGCCGAAAACTGGCCCCGCCACGCCCCGTAGTAGGGCTGGGGGGGGCGCTGGGGAAAGTGATCCAGGGGGGGGTAGGTGGTGAGCAACACCCCATCCGCGCCGTCGTAGAGCGCCCCCAGGTGGTCCAAGGGGGGACCGGCAAAGGCCCTTAGGACCTCGTTGACCCCCGCCAACAGCTGGGCGTCGGCCAACCGCAGACGATCTCGGTACACCGGGCGCCAGGGCTGGATGGGCAACGCCTCCCGCCAGGGGGGCGGACAGCAAAAGCCGGTGCCAAAGACCAACCGGCGGGGAGGTTGGCCCCGGAGAGCCAGCAGCGCCGTGGGGGCGTGGTCGCACACCACCAGGGCGGGGTTGACCAAGGCCACCAGGGTGCGCCAGGCGGCCACGGCCCCCGCCAGGGCCGCCGTGTCCCACCAACCCACCGCCCCCAGGAGCTCGCCGTAGCTCTGGGTGTCCTTGGGGGGGGGATTCGG
>JBHJHK010000472.1:0-5519 GCA_050330975.1 Candidatus Competibacterales bacterium | reverse complement strand
ATATGGCCGGGCCTCGACCGGCGGGGCAACTTGGGGCCTCGGGATCGCCGCCCCAGGGGGGCGGGCTCGCGGCGGCGTATCCCACCACCGCCACGGGGGTAAGTAATTCGGGGTGATCCAGCCACGACACCAGGGCGTTGCCATCGGCGGGGCCCTCCACCAAGATGCACTGGGGCTCGATGCGCTCTAGGGCCCGGACCACGCGCTCCGCCGAGCCGACGCCAAAATGGCGGACTCCCAGCACCCACACCCGATCCGCCCCTTCCCCCACGGTTCGACTCCCCTAGCTCAGGGGGCGGCAGGCCTCGTAGAGGTCCCCCCACGATTCCCGCCGCCGCGCCACGGTCTCCAGGTACTCCCGCCAGACCAAGGGGTCTTGGACGGGATCTTTGACCACGGCACCCACCAACCCCGCGGCGATATCGGCCGCCTGGAGCTGGCCATTGCCAAAGTGCACCGCCAGGCTGATCCCGCTGTTGATCACGGCGATGGCCTCGGCGGTGGACAAAGGTCCCGAGGGGGATTTGAGGGTCTCGCGGCCGTCGAGGGTGGCGCCGCCCCGCAGCTCCCGAAACAGCGTCACCACCCGCTGAATCTCTGCCATGGGGGCGATCTGCTCCGGCAGCGCCAAGGCTTCCCCCGTGGCCCGCACCCGCTGGGCCACGATGGCCACTTCGTCTTCTAAGGTGGCGGGCAACGGCAATACTACGGTGTTAAACCGCCGTTGGAGGGCGCTGGAGAGGGCATTGACCCCCTTGTCCCGGTGGTTGGCCGTGGCGATGAGGTTGAAACCGCTCTGGGCCTCCACATGGCTGGCCAGTTCTGGAATGGGCAACAATCGCTCGGACAGTACGGTGATGAGGCTGTCTTGGACGTCGGCGGGGAGGCGGGTGAGCTCCTCGATGCGCACCACCTGGCCCTGCTCCATGGCGCGCAACACCGGACTGGCCACCAGGGCGGCCTTGGAGGGGCCGTGTTGTAGCAATTGGGCGTAGTTCCAGCCGTAGCGCAGGGCCTCTTCCCCGGTGGCCGCCGTGCCCTGGACCAATAACGTGGAGTCGCCGCTGATGGCCGCCGCCAGGTGCTCCGACACCCACGACTTGGCGGTGCCGGGCACCCCCAACAACAACAACGCCCGGTCGGTGACCAAAGTGGCCACTGAGATCTCCATGAGTCGCCTGGCACCGATGTACTTGGGGGTGATGACGGTGCCATCGTCCAGGGTATCCCCCAACAAGTAGGTCACCACGGCCCGGGGTGATAGGTGCCAACGGGGAGGTCGGGGGTGGTTGTCCTGGCGCGCCAATGCCGCTAGTTCGTCCCGGTATTGATCCTCGGCCCGTTGGCGCTGGGGACTGTTCACGCCAACGCCTCCCAGTAGGCCAATCGGGTCTGGTAGCGCTGGAGCAGCGGAGCCGTGGTGGAGGGCTCGGCTACCCCACAGCACGCCGTCACTGCCACGGCGGGGGACAAGGGCAAGTGGACCGCCAAAGGCGCCAGTTGGTGGCCGTATCCCCGGCCTCTGGCACCCCGTAGAAAGGGGGTCAGGACCCGGTGGAACAGCACTTCTAACAAGGGCAGGGGACAGGGCGCCAGGGCGGCGAGACAGGGCAACAGTTGGCCTGGGTGGGACAAGGCCTGGGCTCCGGTGCCCTGTAGCCATTGGCCAAACCAGCCGGCGGGGTCGTCGAGCTGAGGACCCAAGCGGGGAAACAGGCTCCACACCCCACCGGGAGGCGCAGCCGACAACCGCTGTGTTAAATAGGCCCGGTCACCGGTGAGCAGAGCCCCGCTGTCCAACAACCCCTCCAACGGCACCCCCGGAGAGCTGGCCCGCAGCAAAACGAGCCATTCTGGCAGGGCGAGCCCCAGGTTTGCCGCCAGGCGGCTGGGAGCTACCAGGGAAAGCCAGGGGATGAGCCACAGGATGGGGTCGTCGTTGCGCCCGGGGGGGCTCACCCCAAAGGCCCAACCGCTCTTGCGGTCTTTGGGGGGGGTCACCACCAAGCGCCGCGCCGAAATCTCCTTGAGGGTCACCAGTGCCGTGGCGCGGTGGAGGGCTTCATCTTGCAGGGCGGGCAACTGGGGGAGCAGCAACCGCACCACACAGCCTCGGACCTGGGCGCTCTTGTCGTCTTTCAGGGTCAAAAGCCACGGGATATCGTCGCCACCTATGTTGGCGGCCACCATTTCGAGCCAGGCGAGGCGCTCGGCTACGGTCGCCGTGGACCACGCCGCCGCCATGGCCCGGCGGGCCGCGGCCCGATCCACGCGGCGCCAGTGGGCCAACAACCAGCGCCGCTGCTTGGGGCTGGCGGCGGCAAACCCCCCCACGTCCCCGGGCTCGATGGCCATAAATGCCCACGGGGGGTAAAGGCGACACAGCCACAGGCCCCGCTGGCCCAAGGTGGGCAGGAGGGCGTGGCCCAGGGCTTCCCCCTTGGGACCCCGGGCAGCGGCCTTGAGGAGCACCGGCAGCAAGGTCGGGGGCAGCCGAAGGCCCAAGGCCCCCAGCCGATGGAGTAGCTCTTTGAGCTCCGGCTCCCAGCCGGCCGCCAGCAGGGTCTGGAGATGGGAAACCACGGCCGGGGGGCACACCGGTCTGGTCTCGGCCGGGGCCGGGTCGTCGGGGGTGAGGTGATAGGCCGTGAGGGGGCGCCCCAACAGGCGATACTGGGCAGCCCAGGCGATGCCGTCGAGCAGCGCCTTGGGATCGTCGCCGGCCCGGGGGGCTTCGACCCGGTGCGTCCCCGCCAACGCCTGCTGAAGAAGGGCGTCAAAGGTCGCCGTCACAGCCGGGCCATCCCCGAGGAGACCTCGACCAAGTCCACCCACTCACCCTCCGCCCACACCCCCAAGGGGGTCAAAGCGGTGTCCTGCCACTCGCCGAACAGCGCCACGGGCATGCCCCCCGTCAGGCTCGCCAGAACCAGCGACCCCGGCTCGTCGACGGCCAAGGGCAGGCCTTCTGCCTCGGCGTCCACCACCCACCAGCCTTGAGTATCGCGGGCCATGCGCACCGAGGCCAAAGCCACAGGGTAGCGCTCCAACCAGGGCAATTGGGCCAGGGCCCGGCGGTAGGGGACCAGGGCCTGTGCCACCGTGGACACCCCCAGGGCAAACCCTGGGACCGGGATGGCCCCTGGCAGCCAATGCCATGTCGTTCCCGCCACGGCCCGCAGCGGTACGGTGGAGGGAAATAAGTGCAACGCCCCCTGGAACACCCTGCCGGCACACCAGTGGTCGGGGAGGCGCTGGGGCTCTTTGGCGGGTGCAAACTCCACCACGACGGCAAAGCGCCTTTGGGTGTGGCCCCACAACCAGGCCCGCTGGCACATTAAATCCCCCCCCCTCTCGGGGAGAATGTGGCACCCCACCACCTGCCAGCGATCTGCCACTGCCGGGCACCCATAGGCCTGAGCTTTGGTCTGGGACCAGCCGATAAAGGTGTCCAAGTCGGCCTGGAACAAGGGGTCGAAGACCTGGCGCCGTCGATACCCTTGAATCAAGAGGTGGAGCTGGGCGAGCTCTGTCAGCAGGGCCGCTTCCCAGGGTCCTGATTCTTGAGCCGCGCAAGCCACACGGTCGATGCGCCGGGCCAATCCCGGGGCCTGGGCGTCCACCAGGCGGGCGCGCAGCGCTGCCCACTGACTGGGGGGTTGCTGGCGCAGGGTTTTGAGACCCGCGCCCATGGCGTCGCCAAGCCACAGGCTCAATGCCTCGAGGCCGGCGTCGACGTTGGCTTCGCGCTTGGCCCGGCGCTGGTCTTTGGCCTTGGCCTTGGTGGCTTCGGCGTTGGCGTTGGGGCTTTTGGAGGTCACCGGGAAACCGGCCGCCTGATGAGTCGCCGTGGTCAGGATGCCCTCCTGGTGGAGTGTGGGGGCTTTACATGTCGATGGACCAGGGCATTATATCGGCCCGAGCCCCGGGGAGCATGCCCCAAATCGCCGCGGCGAACCCCTCAACCCTCAACGCCCCCCGGGGAGCAAAGCCACTAGGGCATCGATTTTTACGGGTTTGAGGAGGTGGTGGTCGAAGACCTCCGTCGAGGCCGGCGTCGCTTCGCGGCCCGATAGGGCGATCAGCGTCGCCCCCGCGAGGTCCTCGAGGGCACGCAGTTGACGGCCGAGGTCATGGCCGTCCATGTCGGGCAAGCCAAGGTCTGAAATCACCACCGCCGGGGGGCATTGCAAGACCTTGTCCAGGGCCTGGGCGCCGTCGTAGGCCACGGTGACTTCGAAGCCCTCCATACCCAACAACAGGGCTAGGGAATCGCAGAGATCGCGGTGGTCGTCCACCACCAGTACCCGAGGCTTGGCGGGGTTGGTCGAGTCGGGGGGCGGTTGATGGCAGTGGCGGGCGACCGTGGCGACGAGCCGTTGGCAGTCGATGGGTTTGCTCAGGTAGTCGTCGCAGCCGGCACGGAGACACTTTTCTCGATCCCCTTCCATGGCCCCGGCGGTGAGGGCGATGATGGGTTTGGCAAAGCCTCGGCGCCGCAGCTGAGCGGCGGTTTGGTAGCCGTCGAGCTGGGGCATCTGCATATCCAACACCAAGGCGTCCAGGGCGGCGCCCTCCGTGGCCGTGGAAGCCACCAACTCCAGGGCCCGGTGGCCGTTGTGGGCCACCGTCACCCGGGCTCCGGCCTCCTCTAGAAAGTGCTGGACCAGCTGCCGCACCTCGCGGCGATCGTCCACCACCAGCACCCGACAGCCATCGAGGTGTTGAGGCGGTACAGGGGGGGAGTCGAGGGTTTGGCGGGTCTCCGGCATCACCAGGGTCACAGCGTCGATACCCGGCGGGGCGATAGTCAAGGTAAACGCACTGCCGCGACCCAGCTGACTTTGGCAGCTGAGGGTACCGTGGAGCATCGAAGCTAGGCGGCGACTGATGGCCAACCCCAAGCCGCTGCCGCCAAAACGGCGGGTGACGGAGCTATCCCCTTGACCGAAGGGCTGGAACAGCTGGCGCTGTTGCACCGGGTCGATGCCGATGCCCGTATCCACCACGGCAAAGCGCAACCTAGGGCTGGGCTTGGAGCGGTAACTCACCTCCAGGCGCACCTGGCCACGGTGGGTGAACTTGATGGCGTTGCCCAGCAGATTCACCAGGATTTGGCGCAGCCTGGTGGGATCGCTGACCACGGTGGCGGGCAAAGGCGTTTGGTAGTCCACCACCAGGGGCAATTGTTTTTCGGCGGCCCGCACCTCCATCAACTGCACAACGTCCTCTACCAACGCCCCGGGGGCAAAGGCCTCCTCTTTGGCCTGGAGCTTGCCGGCTTCGATCTTGGAGAGATCCAGGATGTCGTTGATGAGTTCCAGTAAAAACCGTCCATTGCGGCGGATAGTGTCGACGCATTGCAGGTTATCGGGGTCTTTGAGGTGCAGCGCCAGTATGTCGGCATAGCCCAAGATGGCGGTCATGGGGGTGCGAATCTCGTGGCTCATGTTGGCCAAAAACTCGCTCTTGGCGCGGTTGGCGGCCTCGGCTGACTCTTTCGCGGCTCTCAGATCGGC
>JBHJHK010000471.1:0-9436 GCA_050330975.1 Candidatus Competibacterales bacterium | reverse complement strand
CACCGGGTCGCCCAGGGTGAAATCGCTTTGGTCTACAGAGGCCCCTGGGGACGCATCGCCGACTTCCAACACCGCACTGGCCTCGATGGTCTTGTAGCCAAAGGGGACCGTGGCCACCAACAGGGGTCGCCCCCCCAGGAGGACGACATCGGGGGCCCAGATGGCGCTGGGCAGGCTCAAGGCCACATCGGCTTCCAGCCCCAAGTTCAATTCCCCACCGTCGGGGATCTCCAGATCGCCGTCGGCCTCGCCGCTGAAGAAATACTGGTCAAAGGAGAAATACACCCCCGGCGGGGGCAGCACGGCGGCGAAGTTGCTCCGCTGTCCCAGGAGGTAGAAACTCACCGCCCCCTCGGCGGCAAAGGCACAGTGGTGGGCGACGAGGGTCAACCCCAGGGCGGCCAAGGTACAGCGGGGGAGATAGCGGCGTTGCGGCATGGTGGAAGAGCCCCCTGTCGAGGTGGATGGTTATGGGATCGTTGGTTATTCCGCGGGCTCGACGAGGACGGTGCGAAAGCCGATGTGGTTGGAGCCCAAGCTCAATTCCTGGGGCTGGCGGGCCGAGGGCCGGTAGCGGCGGCAGTAGTTGGGGGCACACAGCCACGACCCCCCCTTGATCACCGCCGACGGCCCGGCGGGCCCGGCGAAGTGCTTGGCCAAGGCCAACGGGGGACCCGTGGGATCCCGCTGGGGGGTGTTGGGATGGCCCGGGACGTACCAGTCCCTGGCGTACTCCCAGACGTTGCCCGCCACGTCGTAGAGGCCGTAGCCGTTGGGGGGATAACAGCCCACGGGGGAGGTGCCGTGGTGGCCGTCCAATCGCCGATCCACCATGGGAAAAGCCCCTTGCCAGGTGTTGGCGGGCCATTGGCCGCCTTCTCCTGGGGGGGTATTACCCCAGGGGTAAGTCGCAGCGGCCAAGCCCCCCCGGGCGGCGAACTCCCACTGGGCTTCGGTGGGCAAGGTTCGACCCTTCCAGCGGGCGTAGGCCTGGGCGTCTTCGTGGGCCACGTGGACCACGGGGTGGTGGTCTTTGCCGGTGATATCGCTGGAAGGTCCCAGGGGCGTCCGCCAGCTGGCCCCCGGCTGGTAGCGCCACCACTGGTTGACTTTAAAATACTGGAGGTCGTCTTCGGGGGGGGAAAACACCATGGAGCCGGGGACTCGCAATGCCGGGGGCAAGTGGGGGTGGCTTGTGGCGTCAAGGCCCTGTTCGGCGACGGTGACATAGCCCGTGGCGGCGACAAAGGCGGCGAATTGGGCGTTGGTGACCTCGTGGGCGTCAATCCAAAACGGCCCCACGGTCACCGGGTGGGCCATGCGCTCTTCCCGGCGCCGATGGTTGGAACCCATGGTGAAAGTGCCCCCGGGGATGTACACCATACCCGCCGTCACACCCTCCCCCGCGGGCAGACCGGAGTAGTCGTGGCAGAGCTGGGCGTTGGCCACGGCGGTCCCCAGACAAGTGACCAGCAGGACTGCTCTCGTGAGCACGGAGTTGCCTCCTCACTGGGATGACAGCGATTGTTTGAACGTCGAACGAATTCAGCCTGTGGCGATGGCCAACGCCGGCCAACCACTATCTCCTAGGGAGCGGGCAGAATGCAGTGCAGGACGGGCCAGGGGGCGAGGCCCCTGGTGTGCACCCGATACCTCTCTAGGGTCACTCTGGGGTCAAAGCGCGCTGCGGGGCGCTGGGTAGCCCAACGGGCGTTGGTCGTTTCGTTACAAAGCTATCGTGAGCCCACAAGGGCACAGGGACAATCAGGGGAAGTGCGTGCGAGCCAAGGCAGTAGTGGATTCCAACGGTGGTGTTGCAAGGCGACACGCGGTTCTCCTTTGGCTCACACAAAAGTGTAGATTTGTAAAAACCTGGCCAATCTAGCGCTTTTCGGGGGAACTTTCAACGGGAAAGCCTATTGCCCCCACCCCACTCCCTTGAGTGATGACTAGTAGCGACTCCGGCTAGCGGAGATATTGCCGGCGACGATCCCCATGGCGCCCCCCACGGCGGCGCCCACGCCGGCATTGCCTCCGGCCAGGGCGGCGATGCCAGCCCCTGCCGCCGCACCGCCGGCGCCACCGCTCACCATGGCCTGCTCGCGAGGCGTCATATTGGTGCAGCCGGCGGCCGTGGCGAGGAGGAGGGCCACCGTCAAACCCCGGCCTGCGCCGGGAAGGTTCAAAGCAGTGAAATGTCTCACAGCGAGTGCTCCAGTTGCCATGTCATCGGGGAGAAAGATAAAAAATGGGCCAAGCTCACTGGGGGGCGTTGGGCAACGCCAATTCAAACCACAAGGTTTCCACCACGGGACGAGTCAACTGATCGCCGTTGGCGACGTACCAGTTGTCCAACTCCAGCATGATATCCCGCAGTCTCATGCCATCGAGTCCCTCGACGAGGGTGGGCACCAAGCTCGAAAGCTCCCTAGGTGGGTTGGCTTCCTGGAGCTCCTGCTCGATTTCAATCACTGTCGCCATCCCCAGGAGAAAGGCCAGCTTTTCCCCCTCGGTGGCATTGACCCAATTTTGTCCGGTCACCACGGGAACGGGGGTCTGTTGGGCGACGGCGGCAGCAGAGACGAAGCCAGCGATGACGAGGACGAGCGCCGAGGCAAAAGTGGTGATTTTCACGGTTGAAGACACCTCTTGGATCGATGGACAGACCAGATCACAGGGATTGTGAGGCAGGTGGTCTACTATGGTGCAACTTTAGAGTGCACTATGGCACAAGGTGTACCAATTGGGCAAAATACCGAAGCTCTGGGGGTCTGATAGCCATTGGATCTTCCCCATCGCTGGGGCCCAGAAGCCACCGAAACCCTCGGTACCGCCCCTTGCCGTTCCGGCATCCCGTCTGACCTGTCCACCGAGCACAACGGAGCAACCTCCCATGCGCCCTATGAAAAACCCTCTGTTTGGTCTGATCATCGCCCTTTTGACCTTTGGCCTCGTGGCCACAGCCTGGGCCGATGAAGCCAAGGACGCCGCCTCCGCCGCGGAAGTCGTCGCCAGAGCCGAGACGACCCTGGGCAATTTTCTCAGCGATCCCGACACTGGGGCCGCCCGGGATGTCCTCCGCCGAGCCAAAGGCGCCTTCATCGTCGCCGAGGTGGTGAAGGCCGGCTTTATCTTCGGCGGCTCCGGGGGCACGGGGGTGTTGCTGGCCAAGGACGAAGCCACCGGCGAATGGAGCAGCCCGGCCTTCTACAGCTTTGGCACCGCTAGTATCGGCCTCCAGGCCGGGGTCCAAGTTTCGGAAATTCTGATGTTGGTCATGACCGAGAAGGCCATGGACGCCATGCTGAGCGGCGAGTTTGAGATCGGTGGCAACATCACCGCCACCGCCGGCCCCTCGGGCGGCGGTGCCAGCCGGGATATCACCGCCGATTTCGTGGGTTTTAACCGCTCCAAGGGCGTTTTCGGCGGCCTCACCCTCGACGGCGCCGTCGTCCAGCCCCGGGACACTCTCAACAAGGCCTACTACGGCGAAGCCGTGAGCCCCGCCGACATCTTGGTGCGCCGCAACGTGCCCGCCAAAGCCCCTTCCCTGCGCCAGGCCCTGGCCGCAGCCACCCAGTAATCCCCTCCCAATACCGACGCGTCGGCCGCGATGCGTCGGCTCCAATCCACCCCCCCGGGAGGTACCCAGCCGTGGAAACGACAATCCGCCAACTGGCGCTCAAGGGAGCGGCGGCTCTGCTGATGACGGGTTCCTTGGGGCTCGGTTTGGCCCAACAGACTCAACAGGCCCCCGCCGCCGAAGAACCCGCCGCCGAAGAACCCGCCACCGAAGAAGAAAACATCCAGGGAGATACCCTCCTCCACATCACCTGCGACGAGATGCTCGACCTGTTCGCCGCCGCCGCTGAACCCGAGGACGAGGACGAGGCCGACCTCGACGACATCCAACGGGCCCGGGATGAGGCGCTGTTGTACGTCGCCTGGACCCACGGCTATTTGAGCGGCAAAGAAGGCATCGACCTGGAGGCCCATCCCGTGGACCGGGATGGCATTATCCAATTGGTGGGCGACAGGACCCGCGCCTGCCGGGCCGACGAAGACCTGCGCTTTGTCGACGCCGTCGACCAACTCTCCAGGGTCCCATCCGAGGGCCAGTAAATCCCCCAGCGGGAGGATCATCCCATGCTCCACACCTTGCGCCGCTCCCTCCAACCCCTCCACCTGGTCGCCTTGCTCTGCCTCGCCGGACCCGTGGCCCTCACCAGCTTGACCCCCGAGTGGCGAGGCGGCGTGGCCGAAGCCCGGGGACACCACCACGGCGGCCACCGCCATGGCCATCGCCACGAGCGCCAACGCAGAAACATGAGATACGCCACCCGCCACGAGCGCCACGAGCGCCACGAGCGGCGCCGCGACTACCAAGACGAGCGCCGCGAACGCTACGAGCGGCGCCGCGACTACCAAGACGAGCGCCACGAACGCTGGGAGCGGCGCTACGATGCCCGGCGCACCGCCGTGGCCATCGGCGCCACCGCCGTGATCGTCAACGCCGTCATCGACTGATAATCACGGACGGCTAATCATGCAAAGACACTGGCTCATTGGCTCAATTCTACTGGCCCTGTCGGCTGGGGTTGAGGCCGTCAATCTGGGATTTCTCAAAAACACCCCCGTGGCCCGGTTCAACGACCAAGACATGGACATGGCCCATGCCGCCCTGAACCAAGCCCTCGCAGGCCCCGATGGCGTCACGGTGAGTTGGGAAAACCCCGCCACCGGCGCCCAGGGCAGCTACACGCCCCTCGATAGCTTCCAGCGCAACGGCCGCACCTGCCGCACGGCCCAACTCGCCCATAGCGCCAGGGGTCGCCAGGGCACTGGGCGCTACACCCTCTGCCAACAGGAGAACGGCAGTTGGGGGTTTGCCCCTTGACCCCATGGTCCACCTGGCGAGGCGCACTTTGACTTGCCAGGGCGGCGGGGGTCGTTCAATATGGCCGCGGCGATTTGTGACGGCTGATTGGTGATTGCTGCTGCGTGACGATTCGCCGCGCCCCGGGGGTGCGCAGCGCCTGGGGCGGTTGTCTTGCCCAACCTTCGCCTCGGCCCAGGAGGATGACCCCATGACGGAACCCAACGCTCCCGAGCAAGAAACCATCACCCAGGAACCCAAAGACCCCATGGGCGCCCTGTTGCACTACTTGGCGCTATCGGCCCAGTCTCAACAACAAGTGGCCGCGGCCTTGGCGGCCATCGCCAATGGTGTCAACGACGAGACCACGGCCAAGCAAGTAAAGGAAATGGCCGAGAACCTAGCCACCATGGCCGGCCAGTACAATCAGATCGCCGCCCACCTCAAGAAGAGCTTGGCCAGCTGACCGGCTTCGCCCCGGCAAAAGCCCCCTCCAACAATCCTCAAGCGTCCCTCGCCGACGCCTTTGCAATGGCGGCGAGGAGCGCATCGGCGGCAAAGGGCTTAAACAACACGCCGTTTTGCTCCACAAGGGCCCGCTCGCTATAGCCCGTCATGAGCACCACGGGGATATCGGGGTAGTGAAGGGCCACGTAGTCCCGCAGAGCCCAGCCATCCCGGGGCCCCGGGAGGACGATGTCGCTCAAGATCACATCGAAGCGATAGCCTCCGTCCAACAATCGACAGGCAGCCTCCACCTCGGCGACCCCCTGGGCTTCGTAGCCTCCCCGCTGCAAGATGCGCAGGGCGATTTGCCGCACCCCGGCTGGGGCGTCCACCACCAACACCGTTTGACGCCCCGGGGGGGCTTCCCGGGGGCTGGGTTCTCTCCCCCCTGCAGATCCGGGGTCCCTCGACCCCGGTGGCGCCCTTGGTCCTAGCCCTTGGCCGCGGAGCTCGGCGTTTTGTTCAGCCAACCGCCGGAGCGTGGCGTGCAGATCCAGGTGGATGGCGATCCGGGCCAACACCTCCTCCACGTGGAAGGGCTTGACGATGTAATCCACCCCGCCCTGGCGCAAGGCTCGAATTTTGGTGTCCACGTCGTCGACCACGCTGAGGAAAATCACCGGCGTCGCCGATCCAGTCCCTTCACTCTCGAGGCGGCTGAGGAACTCAAAGCCATCCATAGCCGGCATGCGGATGTCCAACAGCATCAGGTCTGCCCGGTGGTGGGCGAGAAAATTCAATGCCGCAGAGCCCCCCCGGGCGGCGTGGACCACGTAACCGCGTTCCCCCAACACCTTTGAGAGCAGTTGAAGATCGGCCGGTTCATCGTCGACGACGAGAAGGTGGGCGTTGGATGTCACGGAAGAATCCTTGGGCAGTTGAAGATAGGGGCCTTCGGTGTATCTTACCGACCCGAGATGGGGAATGGGGCAACCCGGGGGCCCAGGAGGTCGCCCAGGGCCGTTGCGAATGACTTTGCTCTGCTGGAGCACCACAGCCGTTGGCGGGATCCGTCAGATGGGTAGGCCCCACTCGGATCGGGTCCTGGCCGTGTGATACAGTGAACCACGACAACGGATAACAGTTAGTGAATAACGCGCCTAAGGATGGGCCGAACCCATGACCCTTGCAGACTCCCGTGGGATAGGGGATCTATCCCTCCACCCCTGGTGGGCCCGGTTGGCCGACCCCGCCCTGGAACATCGCTACCGCCAGCATTATCTCCTCCCCCAGCGGCGCCTGACCATTGGCGTCATCCTAGTGACCTTGCTGCCCCACCTGGTGTTTTTCCACTCCGACTCGGTGCTAGTGGCCAGCGCCCAGGCGAAAAACGGGCTGGAGTGGTTGCGGTTTTGCCACGTCGCTTTGGGTCTCACGGCAGTTGGCTTCATCGCCACCCGCCGCCGCACCCACCCCATGGACTTGGCCGCCTTGCTCTATTGTCTCGCCACCACCGCCATGGGCGCGGTGGTGTTGCTAACCCGCCCCAGCGACTACTACGGGCACTTGTTCATCGACTTGGTGGTGGTGCTGGTCTTTTACTTCATCCTCCCCAATTGCTTTGTCTTTCAGCTGCTGGCAGGGCTTGGCTATTCCCTGATGGTCCTGGGGATCGGTTTGCTGGCCCGGGATCTCCAAGGCCCCACTTTGGCGAGCTTTGTCCTGTCTTTGGCACTGATCAACGGCTTTGGGATCCTGGTGAGTCGCCACCTCCACTTGGAACGGCGCCGCAGCTTTGCCGGCCAATTCCAGGAACAGCAGCTGCGGCTGGCACTCCAGGCAGCCTTGGAGGAGCAACGCCGCCTCGGCGCCCATCTCGAGGGGCAGCGGGTCGCCGCCGAAGACCGCGGGCGGCTATTGCAAGCCCTCTACCAGGGAATCCAGGTGCCCATCTCCATCATCGATGTCGCCGCCGACGGCGAGCTGCGCCTGGGAGGAATCAACCCCGCCCAAGGCGCCATCAGTGGCCTCGGCCCCGGGGACGTGGGCCGCCCCCTCCGCCACCTGTCGACCCTCAGTGCCGAGGCTGCCAGCCAAATGGAGACCAACTACCGCCGCTGCTTGACCCTTGGGCAGTCCATCGACTACGAGGAGACCATCACCTTCAGCGGTCGCCAGACCCACTGGCTGACCCGTCTTTCCCCCCTGGGGACCGAGGATGGGCGCTTCGACCGCGTGGTGGGCACTAGCGTCTAAATCCCCGCCCTTAAAACCGTGGAGCGGTCCCTGGTGGAGGCCAAGGAGGCCGCCGAGGCCAAGAACCACGCCCGCAGCGCCTTGTTGGCCCGCTTGGGCCACGAACTGCGCACCCCCCTCAACACCATCTTGGGCTTTGCCCAGGTCATCGAGCAGCAGGATAGTCGGGGAACGTTGGGTTACTACACCCAGATCATCCGCCGCAGCGGCGAACACTTGCTGTTGGTGATCAACGACGTCCTCCACATGGCCCACCTCGACAACGCCGAAGCTCCCCTGGGGCACCAGGCGTTTTGTCTGCGACAGCTGCTCCAAGATCTAGCCGCCCTTTACCAACCTTCGGCCAAGGCCAGAGGTCTGACGTTCATCCTCGATACCCGGGGCGAATGGCCGACGCCCCTCTACGGCGACGGCGCCAAGCTGCGCCAGGTGCTGATCAATTTACTCGACAATGCCCTACAGATGACTGAACGGGGCGAGGTGGTGCTGCGGGTGCGGCATTTACCCCGCGGGTTGGGGGGGCAAGTGAGGGTGGCCTTCGCCGTGGCCGACAACGGCCCCGGCATCGCCCCTGGGGAGCAGCGGTCGATCTTTGAGGCCTTTGTTCAGGGCAAGGGGAATACCCGTGGGGGGATGGGCCTGGGTTTGGCCATTAGTCGGGAGTATGTCGCCCTCATGGGGGGAAAGTTACGGGTGCGCAGTGCCTTGGGGCGGGGGGCGGTGTTCGCCTTTCAGCTGACCTTTGCCAGCCACCCCCAGGGGGCCGAGGGTGCCCACCCTTCGGAGCCGCTACCCCAGGCCCTAGATCCCCAAGACATTCCCCCCCGCGTGGCGGCTTTGCCCGCCGATCTGCGCCTGGGGCTAGTGGACGCCGCCCAGACCCTCGACGCCCGCCGGGTGGAAGACCTCTTGGCCCACATCGCCACCCTCGACGCCCCATTGGCGGCCACCCTGCAAGTTCCCGCGCGCCAGTTTCAGTTCGACGTCGTGGTGGCCTATCTCGACGGTCGAGACGGTGGGGGTGGGGGTTAGGCCCAGGGCACACCGCCGACCACGGGGTGGAGCGGCGTATCTCGAACGGCGCGCTAGCTCAATTCCGCCTTGGAGCGAATGACCCGCCCCAACAGACCGTAGTCGATGGCCTCGTCAGGGGTCATCCAGTAGTCGCGGTCGGTGTCCTTGGCGATGCGCTCCAGGGGTTGGCCGGTGGCGTCGGCAAAAATGCGGTCGAGGCGCTCGCGCATCTTGATGATCTGCTCGGCCTGGATGGCGATGTCCGAGGCATCCCCCATCATCCCACCGCTGGGCTGGTGGAGCAAAAAGCGGGTGTTGGGCAAACACAGACGGTTTTCCCGCTCGGCGGCGACAAAGATCAACGCCCCGGCACTGGCCACCCAACCGGTGCCGATGGTGCGCACCGGGCAGTCGATAAAGCGGATCATGTCGAAGATCATGTCGCCGGACTCCACGTGGCCCCCCGGCGAGCTGATGTAGACGTCGATGGGGTCGCTCCCCTCCCCCGCTAGGGCCAACAACTGGGCCGTGGCCTGGCGGGCGATCCGGTCGTTGATGCCGCCGGTGATGAGGATGGTGCGCTGGTTGAACAACCGCTCGGTGATAAAACGCGGTTGAGGGCTGGTGTTTTTGTCGTCGTCGTCGTCGTCGTCCAGATGGTTCACTGCGAAAATCTCCCAATGCGATCAATCGTTCACTATGGGGTCCGGGGGGGCGAGAATCAAGCCGCCCCCCTGTCGGCCCCGGCGTCAGCGTCCCGCCGCCGGCGCGACGCGGGTGTCGGAGGTGTCAGGCACCCTGGAATTGGCGATCTCCAACAACACCGCCAGGACGGGCGGCACC
>JBHJHK010000470.1:0-9439 GCA_050330975.1 Candidatus Competibacterales bacterium | reverse complement strand
GGTGAGCCAACCAGGCCAGCCCGTCTTGGCCGAGGAACTCGCGATCGGCCAAGAGGTGATGGATACGGCCAGCGCCGAAGGTGTCGAGGAAGCGTTGGAGGAGGTGCTTTCGTTCTTGGGTGTTGGAGTTGCCGGTTTTATCGAGGGCTTTCCAGAACAGAGGGACGGCGGTGCCATCGAGGGTGAGGATCCAGCGCTCGGGCAGGTCGAGAAGGGCGGTGATGGCGTGGGCGATGGCGGCCTGGTCGGTCTTGTCGAAGGGCAGCGCGTGGATCAAGCGCTGGAGCCTTGTGTCGTTCGATGACGTCTTGACCCTGGGGTTGAGGACCGCGGCGAGCGACACGAGGTTGACCGTACGCCATTGACACACGGCCAAGACGGCGCGCGCGAGGGCGTTCAACCGATGGTAACTGAAGGGCAGATGGCGCTTGAAGGCCTGTCGCAGGGCCGATGCCGCGCGCCAATCGATCATGTTATTCACCCAGCATGAGGCTAAGTGGACGAGGAAGGATTATCTAAAGATAGAACACTGCTAGCCACTTGTCATGTCGGTGTGATGTACTATGGTGCATGGCACTGTCGTCAGGAAGCGGGTTTACCAAGAGATATCATCATGGCTGTAAGATTTGAAGCGCCTGATGGCGCGGTCACTAGTAATCCGAGCCTCGACTTTATTGAGGAGCGGATTCGAAACGGCGGCAATGCCTTTTGGGAGACAGGATCTTGCGATGCGTCGCTGATCCATGAAATTAGCGGAAACTGGTTGGTGTTGATGGTAAAGCCAAATATAGGATGCTATATCCGTTTCACGCCAGCCACCGGAATAGATGAATATGTCCTGGTGGATCCGGCCAGTCAAAAAAATGCTTCGCAGGAGATATTCCTCTATCCCGGTGGAGAAGAGATGCATGTTTTGGGCGATCAACTTGTCGGGGTAGACTTGACCATGAGCGTTATTTCGCGGTTTATCAATAATGGTGAACGGCTGCTATCCGCAAAGTGGGTGATTGTCGGCATGGAATGAGTAAAGGTCATTAGCTAGATAACAGGCGTATCATGTTTTGAAGACAGAGAACTGAGTTGCCATGGGAAAGCTAAAACTTCATGAAGAAACGATGGGCGCCATCGCCCGTGTTGAGTGGTTGTATCGCATTGGTGTTGCACCAACGGAATCTCTGCCATTAAATGCGGAAACGGTTGATTCATGGGAGGCTGCTGATGCGGCATGGGACGATACCTGGGACAATTTGCGAAACAGGTTTCAGGGAGATTTGACAGCGGGGCTCTCCGTATCATTCAGAGATCGCTACCGGGACTGGAATTTGCTTTTTACACAGGCGCAAAAGGTTTTGGACGAAGATGTCAGTCATCGAATACATGAGCGGGTTCAGGAACTCGGATGGATTCCGTTCTACGCCCAGGCGATCTCTGACGACACATGTACCATCCTCGTCGAGGCGACCTATCGGGCAAACTGGTGTGTGGTGGACAATGTTTATCCCGCGCTCTTTCACATTTACCAAAGCGGCCATCTGCCTTGTGGATGGTCGGGGGAATACCCGGAGGGATCGTTGTTGATTTATTGATCCCAAGAGCGAAAGACTCATATGCCGTTTGTCGGCTGACTAATACCGACTTTCTTTGTGGGGAACATGTTGATGAAGATATCGGATTGGTTTTGGGTTTAATTGAAAAATGCAGGCCGGCGTTGATGTATCCTGAAAAAGCAATTGAAGAAATGCGGCTGAGATTATATCCGATATGCTCTACGAGCCATTGAATGGCTCTGAAATTCATGGCAATGAATTTTCCGGCGATAGCACCGAAGGCCTGACGGGCTGGGTTGTCTCCCAAGGAAAGGATATAACGCCGCAAATAACCGGAGCGTGAAGGAACGCAGCAACTGAATGCGTTTGAGTTGATTTGCCTTGTTAGGTGCGAAAATATTTACAATTTCTTCTATGAACACACCTGCTTTTGTGCTTTGGTTAGCCGTGGCGATTCGTCTCATCCTTTCAAACGTTGCTTCCCACCTTATCTCCCTTGAACGACCACCTGCTCGACGGGGCGCCGAGGGCTGGTCAACGCTTCCCTCTCTGGATAACCCGCTCGGAACGCAAAGGTGGGTTTCCATGCCAGAGTACCTGTGAGATCGGCCAGCACCTGTGCGGCGTGAGGTTCCTTGTTCAGCTCACGCTCCCGGTCGACTAATTCCACCGGCTGGTTGAGAGGTTGCATCGCAATACCTTGGCTCGTCGCCCATAGATGCATCCGCTGCCATACACGGCCAGCGCGCATGGTTTGCGCCCGGTCGTAGAGGTCATGCACCGCAAGCAGGCCAAACATCGGCGATGTGGCAACATGGACGTCTCTCGTCGCATCAAGCCAATATCTGTGGTTCATTTCTGCCGATGGGGGAGGAAGTATCTTGGCTATCGCTGTGATTAGCGGAGAGAGTCCAGCAGCATCAAGTGTCGGACCGTCGCGGAATTTCTGAATATCGGCCCAACTGTGCCGAAACCATGTTTCGCTGTCATGAACCATGGTCGCATCCGCGATGATTGCTTCCGTGGCTTTGGTCACAGCATCGCCAAACTTCGCTTTGTCTGCTTCCGCCGTATAGACAAATATGTTGATTTTCGAGTCGTACTCGGCTATCCGGCGTATTTCGCTAAGAACCTCAGGCGACAACGGTCGGTCGGGGTTGTATGCGCCACGATTCGTATGGCGCTGTGGAATGGCTTCATAGAGACTGCTTCGCACCTTCTTTCCTGGCGACAAGTCGATGCGCGCAACGAGTGTCGGCTCAGGGGTGCTTGGAATCGGAGCTAAGGTGCCCTCCGATAACGTGACTTCTGCCTCGTATCCATTGGCAGTGGCGGCCAGCGCCATATTCTCCACGGCGCAGCCCAAACCGAGATGCATTTCCCTTAGATACGGATCGAAGGCGCCCAGATTCCGGATGGTATCGGCGTACAATTCAATCCGCCCTTCCATCACCTTAAACAGCCAGGGCTGAGTATTGTGGGGGTTGGCGGCGAGAATGGCCGCACGGACCAGCCCCAGTGGCCCTTGACTGGCATCCTCGCGCCAATTCTTCCAGGGCTCATACGCCGGCCCCTGACCAATACTGAAAACACCTTGGTCATAAGCACGCCACACTCCACCACCGGCAACCAAGACCGTGAGCACCCCGGCACTCTTGATAAAGGTTCTACGTTTCATCTTTAATCTCCTCAACGAGCTGGACATACAGACTCAGCGAGACGGCTAACGTAGAGCTCAGCGGCGCGCCGAGATTGCCCCAACGTTAGCAGAGATCGGGTTAGCCGAAGCGTCCGCTGCAGCAAAAGTGAGTAGACCTCAGCAACGATCACAGACTTGATTCGGAGCAAAGATCTGGAGGGATCGACTAGCTCTCACCGCTAGCCACTCACAAGGTTAGGCTCGGAGGATCAACCAGCTAACTCGACAAACCGGAATCTCTCAGGACAATGCAGAGTAGCCTAACGAATCAGCTATTCATCCTTAAACTGCCATCAAGGGCTTGCTCGCTGGTTGCGACTGTTCTCTAGCATCTTTACAAAAGATCGGCGAGGGAGCAATCGAAGCCTCGGCGCCGGCAATCTATGGAATCAGAGCAAATCCCGCGCCTGGCGCTGGGTTTGGTAGAGGTGGGGCGCTAGCTTTTGCTGCTCCAAAGCGGTGCCTAGTTTCATTCGCAAAAAAGCGTTGGTACTGTAACGGGTAACGTTGGCGTAAAAGCGCTCAACCAGATCCCGCACCATGGCCGCGTAGTCCTCCATCAAGTGGGGAGCAATGGTGAAATTGTCGTAGTTGACGATGGTGTTCACCCGCCTGCCAATGGGTTTGAGCTGCACTTCGACCTGCTGGCGGATGGCCTCGACCTCCTCCGTTGTGTGCACCGCCAAACCCTCAAAATTGATAAAAAACAGGTTTTCGTCGAGCTGGTAGTGAAAGCGCGCACTCAAGGGCACCCTGAGAATGTCCTCTTGTAGCCCCATGGGATCGGGGGTGAAAATACGCGCCTCCATCACCTTGAGCGGGTTGGCAATCAACGGTCTAAAGGCCATTAGACGTAAGATATCCTCTTCGAGATCGAGACCCGGCGCTATTTCGATCAGCTCAATGCCCTGGGGCGTCAGGCTAAAGACGCCGCGCTCAGTGATATAAAGCACGGGCTGCCCCTTGGCGGCCCCCAACGGACCGCTATAGGTGCGATGCTCAACTTCTTCGATAAATTTCACCACCGCTTTATCGTCGCGCGAGACGAAAAGCCGCCCTTCGCGGATATCGCACTCCGTTTTAGCGGCAAAGGTGCCGACAAAGATCAGTTTTTTGGCATTTTGGCTGATATTGATAAAACCACCGGCCCCCGCCAGGCGGGTACCAAATTTACTGACGTTGACATTGCCCAAGCGATCGGCTTGGGCCAGGCCCAAAAAAGCGATATCGAGACCGCCCCCATCGTAAAAATCAAACTGGGAGGGCTGATCGATCACCGCCTGGGTGTTGACAGCGGCGCCAAAATCGAGCCCGCTGGCGGGAAGACCCCCCAATACACCGGGCTCAGCCGTGAGGGTGAGAAAATCCAGGATGCCTTCTTCATTGGCCACATTGGCGATTCCCTCCGGCATGCCAATGCCGAGATTCACCACGGCGTTGGCCTTGAGCTCCAGGGCGGCCCGGCGGGCGATGACCTTGCGATCACTCAAGGGAAGGGGGGCAATGGAACTGATGGGAACCCGCAACTCGCCGCTGTAGGCGGGGTTATAAGGGGTAGAAAAGGTTTGCCAATGGAGATCCGACTCCACCACCACCACCGCGTCCACCATTACCCCGGGAATTTTCACCTGGCGACTGTTGAGAGAGCCACGCTCGGCCAACCGCTCAACCTGCACCATCACAATCCCACCGGAGTTGCGGGTGGCAGTGGCGATGGCCAGCGCCTCCAGGGTCAAGGCCTCCCGCTCCATGGTGATATTGCCGTCGGGATCGGCGGTGGTGCCGCGCAAAAAGGCCACATTGATGGGAAAGGCCCGGTAAAACAGATACTCCTCACCATCGATGGGAAAAAGTTGCACCAGGTCTTGGGTGGTGCGGGGGTTGATCCTGCCACCGCTCAGGCGCGGATCCACAAAGGTGCCCAGGCCCACGCGGGTTAGGGTGCCGGGCTTGCCGGCGGCGATATCGCGAAACAGATGACTAATGCAGCCCTGGGGGAGATTGTAGGCCTCAATGGCGTCGTCCATGGCCAGCTTCTGCAGTCGCGGCGCCAGCCCCCAGTGGCCGCCAATGACCCGTTTGAGCAGCCCCTCGTGACCCAAGTGATCGACCCCCTTACCCTTGCCATCCCCCTGGCCTGCGGCATAGACCAAGGTCAAGTCTCGCGGTTGGCCAGTGTCGAGAAAGCGCTTTTCCAGCTCAACGGCCAAACCTTCGGCAAAGCCAATACCGACAAATCCCCCAGTTGCCAGGGTGTCGCCATCGCAGATGAGTTCAACCGCCTGGGTGGCGGTAACGACCTTGTTGCGGTGAGCGTTAATGGTGGGGGGAAGGGCACTGTAGGGGTGATCGTCAAGGCTGGGCATCGCTTGCTCTCCGCAGAATCTCTGGACAAAGGCTGGATCAGTTGTGCCCGGAATCACTGCAACGGGCCAACCGCCGTAAGGCCCAACTAACCACAAGTCGAGGTGGCCACTCCATCCACCGCCACCCGGCCCTCGCTGGCCCGGGGATCCAGGGCATCTTGGAGACCATCCCCCAGAAAATTGAAGGCCATCACGGTGATGAAGATCAAAATCCCCGGGTAAAACGCCGTCATGGGCGCCTCCCATATCACTTGCTGGGCGTTGGAGAGCATATTGCCCCAGCTGGGCAAGGGCGGTTGAATCCCCAATCCCAAGAAGCTCAGCACCGACTCCAGCAAAATGATATGCCCCACAGACAAAGTGGTGGCGATGATGATGGGGGAGGTGACATTGGGCAAGACGTGGACCATCACGACCCGCCAGGGGCTGGCGCCGGCGGCGATGGCGGCTGTGACGTAGGGCCGCTCCCGGACGCTCAGGGTGGTACAACGCACCAAGCGCGCCACCGTGGTCCAGCCAAACAGGGCAACGATGGCGATGATGCGGTAGAGACTGGCGTACTCCGACTCGGCGATGAGCGGGGGCAAACCCAGTTTGGATAGGTCTACCGCCGCCAAGACGATGAGCAACGGCAACAGCGGCAAGGCGATAAAACAGTCGGTGCAGCGCATCAAAAACGCGTCGCAACGCCCCCCCCAATAGCCGGCTACAAGGCCCACCAGGGTGCCGATGACCGCGGCGGCCAAGGCGCCGATGATCCCCACCAACAACGAAACTTGGCCGCCGTAGAGCAGGCGCAACATCAAGGCGCGGCCCAGGGCGTCAGTGCCCAAAGGGTGCTCCCACGACGGGGGAGCATAGCGCTTGAACAGATCCATGGCCTCGGCATCTAAACCCCACAGCACCTCGATGACGGGGGCCCCGACGGCCAAGACCGCCAAGACCACCAAGACCATCGCCCCCACCACCGCCAGGCGATGGGCAAAAAAGCGCCGGCCAAAGCGAGTCAGGGGGCCGCGGCGTTTGAAGCCAGGGGCTGAGATTCCAGGGCCCGGAGGGTCGGGGTCGAGGTCCAACGCCGCGGCCAAGGGGGGGTCGAGGTCCTCGAGGTCGACGTCGAGGGGGCGTTCAGGCTCCATAGCGGATCCTCGGATCGATGCACATGTGGACCACATCAGCGGCCAAGTTGCCCATCAGGGTGACAAAGGTGGCCAGCATCAACGCCACCATGGCCAAATTGTAGTCGCTGCCCATGATACAGTCGTAGATCAATTTGCCGATGCCGGGCCAGGCGAAGATGGTCTCGGTGATCAAGGCCCCGGAAAACAAAGCGCCGAACTCCAGCCCCAGCAAGGTGGTCACGGGGATGAGGGCGTTGCGCAGGGCATGGTGGGCCACCACCCGCCACTGGCTGATGCCCTTGGCCTGGGCAGTGCGGATAAAATCCTGGCGCATCACCTCCAACATGGCCCCGCGGACAAAGCGGGTGTGGCTGCCCACACTGGCGATGGTGAGGGCCGCCACCGGCAACACCATGTGGCGCAGTGCACTCCAAAGGTCATCCCCTCCCGTGCCCCCCGCCGGCAACACTTGAAAAGTGACGGCAAAGACGATGATCAACATCAAGGACAGCCAAAAGGCGGGAATGGAAATGCCGGCGAAGGCGCACAGGTTGATGGCATAGTCCCGCCACGAATAGGGCCTTAGGGCGGCGTAAATCCCCGCGGGCAAGGCGATGACCATGGACAACAACAGGCTCGCCCCCAGCAGCTTGAGGGTGTTCCCCAGGGCCGGCAACAACACCTCCAGCACCGGGCTGCCGTAGAGCCTCGAATAACCCAAGTCCCCCGTGAGGGTGCCCGTCAACCAGTGGTACCAGCGGACGACAACGGGTTGATCTAGGCCGTGGAGTTCCTTGAGCCGCTCGGCGTCGGCCTCGGTCAATTGAGGGTCGGCGTTGACCATCACGTCGATGGGATCACCGGGCATCAGCCCCAATAGACTGTAGGTGACAAACGACATGATCAACAGCACCAACAGGGCTTGGGCGAGGCGATCGACTAGCAGCTTGACCATGGGCTAGCGGCCTTTGGCAGAAGATGGGGAAGGGAAACTCGCGCTACACTGGGGCGCGGGGCCGGTGGCGCGAGGGGTCGCCCAAAGCTACCGGCCACCATTGGATCGTTCCACGAGGGGTCTACACCATGGTTAGCGCGCTTTTGCTGCTCAAGGTCAATCGCCATCGCATCAACGACGTGGCCGAGCGTCTGGCGGAGTTCGCCGGCGTTTCCGAGGTGTTTTCCGTTGCCGGTCGCTTCGACCTGGTGGCCATTTTGCGGGTGGCCGACAATCGCCGTCTGGCGGAGTTGGTCACCGCCGAGCTGTTGCGGGTGGAGGGCATCGTCGACTCCGAGACGATGATCGCCTTTCAAGTGTTTTCTCGTCACGATCTGGAGAAAATGTTCGCCATTGGCATGGAGTGAGTTTCCCGCAAACGGCCCCCAGTGGCGAGCCCTGGAGGGCTAAAGAGTAGTAAGGGATGTTCCCAGGCGCTGGGAAGTTACGGCTCCATCAGTCGCCAGTCCTCCACCCACAAGGTGGTGGGGTACTGGTGGCCCGTGGGTTCTAGGCCCTCCAGACGGCGGGGTAAAACGTGGGCGTCGGCGCGAAAAAACAGCGGCAGCGCCGGCAAATCCCGGGCGTAGAGGGTTTGGAGTTCGGCCCACAACGCCTTGCGCCGCCCGCGATCCAATTCCTTTTCGATGGCGTCGATGAGGGCGTCCATCTCGGGATTGCGGTAGCCCGGGTAGTTCTGGCCCCGCCAGCTGTTGGCTTCCCCGGGGATCTCTGCCGAGTGGAGGGTGGTGCGGGGTACACTCTCGGGGGACGAGATCCAGGCGAACATCGCCAGGCCACGGAATTGGCGTCGGTCGAGGGTTTGACCGAAGAACACCCGGGCCGCCTGGTTGTTGATCCGGGCATCGATGCCCAGTTGGCGCCACTGGGTCTGGAGGACCTGCTGCACCAATTCCCGGCTGCGGTTGCCGCTGGTGGTCATGATGTCAAAGGCGAGCTTCTCCCCGGCGTCGTTGAAGCGAAAGCTCCCCCGGAGGCGCCAACCGGCTTCTTCGAGCAAGGCCTTGGCTTTGTTGGGGTCGTAGTCGTACTGAGGAATTCGATCGGTGTAGACCCAGTCCAAGGGATTGACGTTGGTGTGGGCCACCGGCTGACGGCCGCCGAACAGCTGTTGGTTGATGGCCTGGCGGTCGACGCCGTGGAGCAACGCCCGGCGCACCCGCACATCGGCCAGTATGGGGTTGTCGAGCATGACGTCCAGGTGCTCGTAGACCAACCCCGGCTTGAACAGTACTTGGTAGCGATCGCCGTGGCGGCGCTCAAAGGCCAGCGCCTGGTCGATGGTAATCCCCGCCTCGCCGGCGATGAGATCCAACTCTCCAGAGAGGAGGTTGGCCTCCAGGGCGGCGGTGTTGGGGATGGTCTTGATGGTGATTTGGCTAAACTGGGGAGGCTGTCCCCCCCAGTGGTCGTTGGGGACAAAGGTCAACTGGCTGCCCCGTTCCACTTCGGCCAGGCGATAGGGGCCG
Organism: Candidatus Competibacterales bacterium; assembly: GCA_050330975.1. GTDB lineage: Bacteria > Pseudomonadota > Gammaproteobacteria > Competibacterales > Competibacteraceae > JBHJHK01. Next base: position 222 of record JBHJHK010000470.1, on the reverse strand, counting down.
TGGTAGAGGCCGGGCTGGGTGGGGTTGGTGCCGTAGCCGTTGCGCTGGTGGTAGTTGGCCGGGTCTTCGTCGAAAATGGGCTTTTCCAGGTGGGCGGGCAACAGTTGCAACGGCAGGGCGTTGTAGTCAAACGTGAGGCGGTCGACAAACACGGTGAAGGTCTTGTCGTCTATCGCTTCCACCTTATAGATGCGGCGGTAGATCTCCACGCCACCAAACCGC
>JBHJHK010000469.1:0-23582 GCA_050330975.1 Candidatus Competibacterales bacterium | reverse complement strand
CGGCGTGTCGTTCGGCCGCCACGAGTTCGGCGCGCCAAAGACGATCCCGTTGATCGCGACGCGGTCGAGCGCATAGGCCAACCCCACACCCACGCCCAACACCAACCACCGGAGCGCCACGGGGCGCTCCTAGACGACCATGCTCAGGCGCGACGGCCCATGCCCCACACCCCCAACACGGCGGCCATCAGCCACGCCGTGGGGGGCAGGGGAATACCGGGAGGGGGGGGCTCGAGAAAGCTGACGCTGGCATCGACAAAGGTGTCGACGGTCAACTCGATGGGGTCGAAATTCTCGTCGAACTCGGGACTGATGAGTTGCGTCACCGCCTGGTCAAAGGTCAAGGGTGTGCCGGCGGCGGAGACGTCGGCGGGTACCCCAAAGGTCGCCGTAAACAGGGTAAAGGCGTCGGGCTGGATGGCGTCGAGCTCAGCGGCGGAGAGGAAGCTAGTTTCCCCCGCCAGGAGAAAACTGATCCCCGTATCAGTGAAGGTTATGGAATTGAAGACGTCGTCGGCCCCGGCTCCCAATTGACTCAAGAAGGGACCAAAATCCACATCGGTGGCGGGATCGATGGTGAGGGTGTCGACGTCGTAGTTGAGTTGGATGGCGAAGAACGCCAGGGAGGGGGCTGCGCCATCCCCCAACCCCGACACGTTGACGTCGATGGCAAAACTATCCCCCCGGGGAACGGAGGGATCCATGGGATCGATGGCCAAGGTGATGGCCCCGGCGGGGGCGCTGATGGCCCCCCCCCAGAGCAGAACTATTCCCCACCACCATCCGTGCTGTCGTTGCCACATAAGCGAGCTTCCTCGAGTTCGTTGTCGGTGTTCTGCCCGGCGCTCAATCCGTTGTGGGCGCGCAGAGGGCATTGTCGCAAAAGATGGTACACAGGCGAATGTCCTGACCGCGGATCAAGCCGTCGTTGTTGGCATCTCCCACCACCTCGGGGTCGACGGTGGCGTTGTAGAGACCCAATTGTGCCTGGATGTCGTCGCGATCCACCACCAAATCGCCGTTTAGATCGCACACCGCCGTGGCCACGGCCCGATCCCCCTGGAAAAAGCCAAAGCCACTGTCGAAGTCGGGGCCCTCACCGTTGGGGAGGGCGCCGAGGAATCGGTTGAAGAAAGGATCGAACAGGGTGGTGATATCCAAGGCGCTGTCGGTGAGGAGATCCTCGATGGCCTGGGGTGTCAAGGTGGGAATGGCCTCCAGCAGCAGGGCGGCCACGGCGGCGGCGTGGGGGGCAGCGGCCGAAGTGCCGAAGAAGTTGGGAAACCCGTCGGGGTCGGAGGGGCGAGAGATATCGCCCCCCAAGAAGGTATTATTCACCCCGTCAGGGCCAGTGATCTCGGGCTTGAAGGGCACTTGGGCATCGTCTAAAGGGGTGCCGTTGGCCTCGAACAACAAGGGCGTCCCCCCCGCCGAGGAAAAGTTGTTGAGGCTCAAAAACGCCTGGTCGCCGGGTTCGGCAACCGGCGGGGCGTTGAAGTAGGCCGATGCCCCCACGGTGGTGATGCCGGGGACGTTGGCGTGGCCGTAGATGGTGCCCTGGTCATAGCCTTCCCCTTCGTCGGCGATCTCGATATCGTCGATGACGTTATAGACAAAGACCACCTTGAAGAGCTCGGGTAGCTCGCCTTCACACAGGGCAACGCCAAAGCCCAAGGCGTTGTTGTTGAAGGGACTGGTAAAGGTGACCACTTCCACCGGATCATTGCCCAAATCGTCGTTGCCCACCACATCCAGCACGTCGCCGGCGGCGTTGAACACCACCAAATCCAGGTCGGCGGTGGCGCCATTGGGATCCCCTAGGGAAAAGAATGGGTCGCTCCACTGGAGGATCGCCGTCACTTGGGCCCCCGGCAACAGCTCCACGGTGATGGCCGTGTCGACGCCGTCGGTGGCGTCGAAGTCGTGGAGTTGCCCCCCCGCACAGGTTCCCCCCGGGAGGGTGGACCCCGAGGGGACAAAACCCGCGGGGGTGGCGTAACTCTGGCGGGCGAAGTTGCCGGCGGCGCTAAAATAAACCACCCCCGCCTCCACCGCCGCCGCCGCCGCCTGGGCGATGACCCCGGGCTGGAACATGGGCTCGCGGAAGTAGAGAATGTCGTCGACGATGACCTGGGCGGCGCCAAAGGGGTTGAGGGTGTCGGAGGCCAGGGTGTCGATGGCCGTGGCGAAGTTGGCCTGGCCACCGTTGGAGGAGTGGAAGGCCAGCCGCACCCCGGGGGCCAGATCGTAGATGATCTGGGCCATGGCCCGCCCTTCGTCGATGTCGTCGCCCTCGTCTCCGTCGACGATGATGACCAACCCCTCGGCGCCGGGCAAATCCCCCGACGCCACGTCGTCGTCGAGGTTGTTGCTGGCCCGGCCGTTTCTGGCGTCGAAGCTGTCGGAAATCACCCCCACCACGATGCCCTCTCCAGTGAAGGCGTTGAGCCCCACCACGTCAAAGGCGGCCCGGGCGACATCGCCCGCCACGGCCATGTCCCCCTGACTGGTGACACCGCCCGTCGCCGCGATGTAGCCCGCTCGGCGGGCAAAGCGCAGTTCGGACAATGGAGCCAGGGCCTCTAGGCTATCCACGGGCATCACACCACCCACCAGGCGGCCCACCACGGCCAAATTCCGTCCCCCCAGGGCGGCCATGGCATCTCGCAGGGCCTCGCCGCTTTGGTTGGCCACGGCGTCCACCACCACTTCGGCGACGGTCGTCTCGGCGGCTGAGACCTCCCCTGCCGAGGAGGCGTCTTCTGGTGCCTCGGGGTCACCCGCGCCATCATCTTCGGCGCTGGCCTCCCTGGATATCAGGACGAGGAGGTCCCGCCCGAGCTTGGCCAGGTGCTCATCCTCGACTTGGTTCGAAGCCTCTTGACTGGCAGTGGGCACTGGGGGGTCCAACACCTCGGCGGCAGCCAGGGCGGGGCCTCCAGCGGCGATTGACGATACGGCAGCAACGACAAGCGAGCGAATCACAACACAGTTCTCCTCATCATTTCCCTCTTGCAGACGCCTTGCAATTCCCTCGACGTCCCACTTCGATGGCGTCGCCCTCCTGGTTCCTCCATCGTCAACCTTCCCGCGCTCGCAGACGACAGCCCTTCGGTTCCTGCAGTCATCTGACTTGGCGATCACCCCATTGGCGGTGGGCGGCGGATCTCCCTCCCCGTCGACGACCACGGCAATGACAACGATTAGCCATCTTGCAACAAAGATTAATTTTTTAGCAACAAAACGAGGGCTTTGAGCAACAAGTCAGCTTTTTTACAACAATCAACCTGACTAGTTGCAAGAAACACACCGGAGACAACGAGGGCGAGGAATGGCGTTAAAGGCCATGAATCCATGGAAGTTTTTAGAAATTTCACACCTGGAGGAAAATTTTTAGCGGGATCGGGACCAAGGATGTAAAATTTACTGACACTATTGATCCCATGGGGGGGGTCTGTCGCCAAAGTCCGGGGGAGGCTGTAAAAATAGCTGACGCATAAATCCCCTCTGCAGAGCCCAGGCGGGGGCTCCCCGGGGAGTCACCAGCCACGCAAAGCGCCAAACAAATCAACAAAATCAACAACCTAACCAAAAAACATGTCTGAATTGCAAAACTTTCTCGCCGCTTGTCCCCCCATGGGGACTGTAAAAAAACGCGACACTTGACGGCGCCACTTCGCCTCGACCTCCCTTTGGCCCGGGGTGAACCCGTCGCCCTTACCACTAGTCTGGCCCACGGGGAAACGCCCCGTGGTACCGGGAACAACTCCTCACGACAGCTGAGTGGGAACCGTGGGAGGCCCCGAGGCCAAACGGTGGGCCCAGCGAGTGGTCTCGGGCAAGCGATAGCGGGTAGTACAAGCCATGACCCATTGGCGGCTGGTGGCCAAGGAAATCCGATGGCCCGGGGACACGTACAGCGGCTTGACGTTCTGTCGGGTGCGCAGCACAGCCCCCACGACTTCGCCGCCCACGGCCAGGGGTGTCCAACCCCCCCGGTGCTCGGGGACGGCGCCGTGGTGGCCGACAAAACGGGTCTTGGCCACCCCAATGGTGGGGCGGTCTAGCCACAGCCCCAAGTGGCAGGCAATGCCCAACCGGCGGGGATGGGCGATGCCCTGGCCGTCGCACAAAATGAGATCCGGCAACGCCGCCAATTGACCCAGGGCTTCCAGGACGGCCGGCAGCTCCCGAAACGACAACAGCCCCGGCACATAGGGAAACCGGGTGGGCTGGCGTACCACGGCAGAGGCCACCAGTTGTAGGTCGGGGACGGACAACACCGCCACGGCAGCCCGGGTGACGGTGCCACTGGCCTCAAACCCCACGTCAACCCCCGCCACCTGGTGTACCGTCCCCAGATCGTCCTCCAACACCAACCTCTGGGCCAGCTGCCGCTGGAGCGCCACGGCCTCGGCTGCACTCATATCCCAGCGGTGGAGGGTCGACGGTTGCGGCTTTGGGGGGTCGTCGTAGTTCATGGCGTCTCCGGAGGGGCATGGGGTCTCAAACCGAGAAATCTTGGGCTAAGTTGTAGGCTTAGCCAAGTGGAGGTCGACACTATGCACATCGCCAAACCCTATTTGCTGTTCCTCGGGGACGCCCCCGATGCCCTGGCGGCCAAAACCGCCGCTGGCGTGGCCCACTGGCGGCGCGACGACTGCCTGGGCCAGCTATCCCTCCCCGGCTGCCAAGCGGACCTAGGGCTGCCGGAATTGTCCCTGGCCGAAGCGACAGCCCAGGGCGCCAAGACCCTGATTGTCGGGGTGGCCAACCGGGGTGGGGTCATCGGTGCCACCTGGCGAGAGGTCTTTTTGGCTGCCATCGCCCAGGGTCTCGACATCGCCAGCGGCCTCCACCAACGCCTGGGGGCCGTGCCGGGGCTCGCCGAGGCGGCGGCGAGCGTGGGACGCCAGCTGTTCGACGTCCGCCATCCCCAAGAGGACTTTGCCGTGGGCAGCGGCGCCGAGCGGCCGGGGCTGCGGCTCCTCACCGTGGGCACCGACTGCTCGGTGGGAAAAATGTACACCAGCCTCGCCCTGGAGGCGGAGATGCAACGCCGGGGATTCAAGGCCACCTTCCGCGCCACGGGCCAAACGGGGATCTTTATCGCCGGCAGCGGGGTGTCGGTGGATGCCGTGGTGGCGGATTTTATCTCCGGCGCCGCGGAGATGCTGACCCCGGCCAACGACCCCGACCACTGGGACATCGTCGAGGGCCAGGGCTCGCTGTTCCACGCCTCCTTCGCCGGGGTGAGCTTGGGGCTGCTCCACGGCAGCCGACCCGACGCCCTGGTCATGTGCCACGAGCCCACCCGCCGCCATATGCGGGGCCTGCCCCACTACCCCCTGCCGAGCCTCGAGGATTGCATTGCCGCCAACGAGGCGGCGGCCAAGCTCACCAACCCCAAGGTGAGGACCCTGGGATTGAGCATCAACACCGCCGCCTTGGGGGACGGCGAGGCCCGGGAACTGCTCCAAGACTGCAGCTACCGCCTGGGGCTGCCCTGCGTCGACCCGGTGCGCACCGGGGTGGCCCCCCTAGTGGAGGCCCTGGAGCACTGGACGTGAGTCGCCAAATGGCGATCCACGCCCAGCGCTGGGCCCTCAAGGGGGAATGGCGCATCGCCCGGGGCAGCCGGCGCTTCGCCGAAACCGTGACGGTAGAGCTCCGGGATGGCCTGGTGGCGGGGCGGGGGGAATGCTTGCCCTACGCCCGCTACGGCGAGTCCATCGACAGCGTCACCGCCCAGCTCGAGGCCTTAAAGCCCGCCCTGGAGGCGGGGCTCGAGCGCGACGAACTCCAAGGGCGCCTCCCGGCGGGGGCGGCCCGCAACGCCGTGGACTGCGCCCTGTGGGACCTGGCCGCCAAAAGTACCGGGCAGCGGGTCTGGCAGCTGGTGGGGCTCAGCCCCCCCAAACCCCTCATCAGCGCCTACACCTTGGCCATCGACAGTCCAGAGGCCATGGCGGCGGCGGCCAAGGACCACACCCATCGCCCCCTCCTCAAGGTCAAGCTGGCGGGGGACGACGCCGACCGGGCGCGGGTGGCAGCGGTCCACACCGCCGTTCCCGAGGCCCAGTTGATCATCGACGCCAATGAATCGTGGACCCCGAGCCGCTATTTAGAGCTGGCGCCTTCGTTGGCCGAGCTGGGGGTGGTGCTCATCGAACAGCCCCTCCCCGCCGACCGCGACGCCCCCTTGGCCGAGTTGCCCCACCCCGTGCCGGTGTGCGCCGACGAGTCCTGCCACACCGCCGCCGACCTGGAACGCCTCGCGGGGCGTTACGACGTCGTCAACCTCAAGCTCGACAAGACCGGTGGCCTCACCGCCGCCCTGGAGCTGCGGGCCCAGGCCCAGCAACGGGGCTTTGAGCTCATGGTGGGCTGTATGATGGCCACGTCGCTAGCCATGGCGCCGGCCTTTGTGGTGGCGGGGGAGGCTTTATTTGTGGATTTGGATGCGCCTTTGTGGCTGGCCGAGGATCGAACACCCAAGGTGGAGTTTCGCGCCAGCGAATTGCAGCCGCCGCCGGCGGCCCTGTGGGGTTAGCTAGTCGAAGGCCGCCCCCAGGTGGGGCTCCTGGAGTCTTTGTTGGACATCGCGGAGGTGACGGCTATCGGTGCGGAAGGTCGACAGGGGGGGCAAGGCGTCGAAGGGGAAAAATGCCGCGGCGCTGGTCTCATCGCTGCCCCGGGGGGTGCCGCCTTTGAAGCGACACAAAAACACCAGCTTATAGGCGTGGAAAAACTGCAGGGGCCGTTGGCGGTTGGCGTCGTACACCCCCAACAGGCGCTCCACCGCCACGTCGACACCGCTCTCCTCCACCACTTCCCGGGTCACCATTTCCCGCGGGGTTTCGCCGACGTCGGCCCACCCCCCGGGCATGGCCCAGCGGCCGTCGCTGCGCTCTTGCACCAACAGAATTTGCCCCTCCCGCACCACGGCCCCCCGGACGTCCACCTTGACGGTGGCATAGCCGGGTTCGGCGGCAAAACCCTCTAGGAGTTCCGCCGCCGCCAACTGGGTGTGGGCGGCCACCATCTCGGCGGCCAAGGCCATGAGCCGGCGGTAGCGCTGGACGTCAAAGTGGTCTTGGCCAAAGTAGAGCCCCGTTTGGCTGAGGGCCTGGATCTCCCGGGCCCAAGCCAGCCAAGGGGGCGGATCGCGGTGGCTCACAGGGCTCGCTCCGTCAGGGCAGGGCGATATCAACGAAGATCAGCTGGTGGTCGGAGACCTCCCCCAGGGGCGCCAGGGGATCGTCCCCCAGGGGCCAGAACTGGCCGCTTTGGATCACCGTCAGGTCGGCCGAGGGGAGGACGTAATCCACCCGCAGGTTGAAGTTGCTGGTGTCGTAACCAGTCAAACCCCGCTGGCCGAGGTTGGCGGCGGCCTGGGTGATTAAGCCCTGCTCAAAGGCCCCGGCACTAAAGGGAATTTGCGGCCCCGTGGCCACCGATGCCGCCACCTCGGGGCTGTTCAGCAGTTGGTTGATGGCCTGGGTGCGGCTGTCGCCATCGGAGGGGTCGGCGTTGTAGTCGCCGAGGATCACAAAGGACGCCGCGGAGTCAAGGCCGCCACCTTGGCCCTGGTCGTCCACCAAATAATCGCCGGCCCCGGGGGTGATGTAGTCGGCGAACAGGCGAATCTCGTCGTGGTTGCGGCGGCCGTTGATGTCGGTGGCGTCGTCGAACACCGGCGGGGTGGGGTGGGCCACCAGGGCGTGGACGACACCTTCGGGGAACTCGATGGGCAGATCCACGTGGTTTTTGGACGACAACCGCTGGACGGCTTGCTCCTCGGCGTCGTAGTAATCCTCGGGGAGCAGGTTGCCGGGCATATCGATCCACAGCAATTCTTGGAAGGTGCGAACCTGATCATCCTGGATGGGAAAGCGCGACAACACCACAAAGGCAAATTGGCCCTCGTGGAAGCCAAAGCCCTGGGCGTCGTTGGGATCGCCTTCGATTTGGCCATCTTCGTCGACGTCCAGCCCCGTGGGCACGCCGGTGTTGGAGGCGATGGCCATGGCAAAGGGGTAGTCGATGGCTTCGGCATCCCCCTGGGCCACTTCTAGGTAGTTGGCCTGGAACAGCGCCAGGGCTTGGCCCTCGGCGTCGAAGTCGAACTCCAACAGCGCCAACACATCGGGGCGCAGCCGTTGGATGACCTCGGCCACCTGTTGGGCTTGGGCGTTGTCGGGGGTGGAGAGGTCGTCGATCAACTCCCCGGCAGCGCTGCGGTTGAGGGAGGCGTTATAGGTGGCAAAGCGATAGACGCTGCTTCCGGGGGCAGCGTTGACGGTGCGACAAAAAAATTGTTCCACCTGGAGGTCGCCGGCATCTAGGGCGTCGGTTTGATTTTGGTCCAAACCCTGGAGAATCTGCACCCCACCATCGCCGCAGACGGGGTCTCCCGGGGCCAGTTCCACCACCTCGGTGAGGGCCTGGGCCGGGTCTGGGGCCAGGGCGTTGGCAGTGACTGACTCCAGCCCCAAGGGGCGCAGGGCCACGATTTCGGCGGCTGAAGCCGCGGTGCCGGTGAAGGCTTGGTAGGCCAGTTGGCTCTTGAGGATGTCGTCCACCACGGCCCGGTATTCCATCGATTCGCTAAACTGCACCAACAGCGCCGCCCGGCTGGTGCCCGCGGCCAACAGACCCGTCCAGTACTCCAGACCCTCCAGGGTGGGTTGACGCCCCAAGGTGTTGGAGTAGAGGGCGTTGACGTACTGTTCGTCGCTGGCCGTCTCGGCGGTGAAGAAGGGGCCAAAGAAATCTTCGCCTTCCTCCATCTGGGTGGCGATAAAGCCTGCGGCGAGGTCTTCTAAGCTGGCGCCGCCGTCTCGCTGGGCCACCAGGCCCTCCAGGGTGGCTTCGTCGGGGATAAAGCCAAAGGAAGCGTAGTAGAGCCGCACCAACGGCAGGATACCCACCTCGAGTTCCGCCGTGTTGAGGAAGTCCACCGCCGCCCCGTCCCGGGTCACGGCGCCATCCGTCAGGGACTGGGTCCAGAACTGGCCGCCCTCGCCGTCGGCGGGGCGCACCAAGAAACGGTCGTAGAGGTAGTCGACATACGCCGCGGGCTCGGCGGGTGCCAAGTCCTGGGCGACGAGGGGTGGGGTGGTGACCAAGCTGGCTGTGGTCAGCAGGGACAACGCGGCGGCACGGGAAATCATGGGCACCTCCAGGGTAGAAGTGGCGTTTGTTGTACCCCAGTCCCATTGCAGCAACATGACAACACTTCGCTCCACGGCGGGCGGGCCCCGGGGAGCCCGGGGCTTCAGTTCCGCTCCGCCCCCCCCGGGGGCGTTTTACGCCGGACCCACGGCAAAGATCGCCGATACCTCCACACAGGCATTGAGGGGCAAGGTATTGACCCCCACAGCCAACCGCGAGTGGCGTCCGGCGTCCCCCAAGACCGCTACCATGAGGTCCGAAGCGCCGTTGATCACCTGGGGTTGGGCGGTGAAGTCGTCCGCCGAGGCCACAAAGCCCTGGAGGCGAACACAGGCCTCGACCCGCTGGAGATCGCCGTCTAGGGCGGCACTGACCGCCGCTAGCAAGTTGATGGCGCACTGGCGAGCGGCGGCCTGGGCGTCTTCGATACTCACGTCCCCGGGGACCTTGCCCGGGTGCAGCAACTCCCCGTCGCGAAAGGCGATCTGGCCGGCGCAAAACACCAGCCCCCCGGCCGTGCGGTAGGGCACGTAGTTGGCCACTGGCGGTGGGATCTCCGGCAATGTGATCCCCAAAGCCTCCAGGCGCTGGGCGACGCTTTCCCGGGCGCCACCGAGCCCGGGCAAGGCCAAGGCCAAGGTGGCGGCCCCCCCGGCGAGGAGGCGACGGCGGTTGATGGTGCCACCGGCGGTGACGGCGGCGAGGGCGGCAGGTTGGGGATGTTTATCCATGGTGGAAGACCTCTGCAACGGGCAATGGGGATGGCCTGCCTCAAGTGTAGTGGGAATTGCCCCGCCGTCTCGTCGCCCGAGTTCCCCTCATCCCCCGTCTGCCACCGGATCCACGCAGGCGGGATCGTCGTTGCGGGGGCTGTTGACCCGGGTCGACACCGGATGGGCGGTGAGCACGGCGTCATCACAGGGCACCAACAACCCCTGGAGGGTCGCGGCGTCGGCCTCGGGATCCAGCCAGGTGGCATAGTCCTCGGGGACGAGCACCACCGGCATGCGCTGGTGGATGGGCGCCACGGTGGCGTTGGCGTCGGTGGTGATGATGGCACAGGATTCCACGACACCTCGCTCCCCCCCCCAGGCTTCCTACACCCCCGCCAGCCCCAAGGGCTCGCCGTCGGCGGCGGCGATGTAGTAGGGCTGTTTGCGGCCCCTTGTCGCCTGCCATTCGTAGAAACCGTCGGCGGGAACCAGACAGCGTCGCCTTCGATAGGCGTCCCGGTAGGCGGGTTTCACCGCCACGCTCTCGGCCCGGGCGTTGATCATGGAATAGCGGTTGTCGGGGCCCGACGACCAATGGGGGATCAATCCCCAGCGCAGCACCACCAATTCCCGCCGCCCCTCACCACCCCTTCGCACCGCCACCACCCCCTGGGTGGGGGCGACGTTGTAGCTGCCCTGGACCCATTCCCCCCGGGGGGTAGCATCGAATCGCCGGGCGAGTGCTTCGGCGCTGCTGTACCTGACAAAGCGACCACACATGGCAAACTCTTCCTCGCTCCAGAACCCCGGCGGTTCTGACCCGCCACGCACCCCGAAGCTCCGGGGCCTCCGGGGGCAGGTGGCGGTTGCCGAGGTCTCGCCGTACCATAGGTCTTCTTCGTCACCCCGGTCACCCACATCCCCGTGAAGTCCATGGCCATTCCCCTCAACCCCGCCCAACAGGCCGCCGTGCGCCACATCGACGGCCCCCTTTTGGTCCTCGCCGGCGCCGGCAGCGGCAAAACCCGGGTGATCACCCACAAGATCGCCCATTTGATCAAGCAGGGCCTCGACCCGCGCCACATCGTCGCCGTGACCTTTACCAACAAGGCGTCCCGGGAGATGAAACAACGGGTGGCGACCCTCCTCAAGGGGGAAGCCAAGGGGGTGCGGATCTCCACCTTCCACACCCTGGGGCTCGAGATCCTCCGCAAGGAGGCCAAAGCCGCCGGCTACAAGCCGGGTTTCACCATCATCGACGCCCGGGACGGCCTTCAGCTGTTGCGGGAACTGATCCCGGGCGGGGGCGATGTCAAGGTCGATCGGGTCCAGGGGTTGATATCCAGCTGGAAAAACGCCTTGGTGAGCCCAGAAAAAGCCCTGGAAAGGGCCACCGATCCCCTAGATGCCGCCGCTGCCCGGGCCTTTGCCGCCTACAATCGCCAACTCCAGGCCTACAACGCCCTGGACTTCGACGATCTCATCCTCGTGCCCTTGAGGCTGTTCGAGGGCCACCCCGAGTGCCTCGCCCGCTGGCGGCACCGCCTCGAACACCTGTTGGTGGACGAATACCAAGACACCAATGCCTGCCAATACCAACTGGTCAAATGCCTGGTGGGGGAGCGGGGCCAGCTCACCGCCGTGGGGGACGACGACCAGTCCATCTACGCCTGGCGAGGGGCCCAACCGGAGAATCTCCAGCTGCTCCAAGAGGACTTTCCCCGGTTAAAAATCGTCAAGCTAGAGCAAAACTACCGCTCCGCCCAGGCCATTTTGGACGTGGCCAACCACCTCATCGGCCACAACCCCCGCCTGGTGGAGAAACGCCTGTGGAGCGAACTGCGGGGCAATGAGTGCCTGCGGATCATCCCCTGCGACAGCGGCGACGCCGAGGCCGAGCGGGTGGTGGCGGAAATCATTCAGCACCGCTTCAAAGGCGGCTATCGCTACGGCGACTATGCCATCCTCTACCGCAGCAACCACCAGGCCCACCCCGTAGAGCAGCAACTGCGCCAACAGCGCATACCCTACCGCTTGAGCGGCGGCAATTCGTTTTTTGACCACGCCGAGGTCAAAGACCTCCTCGCCTATCTGCGATTGCTGGTCAACCCCGACGACGACGCGGCGTTTTTGCGCATCGCCAACGTCCCCCGCCGGGAGATAGGCCCCACCACCTTGGAGAAGCTGGCCCGCTACGCCAGCGGCCGGGACAAGAGCCTGTTGGACGCCAGCTTTGAGTTGGGCTTGGGCCAATTTTTGGGGGCTAAGGCCCACGGCCGGTTGGAACAATTCGCCCGACTGGTGGTGGAGACCGGTGATCGGGCCGAGCGGGGCGACCCCTTGGCCGCCGTGGCCGAACTCATCCAGGCCATCGCCTACCGCGGCTGGCTCGGCGAACAGTGCGACGATAAGCGGGTGGCCGAGCGGCGACTCAAGAACGTCGACGCCCTACTCGGCTGGCTGGGGCGCATGGACGAGGATGCCACCTTGGCCGAGCGGGTGGCCAAGATGACCCTCATGGATACGCTCAATCGCCAGGAGGGGGATCGAGACCCCGACGCCGTGGCCTTGATGACCCTCCACGCAGCCAAGGGCCTGGAGTTTCCCCACGTGTTTATCATCGGTCTTGAAGACGACGTATTGCCCCATCGCAACAGCCTCGCCGATGAGCGCTCCTTGGCCGAGGAGCGGCGGTTGTTGTATGTGGGGGTCACCCGAGCCCAGCGCTCCTTGGCCCTGACCTTGGCCAAGAGGCGCAAGCGCTATGGTGAATGGGTGGACTGCACCCCCAGCCGGTTTCTCGACGAACTCCCAAAGAGCATGGGATGGGAGGGAGGCAAAGCAACGGTGAGCCCCGCGGAGCGCCAGGCCAGGGGCAGAGCCCAGTTGGCCCACCTCAAGGCCATGTTGGCGGGGACTAAGTGACGGCGTCGCTAACCCTGAGCCGCCGCCGAGGCCTCGGCGGCCTCCGAAGTGCTGGGCACCTCGTAGCTCACCCCGGCCTCGTCTAGGATGTAGGCCACGGAACTGGCGATGTCGGCGTCGGTCAAGTTGGGATTGCCCCCCCTGGCGGGCATGGCGTTGATGCCTTGGATGGCGTGGTGCACCAGGGTGGAAAAGCCCTGCTCGGCCCGAGTCTGCCAAGCGCCTTGATCGTCGGTCTTGGGAGCCCCGGCGGCGCCGGTCATGTGACACGCCAGGCACACCTGGCCGTACACCTCCTCGCCCCGGGTCTTGTCCACTAGATCCGCGGTGTAGACCACGGGGGTTGCTTCCGCCGCCGGGGGGGCCGCAGCGGCCACTTGGGTCTCGGCCGCCGGCGGTGCCGGTTCGCCCACCACCACCGCACCCACCGGTGCCAGGCGATTGGCGATGACCGTTTGGGCCCGCTCGGAGGTACCCACCTCGGGGCCGCTCACCAGGCTAATCAACTGAGCGAGGAGGAAGATCACCACGGAAACTAGGGCCAACCCCGACAACACGGCCACCATGGTGATGTATAGTTGGCGGTCCTGCTGGGCAGCCCCTTCATGAACGGCGTGTTGACTCACGTGCTTACCTCGTAGACGCTATGGAGCTTTGTCGCGGGCGGCGACGAGCGCTTTGATTGTGGGTTGTAATGGGTTTATAAGACGGGGACAGGGAGTTCCAGGACGCGTTTAGATCGGGATCAAGGAACCGTCCAAAGGTTTGTTTCAACAGCTTTTGCGATTATAACAGGGTGAAAAATCAGGGGAAGCACTCCATCCCCTGGGCAATTCAGTTGGGGAATCCACCAGTTGGGGAATCCATGAGCGACGACGACAACCAACGGATTCGCCGGGCCCTCGAGAATTCCGTTGCCGTCTCCTTGACCATCGAAGTGGCCGACAGCTTGCCCTCCACCAACGCCCACCTCCTGGAGGTGGCCCGCAGGGGCGCCCCCCGGGGTTGGGTCATCCTCGCCCATGCCCAGACCCAAGGCCGGGGCCGCCAGGGGCGACCTTGGCACTCGCCCCCGGGGAGCAACTTGTATTTGTCCTTGCTGTGGCGCCCACCCCCCGGTGCGACGTGGCAACCCGGGCTGACCCTAGCAGTGGGCGTGGCCGTCGCCGAGGCCCTGGCAAGCTTGCAAGTGCCCGACCTGGCCCTCAAGTGGCCCAATGACCTCTTGGCCCGGCGGCGCAAACTGGGGGGCATCTTGGTAGAGGGCGGTGGAGGCTCTGGGGTCGACGCTTTTGCCGTCATTGGCATCGGCATCAACCGGGCCCTTCCCGACGACCTTCCCATCGACCAACCTTGGACGGACCTCAGCCGCCTCATGGATCAACCGCCGTCGTGGACGAACCTGGCCGCCGGGGTCCTCAACGCCCTAGTACCCACCTTGGAGGCCTTTGACGAAGTGGGCCTCACCGCCGTCGCCACCCGCTGGCGGCGCTTCGATGCCGCCGCCGGACGGGGGGTGACCGTGGCGTCGCCCGGTGGCCCCGTGGCGGGGATCGCCCGGGGCATCGCCGACGACGGGGCCTTGTTGGTGGAGACCCCCCAGGGTTTGCGACGCTTTGTCGCCGGCGACGTGCGGTTGCGGATCGCGCCTTGATGCTACTGGTGGACATCGGCAACAGCCGGATCAAGTGGACCTGGTGGACCGGCGATCAATTTTATCGCCGCGGCCAGGCCCTCTACCGCAACCAGCCCCCCCGGGAGCTGTTGGACTACCACTGGGGGGAATTGCCGACACCCCGCCGCGTGGTGGTGGGCAGTGTGGGGGGACCGGCCCTCGCCCGCGCCCTCACCGCCTGGAGCCTGGAGCACTGGCACCTCCCCCCCTTGTTCGTCGAAAGCGAAGCCCACGCCTTTGGGGTGAGCAACGGTTACTGCGACCCCAGCCGCCTGGGGGTCGACCGCTGGCTGGCGCTGTTGGGCGCCCGCTATTTGACCTCCAGGGCGTGCTGTATCGCCGACTGTGGCACGGCCATCACCGTCGACGCCTTAGACGGCGACGGCCAACACCAGGGGGGCGTCATCCTCCCCGGGCCGCGGCTGATGCGCCAGACTCTCTACAACAACACCCAAAACATCTTCCCCGCCGTGGAGGGTTCCGTGACGGTGCCGGGTCACACTACCCGGGAGGGGGTGTTGGCGGGTACCGTCTACGCCGCCGCCGCCGCCGTGGATCGTCTGGGGGTGGAAATGGCTCGCCAAATGACGTCCCCCGTGGAGTACTTCATCACTGGCGGCGATGCCAGGCTGCTGTTGCCCTACCTGGAAAATCCCTACCAGTTGGTTCCCGATTTGATTTTCCACGGCCTGAGTCGGGTGGCGGCGGCCACTTGACAGAGCAATCCCTCACCCGCACCTCGACGACCCGGCAGGCGTTTGCCCAGATGCCATCAACTGCGCTATGCTCTGGGCGTTTTGGGATATCAACCCATCCCTGTGCCGCCTTAGCTCAGCTGGTAGAGCTCCCGCCTTGTAAGCGGATGGTCGTCGGTTCGAGTCCGACAGGCGGCTCCCCCCCCGCCCTTCAGGTGCTGGTGGCCACCTCAGCCGCTTCGCCGTCGACGCGTTTACGCCGCCCCCGCCGAGGCTTGTCCTCGTCGCCCACATGCCCCCCGCCCTTCAACAGCGTACCCACCCGCTCCCGTTGTTCGGCCAAGTAGTGGGCGACGGCTTCCAATTGCGGCTCGCTCAACCCCAATTCCCCTTGGGCTAAGCAGTCTTTCAGGGCGTCGGCGATGTCTAGTTGTTTGTCGTAGGCATCCGCCTCTCGCTTGCTGGCAAAGGTCATGGTTTCGACCCCGTTGCGTTCCACCACGTATTTGACGATGACGGCCATGTGGTTAGTCCTGTTGCACTGGCTGTTGCACTGGCTGTTGCACTTAATACTATAAGACTTTACAGTATTCAATCGGTACCGCTCTGTCAACCATCCCCTCACCCCCCCGAGGATAGCCGTTTTTACAAGAGCGAAGGCCGGTGCCAGGCTCGGGCAAGGGTGTTGTCAACAGCCTCCGGAATGTGTATATATATACATTATGAAAGCCCTTACGCCTCGTCAACGTCAAATCCTCGATTTCATCCGGGATTCCGTGGCCCAACACGGGGTAACCCCCACCCGAGAAGAAATCTGCCAGCGCATGGGATTTCGCTCTCCCAACGCCGCCCAACAGCACCTCAAGCTGTTGGAACGCAAGGGTCACATCGAGCTAGTCCCGGGGAAAAATCGCAACATCCGCCTGCGGGAAGCGGGGCTCAATGCCGTCTCGGGCCTACCCATCGTGGGCCGAGTGGCGGCGGGCGCGCCCATCTTAGCCCAGGCCCACGTGGAAGATCACGTCCAGATGGATCCCCAGTTATTCAAACCTCTACCGGACTATCTGTTGCGGGTCCAGGGGATGAGCATGCGGGACGCCGGCATCCTCGATGGCGACTTGTTGGCCGTCCAACGCCAGCCCGAAGCCCAGTCCGGGCAGATCGTCGTAGCCCGCCTGGGAGACGAGGTCACCGTCAAGCGCCTCGACCACGGTCCCAACGGCCTGCGGTTGTTGGCGGCCAACCCCGACTTTCCCCCCATCGACGTCGACCCCAGCCAGGTGTCCTTTAGCCTCGAGGGCATCGCCGTGGGGGTAGTGCGTCGTCATCTGTAGCATCCCCCACTTCGTCCCAGGAGATCGACTATGGGTTGTCGTCTAGTCAAAGCCGCCACCACCTCGCCAGTGCCAAGCCTGCCCGACGTCAGTTTGACCTTGGCCCACAGCCTGTCCACGGGCCTACCCGCCCTCGATCGGCTGCTCCCCGGGGGGGGCTGGCCACTGGGAGATGTCACCGAACTGGTGGCCCCCAAAGCCCTGTGGGCCGAGGCCCTCGACCTGTTGCTGCCCGCCCTGTCGGCCCTGAGTTGGGAATCCCAGTGGTTGGTGTGGGTCGCCCCCACCGCCCACCTCGACCCGGGCCATTTGGCCGCCCAGGGTTTTGACGTCTCCCGGGTCTTGGTGCTCCACCCCCACCCCGTCCTGACGGCGGTGGCCCAGGCCAAGGGGATCTTGGGGGCGGGCACCGCCGCCGCCGTGGTGGTCCACGACGATGGCCGGGCCCCCGGGGAGGAATGGCGCACCCTCCGGCGGGCGGCCCAGTGCCGCCAGGTCCCGGTCTTCGCCCTGCGACCCCCGAGGCTCGAGACCCCCGGGCCGGCGACCGCGGCCCTGGGGCTCAGCTTGGAGCGCGGCGCCGCCCACTTGGCCATCCAAGTGCTCCACAGCCCCTGTTCCCCCGGGTCGACGGTGGTCCTGGCGCCGAGCGCGCCCTTGGCCCTGGGGGCTTGAGGGGAGAGCCCCCGTCAAGCCGCGGCAGCCGGCAAAGGCGTCAACCCCACCGCCAGGGTCTCCCCCTCGAACTCGTCGCTGCGCCGATGGGGATGACCTTCGGGCTCGCCGGGGGCCAAAACCACCGCCAGGGTCTCCCCGGCGATGTAGTCCCGATGGGCGTCAATGGCCCCTTCCAGGGTCCCCGATGCCCGGTAGCTCACCTGAATGCGGTCGCTGATGGCCAGATCGGCGGTCTTGCGCAGTTCTTGAATGCGCCGCACCACCTCCCGGGCCAAACCCTCCTGGCGCAACGCCTCGTCGAGTTCGGTCTTGAGGGCCGCCAAATAACCGCCGCTCTCCGCCACGGCAAAACCCTCGGCACCGGTCTGTTGGACGACCACTTGCTCGGGGGTGAGGGTAAAGGCCTTGCCGTCGACCTCGACTACGATATTTTCCCCCGCCGACAGGGACCGACCCCATTGGGCGATATCCGTCGCCGAGCCCGTCACCAGGGCCTGGCGCACGGCGGGGAAATCCCCCCGCAGTTCCCGACCCAGGGTATCCACCGGCTTGAGCTTGTATTCCACCATGGCGGCCCCCGTCTCGAGGACGGTGACTGCCTTGACGTTGAGTTCATCGACGATCAAACCGCGAAACCGCTCCACCACCGGGGCATCCTGGGGGGAAGCCAGGCCAAAGGCCACCTCGGCCAGGGGTTGACGCACCCGAATCCCAGCCTCGTTGCGGGCGGCGTGCCCCAACTGCACCAACCGGGTCACCAGGCGCATCTCCGCCACTAGGGTCTCGTCCACGGCTGAATCCTCGGCCATGGGCCAATCGCTCAGGTGGACGCTCTCCACAGCCTGGGCATCCACGGCCACCACCAAATCTCGGTACAACCGCTCGGCCAAAAACGGCATAGTGGGGGCCAAGAGCTTAGCCACGGTCACCAGGCACTCGTAGAGGGTGTGGTAGGCGGCCCGTTTGTCGTCGTCGGTCTCGGTGCTCCAAAATCGCCGCCGGCTGCGGCGCAAGTACCAATTGGACAGGTCGTCGACAAAGGCCTCCACCGGGCGGGTGGCATTGGGGGCGTCGAAGTTCTCAAAGGCTTCGGTGACCCGCTCCACCAAAAGTTGTAGCTCGCCGACGATCCAGCGATCCAACAAGTCGCGCTCCGCCAGGGGCACTGGGTCGGCCTTGGGGTCAAAGCCATCTAGGGTGGCGTAGGTGGTAAAAAAGCTGTGTACATTCCACAAAGTCAGGTAAAAACTACGCACCACATCCCCCACCAATTCCACGGAGAACTTGCGGGGCTCCCCGGGGGGATTGCTGGTGTACATATACCAACGAAAGGCGTCGGCGCCGTAGGTGTCCAAGACGTCCCAGGGAGCGACAAAGGTCTCGGGGCGGCTCTTGGACATCTTGCGCCCCTCGCGATCCAAAATGTGCCCCAGGCAGATGACATTGCGGTAGGCAACGCAGTCCTTGAGCATCACGGCGATGGCGTGGAGGCTGTAGAACCAGCCGCGGGTTTGGTCCACCGCCTCGCAGATGTAGTCGGCGGGAAACTGGGTTTGGAACTGGTCGCGGTTGTGGCGGGGATAGCCCCACTGGGCGTAGGGCATGGCGCCGGAGTCAAACCACACGTCGATGACTTCGGGCACCCGGCGCATGGTGCCCCGTTGGCCGTCTCGTTCCACCTCCCAGGTAATCTCGTCCACGAACGGACGGTGGAGGTCTAGATCCCCCAGATCCCGGCCGCACAATGCCGAGAGCTCTTGGCGATCGGCGACGCACACCTGGTAGTCGATGGCCGGGTTGTCGCACACCCAGATGGGCAACGGCGTCCCCCAGTAGCGCTCCCGACCGATGGCCCAGTCCTTGACCTCTTCCAGCCAACGGCCAAAGCGGCCCCGGCGCACGTGGTCGGGGACCCAGCGGATGGTGTCGTTTAAGGCCACCAAGCGGTCGCGAAATGCCGAGGCCCGCAGGTACCAGGTGGTGCGGGCGTAGTACATCAAAGGCCCCCCATCCCGCCAGCAGTGGGGATAGCTGTGGGTCAGCTGCCCGGCGTGATACATCAGCCCCCGACCCTTGAGGTCCTTGACGATCACCTTGTCGGCGGCCTTGAACTCCAACCCCGCCACCAAGTCCACCCGGTCGATGAACCGCCCTCGGTCGTCCACGGTCATCAACACCGGCAACCCCAGTCGGCGCCCCACCTCCAAATCCTCGGCGCCAAAGGCCGGCGCCAGGTGCACCAGCCCCGTGCCATCGCCGGTGGAAACAAAGTCCCCCACCACCACTTTAAAAGCCTGCTCTGGGGCCTCAGCGGCGAAGTAGTCGTACAGCGGTCGGTAGCGCCGCCCCTCCAGTTCCCGACCCTTGCAGCGGGTCACCACCTGGTAGTCGCTTCCATCGCCGGAAAGGGCCGTCACCGCCGCCACCCGATCCGCGGCCACCACCAACCGCTCGACGGGCTCCTGGGGCGTTGGACGCCCCTCCAACACCGCGTATTCCACCTCGGGACCCACCGCCACGGCGGCGTTGGCGGGCAAAGTCCAGGGGGTCGTGGTCCACACCAAAAGCGCCGTGCGCTCTTCGTCCACCAGGGGAAAGCGCACGTAGACGCTGGGGTCCTGGACGTCTTTGTAGCCCAAGGACACCTCGTGGCTGGAGTACGGGGTGCCGGAGCGGGGCGAATAGGGCACGACTTTGTAGTCTTGAAACAGCAAGCCACGGTCGAAGAACTGTTTGAGAATCCACCAAACGCTTTCGATATATTCGTTTTGATAGGTGATGTAAGCGTCTTCGAGATCCACCCAAAAGGCGATGCGCTCGGTGAGCTCTTCCCACTCGCGAATGTATTTGAACACGCTCTCGCGGCATTTTTGGTTAAAGGCCGCCACGCCAAAGTCTTCGATTTGGCTCTTGTGGGTGATCCCCAACTGTTTCTCCACCTCCATCTCCACGGGCAGGCCGTGGGTGTCCCAGCCGCCCTTGCGCAACACGTAGTAACCCCGCATGGCCCGGTAGCGGGGAAACATGTCTTTGAAGGCCCGGGAAATCACGTGGTGGCTACCGGGCCGTCCGTTGGCTGTGGGGGGGCCTTCGTAGAAGACAAAGGTCTCGGCGCCGGCCCGCTGGGCCACCGAGCGCTTGAAAATCTCCCCCTGGCGCCAGAAGGCCAACACGTCTTTTTCTAGGGCGGGGATGTCGGGTTTGGGCTTGACAGCTTGGAACATGATAGCTCTCTAAATGCAAAAAACCCGGACCGTGGGAAGTGGCCCGGGTTTCTCGGTGTTGACATCGAAGGTATTTTCGATCACCAGCGCCTTGGGCCTTGAGAAGACCAAGGTATGGGAATCAACGACAGTTGTTCAGGGGAAAAATCGTTCACCACAGGAGTAGGGTCAGGGGAAAGCCCAAAGATCCAGTAAATTCAGTTGACGGAATGGGACTGAATTTACTACGTTGGCTCCACTACGGTCAAACCCAACCCTCCACGACTCGCCCAGACGCCCAAGCGCTCCATGCCCCAATTTATCATTAACTTGTCCTGTCCCGACACCGTGGGGATCGTCGCCAGTGTTGCCGGCTTCTTGGCCGAGCGCCAGTGCAACGTCCTCACCAGCGCCCAGCACCACGACCCCCAGACGGGGCTGTTCTTTATGCGCGTCAAGTTCGACGCCCCCGACACCCAGGCCCTGGAGCCCTTGACGGAAGAATTTCAGACCATCGGCCAGCGGTTTGCCATGCAGTGGCGCTGTTACGACACCCGGGAAAAGGCGCGGGTGCTGATCATGGTGTCGCGTTTTGGTCACTGCCTCAACGACTTGCTCTACCGCTACCGCATCGGCGCCCTACCCATGGTGGTGGCGGCCATCGTCTCCAACCATCGGGACTTCTACCAGCTGGCCGCTTCCCACGACATCCCCTTCCACCACCTGCCCGTCACCTCCCACAACAAAGAGCGCCAGGAACGGCGGCTGCTAGAGCTCATGGACGACGAGGCAGTGGAACTCGTGGTCCTCGCCCGCTACATGCAGGTGTTGAGCGACGGGCTCTGCAGCCAGTTGGAGGGGCGGGCCATCAACATCCACCATTCCTTTTTGCCCAGCTTCAAAGGCGCCAAACCCTACCATCAAGCCCACGCCCGGGGGGTCAAGCTGGTGGGGGCCACGGCCCACTTCGTCACCCCCGACCTCGACGAGGGACCCATCATCGAACAAGACGTGGTGAAGGTCGACCACGGCATGACCGTCGAAGACTTTGTGGCCGTGGGCCGCGACACCGAGAGCTTGGTATTGGCACGAGCTGTGCAAAGTTATCTCGAGCGTCGGGTACTGATCAACGGCGACAAAACCGTCGTCTTCCGTTGACGGTTGGCGGTACTCGCCATCGCCCTTTTAAACCGACTCGGCGCAGTTTGCCATTGCATTTGAATTCACCTGCCATCTCCCGTTTTCCTCGGCGCGGCTGGCTTCCCGCTCGGGTCGGTTTGGCAAGTGTCACGAGGAGATCCCATGAGCCACGGTCATTTTGCCCATATCGCCGTCGTCGACGACGATCGCCCCCTGGGCGAGGCTTTGCAACTGCTGCTCGAAGCGGCCGACTACCGGGTCGACGTCTACGAAACGGCCCACGCCTTCTTGGAGGGGCTCGACGGCACCCGACCTAGCTGTGTACTGTTGGACCTCTACTTGCCCGACATGAACGGACTCGACGTCTTGGGGCTACTACAGCAATTGCCCGATGGGCCGCCCCCCCCGGTGATCATCATCACCGGCCAGGGGGATGTGCCAGTGGCGGTCCAGGCCATGCGCGAAGGGGCCTTGGACTTTGTCCAAAAACCCATCGACGCCGAGCCTCTGTTGGCCAGTGTCAACGCCGCCGTGGCCCGGGACGCTGAAAAGCTCGAAGTCCACGACCGCCGCCAAGAGAGCGAGCAACGGTTGGCGACCCTGACGCCCCGGGAAAACCAGGTCATGGAGGGACTGTTGCTGGGCAAGACCAACAAGATCATCGCCCGCGACCTCGATATCAGTCCTCGAACGGTGGAGATCCACCGGGCGCGGCTGATGGAAAAACTCCAGGTGCGCTCCTTGGCGGAATTGGTGCGCGTCGCCCTGGAGATTCGCCCAGCCCCCCACCACACGGCGTAAGCGACCATGGGTGAAGTCAACGCGTACACGGACACGGGTCTTGGCGTCACCGCGGAGGGCGTAAGCGACCATGGGTGAAGTCAACCCATCCCCGGACGCCTCTGCGGCTGCCCCAGACATCACCCTACCCCAAGGGTTAGAACGGCGCTTGATCGCCGGCATCTCCGTGTCTTTGGTGTTGCTCGACGGTGACGGCTGCATCCGTTGGCTCAACCCCTTTGCCGAGCACACCACAGGCTATACCACGGCTTCTGCTGGGGGTTGGCATTGGTTGGAGCGTTTGATCCCCGCCGAGGAGCGACCGGCGGCGTTGCATCACTACCGGCAGATCCTCGCCGGACGGCGGGCCAACCCCCTGGTCGCCTCCCTGGTGACCCGCCAGGGCCAAAGGCGCTTGATGGAGTGGTCCGTGGCCCCCCTCGCCCCCGACGCCCCCGACTCCTCCCAGGGGGGGATATTGTGCACCGGCCACGACATCACCCATCAGCGGGCCATCGCCGGGGAATTGGCCCAGACCAAGGCCGAGGCCGAACGGGCCAACGTCGACAAGACCCGATTTTTGGCCGCCGCGAGCCACGACCTGCGTCAGCCCCTCCAGACCTTGAAATTGCTCAATGGCATCCTCCAGCGGGGGCTCGAAAATCCTGCCCTACGGGATATCGTGGCCCGCCAAGAACGGGCCCTCCAGAGCGCCACCCTGCTATTGGACAACTTCCTCGCCATTAGCCGCCTCGACGCCAGCGGCAATCCTCCGGCCTTTGAGGCCCTACCCGTGGCGGATTTGTTTCGCTCCCTCGAGGGGACCTTTGCCCCCCAAGCCCGGGCCAAGGGCCTCTCCTTCAAGGCGATGCCCAGCCGTTTGTGGGTTCACAGCGACAGCGCCATGCTCCATCAGATCCTGGCCAGTTTCCTCGCCAATGCCCTCCAATACACCCACCAAGGGGGCGTGGTGTTGGGGGCGCGGCGCCGGGGCGACCACGTGGCCTTGACGGTGCTGGACAGCGGCGTCGGCATCGCCGCCCACCAACACCAGGCCATATTCCAAGACTTTGTCCAACTGGACAATCCCCACCGCGACCGCAACCGCGGCTTGGGATTGGGTCTTGCCATGGCGAGGCGTCTCGCCAGGAACTTGGGCCACAGTTTGGAGGTGAGTTCCCGTCCGGGGAGCGGTTCGCGCTTTGCGGTGGTCGTCCATCGCGAGCGACCCCCAGGCCCCCCCCGCTCCCCCCATGTCACCA
>JBHJHK010000468.1:0-2232 GCA_050330975.1 Candidatus Competibacterales bacterium | reverse complement strand
AGCCCCCCCGCGGGGTCCAGGGGGGCCCCGGGGTGCTTTTTTTCGTGGGGCCAGATGCCGGGGTCGGTGTTTTTGGCCCACCGGGCGCGCGGGGGGGTGGGGAGGCCGGCGGGGGCGGGGTACAGGGGCCAGGGGCCCTGGGCTTTGTCGTGGATGTCTTGCCGGGTGATCAGCACGTTGCGAATGCCGTTGAGGTCTTCCCCGGCCTCTAGGGCATTCATGATGGCGGTGAAGGGCTTGCAGCCTTCCCCCCGCACCACAGCGTCGACGCTGTCGAGATCGAAGTCCTCGGGCTCCACGGTGGCGTGATGGCCGCCGACGATCACTTGGGCGGCGGGTAGCTGGCGCCGCACCTGGCGGGTCATGGCTTTGACCAGGGAGGCCTCGTGGGTGTAGCTGGTGAAGCCCACCACGTCGGGGCGATAGCGGTTGAGGGTGCGCCGCAGGGCCCTTGCCGGCCAGCGGTGGAGGCGCAGATCCAGCACTTCCACCCGGTGGTGGTCGGGCACTGCGGCGGCGATGTAGCCCAGCTCTAGGGGTTCGAGCATGTAAAACCCCAGCAGCGCCCGGACGGTTCGCAGGCGGGGCTTGGGCTTGATCAGCAAGACGCGCATGAGACTCTCCCGTGATTGCCCGATGGTCTTTAGTTGTGTGGGGCTTGACGCTTTTGTAGCTTAATGGAAATCGCCGGGGAGTACACTGACAGTTGCCGTCTAAAACGGCGCTAGCGCTTCGACTCGTATCGACGACGAGGGGCCATGGATCACGATCACGCCTTTAAAAACCTCATCCTCGACTACCCTCGCCAGGCCCTGGCGTTCTTTGCCGCCCCCGAGGGGGACCGCATCCCCGCCGCGGCGCGGATCACCCCCGTGCGCCAAGAGCAGCTCCAGGAGCGGTTGGGGGAGCGATTCCGCGAGCTCGACACGCCGCTCCTCGTGGAGTGGCCCAACGGCGAACGGGGCGGGTTGGTGTTCGTCGTCGAAGAGGAGACCCAACCCCACCGTTTCTCCGTGCATCGCTTGATTCACTACTGCGTCGATCTGTCCGAGCTACTGGCGACCACGCGGGTGGTGCCCGTGGTCATCTTTTTGCGCCGCGGTCGTTTCGCCACGGTTTTTCAGCTCACCGGTGACTGTGAGACTTACTTGGAGTTTCGCTTTCTCCACTGCCACCTGGCGCAGCTGTTGGCCCGGGAATACCGGCAAAGCGAGAACATTGTGGCCAGGCTCAATTTGCTCAACATGACCTACGAGCCCGAGGAAAAGCTCGGTCTCTACCTCAGTGCCCAGGAGGGGCTGGCCACCCTGGAGTCCAACCCCAACAAGCAGCGCAAGTACGCGGGTTTTATCGATGCCTACGCCGCGCTGACCGAGGCCGAAGAGGCCATGTACCGACGCGATTACTTGGCGCAGAGCGCGCAACAGGAGACGATCATGGGCTTTATGGATCGCATTCACGAACGGGGCCGGCAAGAGGGTTTACAAGAGGGCATGACCCAACTCTTGCAAATGCAGCTCGAAAGGCGTTTTGGTGAGTTGTCATCGGCGATAAGGCATCGCCTGGAAGTGGCTACCCAGGAGCAACGACTGCGCTGGGCCCAGCAGCTGTTGGAGGTCAGGACGATCGACGAGCTGTTTGACGATACCAAATCCAAGCGTGTTTGATGGAGTAATGGCAACTGACGTTCAGCCTGGGAGCCATCAGCCAAGCCCAAGGTAAGCTCACGCCGTGGTTGGAGCACTTATCGCGGCCGATAGGTGATCGCGTCTGTTGCGTCAACGTCGCTCATGGCGATGAAACCGCTCATTACAGTCACACCGAACGGTGTTGGCTCTGGCGATAGTCGTCATCCTGAGGTAGATAGATGGTCTAATGAGAGTATTAACTGGTGTAGCAAAGGGGCGCAGCGAATTTACCAGCCCGAGTTGAGCCACTTGCTAGGTAAAACTTTCTCCGCCCGAGGCTGCAATGATTGCAGGCAGTATTTTTGTGGCTTGACAACCATTGAGGCCTGCGCCCCAAGATGCATTAAATTCGATTAATGAAAAACCCTCATCGCTCAGTCCTGCATCGATGACTGTTGCATGGGGTACATTTATGTTTCTTACCATGCTGTTAATGAAAGAAACTGCTAATTTAACACTGCCATTGCCTTCATAGACAGCGCAATCAAGTACTTGACCATCCAGCACAAAGGCGCGAAATTCAGATTTGTAGTTTACCACTTCT
>JBHJHK010000467.1:0-2259 GCA_050330975.1 Candidatus Competibacterales bacterium | reverse complement strand
ATCCCCCCTCCCCCCCCCACCCTCTATTGGGCCGCCGCCCTGTTCAACGGTCGCGAGACCCTGTTCAACATCGCCTTGACCGAGCGCCTGGAGCGCCTTGGACATCGGGTTATCCTTCCCCAGCGAGACGGCTTTGAATTCAGCGCCCTCCACCGGGCCCTGGGGCAGGTGCTGCCCGCCGACCAAGTGCCAGGGGCGGTCCAGGACATCATCTACTATTTGGACATGGGCCATTTCCTGCCCCAAGCCCAGGTGGTGGTGGCCAACCTCGACGAGCCCGTGGACGAGGGGGTGGTGGTGGAAATCAGCTACGCCAAACTGGCGAACAAGGGAGTCATAGGCATTCGCAGCGATGTGCGCACCCCCTTTGGCGCCGAACCGCCGCGGGGGAACGGGTTACACTTTTTCCCCGCCCACCAGTGTCACACCCTCATCCTTCAACGCCAGCCCAACGCTTCCCCAGCCCTGGCCCAGGCGGCTCTAGAGGCTCTGGCCCAGGGCATCCACAACGCCTCCCAGGGAATTCCGGGGTCCGTTCCAAGTGCAACCCCCGATCCCATGGCCGACCTCCAGGCCAAGGCCAAGGCGTTGTTCCACGACCTTGAAGATCTCCACGCCCCCAAAGCCCTGGCGACCATCGCCAGTCGCTATGGCCAGTTGGCTCCGGAATTCGCTGCTTTTAAGCCTCGGCGCACGGTTTTGTAATGGCAAAATCGCCGACATCCCGGTGCTTTGATTAGATCCAGCCACCGGGCCCACTTTCGAAGCGAGGGGCCCATGGGCCGCAATCAGTCCGTCAACCCGGCCTCGTCGTAGAAGCGCTTGGCGCCGTCGTGGAGGGGGGTGAGGATCCCTTTGAGGGCCGTGGAGGGCTGGATAGCCGCGGCCTTGGGATGCCCAGAGTCAAACAACTTGCGGGAATTGTCGTTCCACAGGGCCTCGGTGATGGCGTAGACCAACTCCTCAGGCTGTTCACTGCTGGTGACCCACTGGGCGCCGACCCCCACGGTGCTGATATCCTCGGCGATGCCCTCGTAGGTGCCGGCGGGAATGAGGGACTCGTAGTAGTAGGGCACTGCCTCCAAAATGGTGGCCCGCTCTTCGTCGGAGAAGCTGTAGAGGCTCATGCCCCGGGTGGCGGCCAGTTGCACCATGGCGGCCACGGGCGTCCCCGCCACGTAGAAATAGGCGTCGAGCTGGCCGTCGGCCAACCGCTCGGCGCTCTGGGTGTTGTTGAGCTCGGCCTCTTCGATGTCATCGCGGGTGATGCCAAAGGCCTCCAGGATAGTCAATACCACCACCTGGGTCCCCGATCCGGCTTGGGCGATGCCCACCCGCTTGCCCTTGAGGTCGGCAAGACCAGCCAGGGTTTCCCCTTCGGGCAACACCAGGTGGAGATCCTCGGGAAACAGGTTGGCGATGACCCGCAGCCGGTCAAAAGCCCCTTGGCTTTCAAACTTACCCTCGCCGTTAAAGGCGGTATAGACGATATCGGCCGAGGCCAACCCCGACTCCACCTGGCCCGACTGCACCGAGGTGACGTTGGCCACCGAAGCGTTGGAGGACTGGGCCACGGCGATCAACCCCGGCACCCCACAGCTCCCCCCCTGGTCGCAGGGACGAGATCCCGGGGGGTTGCTGATGGCGTTGGCGATCAAGCCAGAGATGGGAAAGTAAGTCCCCCCAGCGCTGCCGCTGGCGATGCGGAAGAACTGGGGGCCTTGGGCCACCACCGGGGCGATGGCGAGGGCAGTGGCGGCGGTGAACAGCAAAGCCTTGATGGTCCGGCGACGCAGGTGAAAGAGGGTCACAGTTGATGGACTCCGCTGGCAGGTGGGTGAATAACGCCCCCTTACTCTAGGACAAGACCAACCAGAGGCAAGGGTTCAAAGCTCAAATCAACGCCGATAGCCCCCTGGCCACCGCCCCGGAGCCCACGATGATTAACAACACCAAGGCGATGGTGCGGTAGCCCCGCCCCCGGCTCCAGCGAAACACCGCACTACCAAGGCCAATGCCCAGCATCAACAACGGCACCAACAGCGCCGCCGCCACGGGCGTCGCCGCCATCACCAAGCCGTTGACTCCCAACACCCCGATGGCTATCACCCCCACCACGGCGAAGTAGAACGACAGGGTCGCCCGCATCACCTTGGGCTCGAGCCCCATGGACAAAAAGGCGATGACCACCGGCGGCCCCGACATGGACGCCGCGCCGTGGAGCACGCCGGATATCAACCCCACCCCCCCCTGGAACCC
>JBHJHK010000466.1:0-9583 GCA_050330975.1 Candidatus Competibacterales bacterium | reverse complement strand
AGGCGCCACCGCTCCCCCCCGCCCCACTGGTACCCCGTAAGGCGTTGTGGAACAAACGGGTCTACGTGGTGGGCGACCAGCAGCGCCAGGTCATTAGTCCGGTGGAAATCGCCCTGGGTCAGCCGGGGCTGGCGGTGATTAAAGGGGGCCTGGCGGCGGGAGAAACCCTGGTGCTATCGGATTTGATCCCCGCCATAGAGGGTATGGCCTTGGCCACCACGGATGACCCCACGGCCCGGGCGGCGCTGATCCAGCTCGCCCTGGGGAACGGCGGGGAGAACGCCCCGTGATCGACGCCTTTGTCCGCCACCCCACGGCGGCCAACCTGTTGATGGTGTTTATCTTGGCGTTGGGCGCGGTGAGCCTGTCCACCCTGCAGCGGGAAACCTTCCCCGACTTCACCGCCACCGAGGTTCAAGTCTCCATTGCCTACCCCGGGGCCAGTGCGTCAGAAGTGGAAGAGGCCATCTGCCTGCGCCTGGAGGAGGCGCTGGACACTGTGACCGCCGTGGATGAGATCCGCTGCGAGGCCCGAGAGGGTCTGGCCACCACGGTGGTGGAGGCCGTGGTCGGCGCCGACCCCAACCGCCTGTTGGTGGACGTCAAAACCGAGGTGGACGCCATCGACGACTTCCCCGACCTGGTGGAGACCCCCGTCGTCAGCCAACTGGGCTTGGAAGACCAAGTGGTATCGTTGGCCGTGGCGGGGCCCATGGCCGCCACGGACCTCAAGACCTACGCCGAGGACCTCAAGGCCCGCATCCAACGCCTCCCCGCCGTCTCCCAGGTGGAGATCCAGGGTTTTTCCCAACGCCAACTCCAGGTGGAAGTCTCAGAAGCCGCCCTGCGGCGCTTCAACCTGTCCTTGGAGGACGTGGCCACAGCCATCGAGCGCCAAAGCGTCGACCGCCCCATCGGCGACGTGGAGACTAGCCATCGGGAACTGCTGGTGCGCCTGGCCGAGGAGCGCCGCACCCCAGCCGCCCTGGCGAACCTGGTCATCATCGCCACTCCCGCCGGGGGTCAGGTGCGGTTGGGGGATATCGCCACCATCCGTGATACCTTTGCCCTCCCCGAGGCCAAGGTGGTGTTCAACGGCCAGCGGGCGGCACTGTTGGCCATCACCAAGGCCAAGGACGAAGACGTGTTGACGGTGTTTGAAAGCGTCAAGGAGTTCGTCGCAGCCGAGGGCGAACGCGTTCCCCCGGGGACGGAGCTGGTGCTCACCCAAGACGTGGCCTCCATCGTCGCCGACCGCCTGGCCCTCCTCACCCGCAACGGCTTCCAGGGGTTGTTGTTGGTGTTTGGGGTCATGGGCATTTTTTTTGCTTGGCGTTACGCGTTTTGGGTGGCCTTCGGCTTGCCGGTAGCCTTTTTGGGGGCCCTGTTTGCCATGGCCGTCCTGGACTACTCCATCAATATGCTGTCCATGGTGGCGCTGCTCATCGCCTTGGGATTGTTGATGGACGACGCCATCGTCATCGCCGAAAACGTCGGGGCCAAGCGCTCCGCGGGGCTTACCCCCCGCCAGGCGGCCATCCAGGGCACCCGCCAGGTGGGCCCTGGGGTGTTGTCGTCGTTTTTGACCACCGCGGCAGTGTTTGGCCCCCTGGCGTTTTTGGCCGGCGACATCGGCAAGGTGCTGAGTGTGGTGCCGGTGGTGCTGCTATTGGTGCTGTTGGTGAGCTTTGTCGAGGCGTTTTTAATCCTGCCCCACCATTTGAGCCACGCCATGGCCCACACCAATCCCCCAGGTGGGATCCGACGGGCCATCGAAGGGGGATTGGACTGGACCCGGGAGCGGGTCGTGGGACGCGCCGCCGACGTTTGCATCCAGCAGCGCTACTTGTTCATCGGTGCCACATTGGCGACGCTGGTGATATCCCTGGGCTGGGTGGCGGCTGGACACCTCAAGTTTCAAGCCTTTCCCGATTTGGACGGCGACGTGGTTCAGGCGCGCTTGTTGTTGCCCCAGGGCACGCCTTTGGCCCGCACCGAGGCCATCGTCGCCGAGATCGTCGCCGGCCTCGAAGTGGTCAACGCCGAGTTCTCATCCCAGCCCGGGGGGCAGTCTTTGGTCCAGCAGGTGAGCGTGCGCTACAGCAACAACCCCGACGCCTTTGAGACCGGACCCCACGTGGCCACGGTGATCGCCGATTTACTCACCGCCGAGGTCCGCACCACGGCCGTTGACGACCTCATCAACCGCTGGCGGGACCAGGTGGGCACCGTGCCCGACGCCATCGCCTTGACCTTTGTCGAGCCCAACTTGGGCCCCGCCGGACGCGCCATCGAGATGCGCCTGCGGGGGGACGACCTGGATCAGCTCAAGGGGGCGTCCTTGGCCCTCCAGGACCACTTGGCCAGCTATCGGGGGGTGGTGGATTTGAGTGACGATCTGCGTCCCGGCAAGCCAGAGCTCCAGCTAAAGCTCAAGGAGGAAAACCTGGGGTTGGGGCTGGACGCCGCCGCCATCGCCGGACAACTGCGGGCCGGGTTCTTTGGCACCACCGCCAACGAGATCCAGATCGGCACCGAGGACTACGAGGTGGAAGTGCGGCTGGCGGCGGCCGACCGGGCCTCCATCGAAGCGCTGGAGGAGTTTCGCCTGGTGAGCGGCGAGACCCAGATCCCCCTGCAGGTATTGGCCGACGTCGACGAGCAACGGGGCTATAGCCGCATCCAGCGCATCGACGGCCAGCGGACGGTGACGGTCATCGGCGACGTGGACACCTCCTTGGGCAATGCCACCGAAATCGTCGCCGCCACCCAAGGGCACTTTCGTGACGTCATTCAACCGCGCTTTCCCGGGGTGGCTTTGGATCTCCAGGGACAGTCCGCCGAGGCGGCCACCACGGGGGCCTCGTTGCTGCGGGGCTTTATCATCGGTTTGCTGGGTGTCTTTATTATCTTGAGCTTTCAGTTTCGCAGCTATTTGGAACCCGTGGTGGTGATGACCGCCATCCCCTTGGTGGCCATCGGGGTCATCTGGGGGCACTGGCTCATGGGCATCGCCCTGTCCATGCCGAGCATTCTGGGGGCGGCGTCGTTGGCGGGTATTGTGGTCAACGATTCCATTTTGTTGGTGCAGTTCCTCAAGCTCAATCGCCGGGCGGGCATGGCCACCCTGGAGGCCGCCAGACGGGCCAGTCGGGAGCGGTTTCGGGCCATTTTGCTCACCTCCCTCACCACCATCGCCGGCCTGTTGCCTTTGTTGTTCGAGCGAAGCCTCCAGGCCCAGGTGTTGATTCCCCTGGCGGTGAGCATCGTGTTCGGCCTGGCCATCACCACGGTATTGGTGTTGCTGGTGGTGCCGGCGCTGTACTGCGCCTTGGACGACTGGGGGCTGACGGAGGCCATGGACCAGGGAGAAGCCCCACCCCCGGGGAGGGAAGCCGTGGTGGAGATGGGGCGGTGAAGGTCCTCGATCACCTGGACCACCCCCACCACTACCAGCTGGGGGCCCTTGCGAGCCTGCTGGGGGTGCTGGGGGCTACCAGCGATTTTGCCCCCCACCCCCAGCAGCTGCTCTGGCTGGTGACGGCGGCCCTGGTCACCCAGGGGTTGGGCTGTTGGGTTTATCGGATCCCCTTTGACCCCCGGGGGGCGTTGAT
The DNA here is from genome assembly GCA_050330975.1 of Candidatus Competibacterales bacterium. Lineage (GTDB taxonomy): Bacteria > Pseudomonadota > Gammaproteobacteria > Competibacterales > Competibacteraceae > JBHJHK01. Next base: position 5,969 of record JBHJHK010000466.1, on the reverse strand, counting down.
CACCAGCTTGTCGTTGACGCTGTTGTTCCGCGGCGGGGTGTGGTGGCTCTATCCCCTGGCGGCGGGACTCGCCATCGGTTCTAAGTTTTTACTCCGCACCCCCCATGGACATGTGTTCAATCCCGCCAACTTCGCCCTTGTGGTGTTGCTGGTGGCCTTTCCCCACCAGGTGTGGATCTCCCCCGGAGTCTGGGGACGGGAGGTGTGGCTGTGGGCGCTGGTGGGGTTGGCCGCCACCATGGTCCTCAGTCGGGCCCGCACCGCCGCTACCGCCGGGGCCTTTTTGCTGAGTTTTGCCGCCTTGAGCTTTGGCAGGGCGGCCTATTTGGGGGATGACTGGGCCATTCCCTGGCATAACCTCCAGAGCGGTGCCCTGTTGATCTTCGCCTTTTTTATGATCACCGATCCCAAAACCGTCCCCTCCAGCAGCGTCGGCCGCTGGCTGTTTGGCTCGGGCGTGGCGGTGGTGGGGTTTGGGTTGACGACCCAGGGGCAAATTCGCGAGGGGGTGTTTTACGCCCTGTTCCTCGTCACTTTGACGAGGCATATCTTATTACAGAGGGGGTTGATTCATGATGCGATGGCAAGGTATGTGGCTGGGTTTGTTGGTCTTAGGCGGTTTTGAAGCCCAGGCTTTTTGTGGCTTTTACGTCTCCCGGGCCGGGGCGGAGCTGTTTAATCAAGCGTCCAAGGTAGTGATGGCCCGCCACGGGGACCGCACCGTCATGACCATGGTGAATGACTACCAAGGAGAAGTGGAGGACTTTGCCATCGTCATCCCGGTGCCGGTGGTACTCCAGGAGAGCCAGGTCAATATCGCCGAAGGCCGGCTGGTGGATCATCTGGACGCCTATACCGCCCCCCGGTTGGTGGAGTACTACGACGCCGATCCCTGTGCTCGGATGGAGTATCGCGCCCTGGAATCCGCGGCTCCTGTGGCGGACAGTGCCGTCTCAGCGGCGCAAAGCCATGCCGAGGCCCTAGGGGTCACAGTCGAAGCTGAGTACACCGTGGGGGAGTACGACATCGTCATTCTATCCGCCCAACAGAGCGATGGGTTGTTGACCTACCTCAACCAAGAGGGTTTTGTACTGCCGGCCAAGGCCGAAGGGATCTTGGGTAGTTATATCAAACAAGACCTCAAGTTCTTTTTGGCCCGGGTCAATCTGGAGAACTTTGACGCCTCGGGTTTTACCAATCTGCGGCCCTTGCAGATGGCTTTTGAGAGCAACAAGTTCACCCTGCCCATTCGCCTGGGCACGGTCAACGCCCGCGGTCCCCAGGATTTGATTCTCTTCACCCTCACCCGCCGGGGCCGGGTGGAGCCTTTGAACTATCGCACGGTGAAAATCCCCTCCAATCTCGATGTGCCGTTATTCGTCAAAAACGAGTTCGGCGAGTTTTACCGGGCGATGTTCGACACGGCGGTGGCGAAGGAAAACCTGCGGGCGGTGTTTTTGGAGTACGCCTGGAATATGGCCTGGTGTGACCCCTGTGCCGCCGACCCGCCCACCACCAGCGACCTCAGGACCTTGGGGGTGTGGTGGTTAGCCGCGCCCCAAGAGGGTGGTGGCCCCACCACTCGTCCCACCATCATGCCCACCCCGGCACCGGCAGAGGTGTTTGTCACCCGCTTGCACCTGCGCTACACCGCCGAGACCTTCCCCGAGGATCTCATCCTCCAGGAGACCGGCGATAGCCAGAACTTCCAGGGGCGCTATGTGCTGCGCCATCCCTACCGAGGACCGGCCACTTGTCCGGCGGGGGAGGAATACTTCAGTAAGCTCCCGGCGCGCTTTGAAAAAGAGGCCCAAAGCCTGGCCCGTCTCACCGGTTGGGAGATGGAGCGGATTCGCCAGGCCATGGAAGGCGCCGGCCAGGGCTTCGCCGGCTATGAGCCAACCGCGCCAAAGCCCTGGTGGGAGCAGCTTTGGTCCCGTTAGAGGCTGTCGCGGTGGCGAGGCTAGAGCCGCTGATGGGTTATCCCGGAAAAGCGGTCGCTTCGACGGCAGCCACGCCCACTACCCGATCCAAGCCCAGCTCCACAACGCCAAAAAACAGTGGGGAAAGGTGGCCACACGGGTCCAGCCACTCCGCGGATTGGCGTGGTGCCGCCAGACCTCGTCGGATATGGCCCTGAGTTTGACCGCCAATTTGTCGTAGACCACGGGGATCGCTCCGGGGTGGGATCTCAGGCTCGGCCCCCGGGGTCAATCCCGAGCATGGACCGCGGGGGTTTTTCAACGAGCGGCGGCGGTTCGGCGGGCAAACATCTCCCAGCGGGGCGGCCTGCCAGCCCCGTCGACATCGGGGGCGCCGCGGCCCGCAGCAACGTCATCGAGCCAAACCGTGCGGGTATCCAGGCTGAATCGGGTGATGCCCGAGGCGTCGCTGGTACTGGCGTGGAGATGAGCGGAGGCAAAGGCCAGCAACGTCCCCGGCTCGATCACCACTGGGAGGGGTGGCTGTTGGGGATGGATTCGAGCTTGGGGCAAACGGGGATAGTCTTTGTGCCGACCGCTCAACAGAGCATCGTAGTCCCATTCGGCGGCGGTGTTGGCCACTGGGGTGCGAAATGCCTCGGGCCAGATCACTAGGGTGCGGGTCTCGGCCAGGGGATACAAAGGCATCCACCAATTAATTTGGGCCATGATCCCCGAGGCCCAACTGTCCCGGTGGGCGGGTAAACAGCGGGCCACCCGGCTCTGGGCTTCGACTTGGGAGGGGACGATGCGCAGTAACATGCGATCCCGCCGCAACGTGTCGTCTTCGAGGTGGGTCGGGGGATAACCGAGGGCCATCAACCCCTGGCGCCACAGGTCATCGATGGTGGGATCGTTGGCCACGGCCTTGCGAGCCTCTCGGGTCAAACGGCGGAAGTCCTCGGCACAGAGGTGTTGCTCGGCGACCTCTGGGTCAGGGCCAAAGTGGGCCTCCACCAGTTGGCAGGCCCGCCGTTGCAGCTGGACCAGGACATCGATACCGCCGATGGTCAGCAACTGGCCATGGAACAGGGCTTCGGCCAAAGCCTCGGCCGAACTGGGGTGTCGAAGGGTGTCGAAGGGGTGCATTGTCGGGCCCATCATGGGGTATTTAGCCGGGTCGTGAAACTATCTTTCAGGGGGTGTCCCATCATCCCAACCGCCAACGCCATCTGTCGAGCTTTTGAACCCACTGCCAAGGGCCGTCACCTCGGGGGTGGGGAGTTTTATCAGCAAGATCTTGAACAATGTTTAGAAGATTTTTCACTGGATACCTACGACGAAGAGATGGATGGACGAGATACTTGCATAGCCTTTGCCCAAGCAAGGCAGCGCGATCGGTAGTCTTAGTGGCAATGGGATTCAGGTTTCCTTGGATGCTGCTGTCATTGGAGGGTTAGGACTTGATGGCTATCTCGGCTTGTCAGGTGATGAACCCGGACCATTCGGGGAAATTGCCTTTGATTTTTAAATTCCCTCAAATGAATAACCCCAAAAAACCCGCCTCACTGAATCTCGTACATTTTTTATAATTCGACAAAAATATTCTCTCTCATCATCTGTCTATCTCTTGGATAAAAAAGGCACTTGTTTCCTTGAAAAAATATATTTCGGCAAATAATCACTAGATCTTCGCCCATCATTGCCTCAAAAACTTTTGCGGCTGAAAAACCAGTGTCAAACCCCCCCGTGGCTCTAATATCCATTTCTCTGGTATAGCGAGATTAGACATTTGACAAAAGAAAAAACTACTCCACACAAGTGATACAACCCAGAGGAAGTTAATCGCAATCCCGAAAGAAGGCGCGCCCACACTATCAAATATTTCGATAAAGCCAATTTGTTGCAATAGCTTTATTTCAACACCGTCAACCCCGCTCGCTGGAGCACCTCGAAGGTTCTTTGCATTTTCTCCTCGGCCGGCACATAGACCACCAAGCCATCGCGACCCCGGGTGGCCAGCACCCTGTAGCTATTGAGGCGCAGGCGCCGGGGATCTTTGACATTGCGCTGGAAGGTCGCCGCCCGCCAGCCATCGCCTTCCCAGCGGACATCGTCGCCCCAGGCCAAGATGGGCATGTCCAACTCCAGCCCCTGGCAACCAAACTCGGTGACCGCCCGTTCCAGCTGACAACAGGACAACGGGGAGTCGGGGGGGTCGATAAACCAGGCGCCGACGTTGAGCTTTTTGGTCGCCAAATAGCCGTTGGGCACCCCAAAGCGCCCCAGATTGCGGGCCCGGGACGAGGCGATGAGGCCAAAGCGCTTGTCGGGTTGGCCGTTGTAGCGCTGGCGACAATAATCCTTGGCGCGCTCTAGGTCATTGCTGAGATGCCCCCGGTAGCCGCCCTCGGCCAGATCGGCCATCAACTGGGCGGCCTCATCGATTCTCCCCGCCAGCACCTCGTCGATCCAGCGCTGGGCGTCGGCCACCAGATGGCTGCGCAGGGAGCGATCCAGGTCGAATAATGCCTCGGCGTGAACCCTGACCTGGGGCAAGTCATGGAACAGCGCCGTCAGCCGTGGGGCACAGTGGACCTGCCAGGGGACCGAAATCGCGGCCAAAGCCTCACGCCACAACGCCATCCCCCCCTCCTCCCCCAAGTGGATCTCCTGGCCGTCGCCGATGAGGGCCACCACCACCGCCCAATCCTCGATCCCCTCGGCGATGGTCAGCACCGCTGCCGGGGCGGCGTCCAGGCCGTATTTCTCCCCCATGCGCTCGGCGTCCCAGGCCCGTTGGGCCTCGTCGAACACCAACACGTGCTCCGCGGGTACCCGATCCCGGCGGGAGCCATAGTGGCGGTAAAAACCCCGGATGGGTTGGACAAACACCCGACTCCCCAGGGCGTACTGGAGCACCGACACCAAGGGGTCATTGCCCGTGAGGTAGACGCTGTCTCGTGCTTGATCATCCCCCCGGGGCCGGTGCTCGTAGACCGTCCGCAACCCCACCAGGGTTTTGCCGGAACCGGGGACGCCATTGATCAACACCAAATGGCGCTCCCCACCCTGGCCGGCCTCGGCCAACAGGTGTTGCAGACGGCTCACCGCCCCGTCGACCCCCCGACTGGCGGCGTGGCGCAGGGTGGTCAAGGGCTGATCTTGAAACACCCGCCGGGCCCCCTGGACCAGACTCGGCAGGGGTTCATAACCCGCCGCCAGCCAGGCCACCCCGTCCACGGGGGATTGTTGTCCCTCGACGGCGGCCAACAGCGCCCCCAACCCCGCCCCCGTCACCACCTTCAACCCCGGGACGTCCGGGGCGGGCTCGCGGCGGCGGGTGAGGACCAACACCGCCACCACCTCCACGTCGCGACACCCCCCGTGGTAGGCGGCCAAATCCCGACCGTAGGCCATGGCTTGGTCGCGGTCCCCCGCCGGGGCGCTGGCCTTTTGCTTGAATTCCAACACCCACACCACCCCGGGCCCCAACACCACCACATCGGGCCGGCGCCCCCCCTCCCGGGGTAACTCGTATTCGAATAGTAGCGTCCACCGCCGAGCCCCCGTGGCCAGGACATCGTCGCGCCCCAAGGCCCGTTGTAACACCGCAAAACAATCCCCCCAGGCGTCGACTTGAGTCTCGGTGGCCCGCTGGTGGTACTTGGTGTGATAGGCGGTGGCCAAGGTGGTGCAAAACGCCCCTCGCTCCTCGGCCAACAGGGCCTCTCCAGAACCCATCCACAGGGCATCGCTGTCGGTCATGGTCGAAAGCATCCATTTTTGTGTGCATAACCAAACCTTTGACGCACCCCAAGCCCATGGGACTCCCCGTGAACCCCAATGGGGCGCGATCCCCATGATGGTGCAACCCCTGGTATCGCCTTCGGGGTCCAACGCCCATTCCCAGGGCGTTGTCAAACCCCCCCCTCCCAGGCCCGGCCCGAGCTGTAAGGTGTAGATAGGGACCCGCCCCCCCAAAACAGGAAATAAGACAAAGTACGAACACCCCCACCACCGGGCCACCCACAACCGCCCATCCGA
>JBHJHK010000465.1:0-18037 GCA_050330975.1 Candidatus Competibacterales bacterium | reverse complement strand
GCGCAAAAAGTCCCCCTACCCGTGGTGGGCCGGGCCATCGCGGTGGCCGGAACCCACGGGGGGGAAGGCGATGGCGCTGTAGTTGACGGCGCTGCTGGTGCTCCAGGCCTGGTGGACCGGGGCGCATACCGGTGGGGGAGCAAAGGGGACAAAGCCATGGCCGGAGCCCGTGGCGGGCCAATGGCGGGCCAGGGCGGCGAGGATGGGGTCTTTGTCCTTGCCCTCCCCCACCACCAACAGCCGCCGGGGCGCCCTTTGGATGTGGCCGTGGAGGGTTTCCAACTGAGCCCCAAAGGCGGCGATGCCCTCGGGAGTGGCCAGAGAGCGGTCTAGGGCCTGGAGGATCTGGAGGCCCTTGAGCCCGTCGGAGCGGTGGAACAGCTGCCCCGTGGGGCTGAGTTCGGAGCTGGCGGCGATCATGGCCAATAGGTGGCCCCGACCGGTGACGCGGGCCTCGCGACGGTTGCGCAACTGGGCGATGAGTTCCCGCAATCGACCGTGTTCGTCGAAGCGCGGGGCATCGATGGTTTCCATCAACAACTGGGTCAAGGGGTCCACATGGGTCACCAACCCCTTGGCGGCGACGACGAATAATCCTTTGACTTTCTGGGGATCGTCGGTGGCGCTGCGAAAGCCAGGGCGGGCCGATAGGCCGCCAGTGACCGCCGACTGGCGGGCCTGGGTGGTCAAGTAGTCCCGGCCACCGCTGCCCACCTCGCTCACACAGTAGGCGTAGAGGGGTAACAGGTCGAGGAGCTCGTCGTCCAGAGTCGGCAGGTCGATGACCAGCTGCTGGTAGACCAGGCCATTGGTGCCCTGGTCGTACCAGGTGGTGGCCAAGGGCAACCCGGCGATGGCTTCCCCTTCGGGAATGTCCAAGTCGGGAGCCACGTCTTCGAGACCCACCCGGGGCAGTTGTTCGGGATCGTCGGGTTGGTTTTGCCGTTCTGCCAGGGCCGAGGCCCTGGCGACGATACCCTCGCGGTCGGCGTCGGACAAGGCGCCCTCTAGGGCTTGGAGGCGCTGGACCTCGGCTTCGTTTTGCCGGCGACTCAAGGCGGGGTCGGGGGTCATGACCAGTCGCACCCGGTGGGGATTATCCAGCAGGAGCCGCCCGACCAGTTGGCGGATAAAGCCGGGGTCTTCGATGTCTTTGCGCAGCTGTTCCAACAGGGCATCTTGATCCAAGGCCGCCGCCGGATCGCCGCCGTGGAGGGCCGGGGTCAACGCCTCCATGATCAGCTGCAAACCGTAGGGAAACCCGTCACCGGTGATCTCCCGCTGGCTGAGTTCCAACTGGTGGAGCACGGCGGCGACGGCCTCAAAGGGCACCCCATCTCGAGCCACCCGTTCCAGGGTATCCAGCACCAATTGTTCCACCGCCTCGGCCCGTTCGGGCTCGGTGCCCTCCAGGCCACAGGCAAAGGCCGTCTCCCGGGTGCCGGCGTCGAAGCCACACATGGGCGATGGGGCGGTTCCCAACTCGCTGGTCTCCAGGGCGTGGCGCAGCGGCGAACTGCTGTTGTCCAGCAGCACCCCCGACAGCAACCGCCCCTCCATCACCCGCCGAGGGTCAGTGCAAGGATCCAACAGCCAGCTGATCACCACGTGGGTCTTGGCGGCGGTGGCCTCCCCCTCGGCCAGGGGATAGCTGTGGTTGAACACCTGGGGCGCCGTGTAGCGGCGCTCGTCGGGAATGGCAAAGTCCACTGCCAAGGGCTCGAAATGGTGGAGAACTTGGTCTTCAAACCGCCCCTGGTGATCGGCGGCGGGGATGTCGCCGTAGGTCATAAACAGGGCGTTTGAGGGGTGGTAATGCTGGGCGTGGAAGGCCTTGAGCTGGTCGTAGGTGAGGTCGGGAATGCAGCTCGGGTCGCCGCCGCTGTTGTGGTGGTAGGTCACCGTGGGGAACAGGGCCGACTGCAGGGCCTGCCCCAGGCGCTGGAGGGGCGAACTCATGGCCCCCTTCATCTCGTTGAACACCACTCCCTTGAAGGTCAAGCGCCCCCGGGGGTCGTCACTGGGCTCAAATTCCACCCGGTGGCCCTCTTGGGCGAAGTCCAGGGGCTCGAGGGCGGGAAAAAAGGCCGCATCGAGGTAGACGTCCAACAGGTTGGCAAAGTCCTTGCGGTTGAGGCTGGCAAAGGGATAGGCGGTCCAATCGCTGGCGGTGAAGGCATTCATAAACGTGCTCAACGACCGCCGGGTCATCATGAAAAAGGGATCCCGCACCGGGTAGCGGCGACTGCCACACAAAGCGGTATGTTCGAGGATGTGGGCGACGCCGGTGGAGTCCTGGGGCACCGTGAGGAAGGCCACCAAAAAGGCGTTGTGCTTGTCGTCGGCCGCCAAGTGGAGGTGGCGGGCGCCGGTGGCCCGGTGGCGGTATTCCTGGAGCTCAAGGCGAAGCGCGGGAATGGGATAGGTCCGCACGGCCTCAAACGCGGCGTGGGGAGTCGGGTTAGATGGCGTCATAGTGTGCTCTGCTTTGCCCTTTCTTCATCAGTGGTCGCGCCAACCGCGCCCCGCCTCCCATGGCCTCATTGGCGCAAGACGGTCTTTTGGTAGAGGTCTAAGAACCGTCCTTGGGGATCGTAGCGAGCCTTGAGGGACTGGTAGGCGGTGTGGTCGTAGAGTTGCCAAAAGGTCTCGGGGGAATAGTAGGCGTCGGAGTAGAGGGACTTGATACCGCCGAGCTCGATGACCTTGTCTTCGATGAGACGGTTGTAGTGACCTGGGGTTCGAGATTCGCGACTTTTGACCACATCCCAGAAGCCAAAGTTGATGTACAAGGTACTGGGATCCATGGGGAACAGGTCAAAACGCCGTTGCGTCGGTTGGGTGGGGCACAGCCAAAGGGGCGTGATGCCGATTTGCTGGTGAAAGAATGTTAGGAAGTTGGATGCGTTGGCGACGGGGATGTCCACGTCTTGGATCACCCCTTCCCGGTAGTAGCCACTGAGCTTAGCAAGCCTCTGGGTCAACCCCAAGCGATTGTTTAACGCCATGAGCTTGCCGTAGGTGATGGAATTGAGCCGTCGCCGGCCGTAGAGGCGGCGGATGAGGGGCTGTTGGGCGAAGACGTTCTTCGAGCACCAAAACCAATCGGTGTCCCAGCGCCACAGATAGTCGGCGGTGGTGAGATAGTCCTCCCGGCGCCTTGGGATGGAGCGGTAGTAGATGTGCTGGAACGTATAGTCGCTTTGATAGGGGGCCCGGTCGACAAACTGGCCGAGGGTCAGGTACAGCTCGTCGGGGGCGAACACCACCCCGTCGATGAAATCCACCGACTCCCGGTGGGTCTGGAGGTCGTCCAGCAGAGACTCCAGGCAGCGGTGGCGCAGGTGCTGGAGGCGCACAAAGGGCTTGATGGGGATGGCCTTGAGGGTGACCCGCAGGGCGTAACCCAGGGTGCCATAGGAATTGGCAAACCCCCGAAACAAGTCGGCGTGGTCACCATCGGGGGTACAGGTGACCACGCTGCCATCGGCCAAGAGCACATCGAACGCCAGCGCGGTCTCGTGGACCAGCCCATGGCGAAACGACGACGATTCGATACCCACCCCCGCCAGGGCCCCCCCCACGGTGATGGAGCGCAACTCGGGTACCACGGCGGGCATGACCCCGGCGGGCAACGCCGCCGCCACGGCGGCGTGGTAGGGGGCCATGCCCTCGGTGACAACGGTGAGGGCCTCGGGGTCGACGGCGAGGACGCGATTGAAGTCCTTGACCGTGAGGCGCTGTCCCTGGGTGGGCTTGCGGGCGCGAAATAGGTTGGAGGTGTCCTTGGCCAAGCGCACCTGGGTCTTGGCCTCGGCCATGGCCCGTTGCAAGCGCTGGGTTTTGGCGTGGTAGCTTTCAGCGGCTTCCATGGAGACAACTCTCGATCGGCGGGGGAGCCCCAAAGAAAAAGGCTAACTCGAGGTTAGCCCACAGGGCAAAACAAGTCATGACTAGGGGGCACGGAACAGAGGTGGGAATCTCCGTGCCACCCAACTCCTCCTAAGAGTTGTGGTGGTTATCTGCCGAGGTCGCAGCGAGAGCCCCTCGCGGTGGGCGGGGAGCCTCTGGGTCGTTGAACCCTATCGCCTTGGAATTTTGTCAACAGTGGTCAGTTTTACCCGCAAGTAGAACTGACCCGTAGCAATAGTATTCAAATCCCACCCGCTTGGCCATGGGCGTTAGTAACATCACTTATGCAGGTCAAGAGGCCCAGTACACCTTGGAACCGGATTGAAATCGGAATTGCGACGGGGAGAGGGGGACAAGCGGGGTTGGAAAACCCGCGGCACTGCCGTCGAGGACAGTACCGTGGGGGACTCGCTGGGGGGCCACCTGGGGTGGCAGCGGGGCAAATTTGACTGGCAACAACTACTGGCTGGCCACCAAAGCCCGGGTGTCGGGTCCCAGGGGCAAGGTGTAGTCGTAAGCGGCCAGAACCCGGCCATCGATGGCTCGCACCAGACGGGCGTTGATGAACACACTGTTGCGACCGATGGCATAGGTGCCGGCGATGACGGCGGCGGCGTCGTGGGACTGACTGATGTCCAAAATCGAGCGCGACAGGGCGAATTCACCGCCGTTTTGGACGATGAAGATGGACTCCCGCAACTTCATCTCCTTGACGGCAAAGCCCAACTGGACGAAGCGGGAAGCCACTTGTTCGGCGATCATCCGCCCCAGACTCGAGGAAGTTTCCAGGGCGTTGATGTCGACAAAGGTCGCCATCAACAGCGGTTGTTGGGTATCCCGCAGGTACTCGGCCTGGCCCAATAGGGCTTCGGCGGCCTCGTAACTCTGGGAGATCAGGTTGCTGTCCACGGGGCGGGTCGGACGATCGTCACCCCCCACGAAGGGGGCGCCACCGCCACACCCGGCCAGCAAGGTGGCCCCTAGGAGGGCCGCTGCAGAGGAAAACAGGACGCGCTTCATGGGCCCACCACCTCGACGCGGCGAGCGGGGGGAGGCGGCGATGCGGCAAAGTATTCGCCCCGGGTATCGGCGTTGATATAGAAGATCTCGCTGATGCGGGTGACGAAGCGGTCGTCGTTGGTGACCGAAACGTTGATGAGAATATCCCGGTCCTGGGCGGCAAGAGCCACGGGGCTACCGGCCACGTCGTAGTCGGCGGGGCCGGCGTCGCGGATGTCGTAGCTGATGACCAACGGTGAAACGCCGGGGGTGATGATGACCCCAAAGCCCTGCTGCATGAGCTCGGTGGTGAGCAAGTCGTAGAACGACTCGCTAAAGGTGGTGCTCACCCGGGGAGGTTCGAGGTAAACCACCAGGGTCTCGCCCTCGGGCACAGCTTCGCCCAAGGCAGCGGCGAGACGGGTGGCCACATCGGCGGCGAAGCCACGCCAGTGCTCGGCGGCGATGTACTTGGGCTGTAGACCCGTGGTGGGTACGGTGGGCGGCGGGACCGGCGGCTGCGATGCGCAGCCGGCAAGCCCGAGGGCGGCGGCGAGTAGGGTGGAAACAAGCGCTCTCAAGTGAAGTCTCCCTCTGCGAAGGCCTGGTGTATCCCTGATGATAAACATGCGCTATGATTTTGTCATCAACGCAACTAATGTTACATCCATACAACAAGTCAGTTGAGAAAGCCCAGAACACTGCGGCGGGATCGGGGGCGGTGCCACACCACACCCCTTGGTACAAGCCCCCTCACGCGAGCCCCATAGAGCCTTATCCCATTGTTGTGTTGTTTGAGCGCCAACCATAGACGAACACGCGACAAAAATGAAGCGTTTTGAAGACAAAACGCTGGGATTGCCCGGCGCATGCGAGGACCTCACTTCGACCTCAAACCTCAACATGTTGGGGCTGTCAAGAGAGTACATAACGACATCTTGTGCTCTAGGGGGAATTCTTCAACTATGTGTGGGATCTGCAGCCGGAGGGGTTGACCCCTGGGTTGCGCCGTTAGCCTTTGCGAGGAATTTATGACCACAGTGCGCCTCAAGTCCGTCGCCCCCGCGACCCCCCGGGACATCCCCGTCCAACCGGCGTCGGTGGATATCTGGGACAAGAAATACCGCCTCAAGACCAAGGCGGGGCGACCCCTAGACCAAACCGTCGACGAGACCTACCAGCGGGTGGCCAAGGCGCTGGCCGAGGTCGAGGCCACCCCGGCCCTGTCTGCCCAGTGGGAGGAACGATTTTTGTGGGCCTTGCGGCGGGGGGCCATCCCCGCTGGGCGCATCGTCTCCAACGCCGGCGCGTTGGCCCACAAGCCCGCCACCTCCACCATCAACTGCACGGTGTCGGGGACCATCCACGATTCCATGGACGACATTCTGCGCAAGGTCCACGAGGGGGGGTTGACCCTCAAGGCGGGCTGCGGCATCGGCTATTGCTTTTCCACCCTGAGACCCCGGGGGGCCTATGTGTCGGGGGCGGGCGCCTACACCTCGGGCCCTTTGTCGTTTATGGACATCTTCGACAAAATGTGTTTCACCGTGTCCTCGGCGGGGGGACGACGGGGGGCGCAAATGGGCACTTTTGATGTGTGCCACCCCGATGTGATGGAATTCATCCGGGCCAAGCGCGAAAACGGTCGGCTGCGCCAATTCAATCTGTCATTGCTCATCACCGAAGCATTTATCGATGCCGTGCGCAACGACAAAGAATGGCTGTTGTACTTTCCCATTTTGGCTAAGGAGGCCGAGGCCGACAATATCGACCTCAGGGATTCTGAAAACATCATCTGGCGCGATTGGCCGATTAAAGACGGGTTCATCGTTGATCATAAAGAGCACGTTGCTTGCAAAATTTACAGCAAAATCAAGGCGCGGAAGTTGTGGAACCTCATCATGTCCTCCACCTACGACTTCGCCGAGCCGGGATTTATTTTGGTAGATCGCATTAACAATCTCAACAACAACTGGTTTTGCGAGGACATTCGCGCCACCAACCCCTGCGTCACGGCAGATACTCGGCTTCACACTCAACACGGCATCATTACCGTTGGTGAACTCTACGCCAATCGCGCCGAACTCGAAGTCACCGTCGATTGCCGCAGTCTCGGCAAAGATCAGCTCGGCGTTGAGACTCGCCCCGCTGTGCCGGTTTTCATGACTTCATCAGAAGCCGATGTCTATCGCGTTGTCACCCGAGCGGGTTATGAAATCAAAGCCACAAAGTGGCATGAGCTCTACACAACCGATGGCAAGAAGCCACTGCATCAGCTAAAACTGGGTGACGACCTACTGATTCAATCCGGTGAGGGCCAGTTTGGCAGCGAAGGCTCCCACCCTCTGGGCCAGCTGATTGGCCTGATCACTGGCGATGGCCATTTCATCCATCGCGGGGCTGGCGAGGAAGCCGCCGTCGTCAATCCGTGGGGCGAGGATCGTTCGCTGGCCGAGCAGCTGGCGGCCTATCTCAATCGGCTGATGGCTCAAGAATGGCGCAACGCGAGACACCACCCGATCAACCCGGTCGCCGTACCCGAGGGCAATCTACTCGTTCTGCGCTCGTTCGTGCTCGCGCGGCTGCTCGAGCATCACGGCTTTACCAAGACCAGCAAGTTTAGCGTGCCGGAAGTCGTCTGGCGCGGCACCCGTGAATGCGTGCGCGGCTATCTGCGCGGGCTGTTTCAAGTCGACGGCACCGTCGACGTCAGCAGCAATCGGCAGAGCTGCTCCATTCGTCTGGCTTCGTCTCATCGCTCGCTCTTAACCGACGTGCAAATGCTGCTGGTTAATTTTGGCGTGTTGTGCCGCATCCACCCGCGCCGCCTCACCGGTCGTCGCGAGTTTCCCGACGGCAAAGGCGGCTCAAGAGAATGCGATTGCCACGCCGACTACGAGCTGGTTATCGACGGCGAATCGCGCGAGCGCTTTATGGAGCGCATCGGCTTTCTGCTCGATGATAAAACCGCCCCTTATGGGGACTGGGTAAATGACAGGGTTTTGTGCAAGACGCAACGCTTTACGAGTGAAGTCGTCGCAATCGAACACGTGGGTCGCGAGGCGGTATTTGACACCACTCAAAAAGACCATAACTGCGTTATTTTCAATGGCATTGTCAGTGGACAATGCGGCGAACAGCCCTTGCCCCCCTACGGTTCCTGCTGGACCGGCAACATGCGGCTCAATACGGATCTGGGCCTTATCCGCACCGAGGACGCCCATGCCATGGTGCGGCGGGGACATCCGCTGCAAATCGCCGTGGACCACGAGTTCACCGGCAACAAGACCCAGCTTCGCCCCTGCACATTGGTGGAGAACGGCACCCGGGAAGTCTTCGAGGTGGCCTTCAAGAACGGCCAGCGCATCGAGTTGACCGCCTATCACCGGGTCTACACGCCCGGGGGCTGGCGCGAGGTCCGGGAACTGGCGGTGGGCGACAAGGTGAATGTCCAGGCCCAGGAGATGGATCATCTCACCGGCGTTCCGCCGTTCTACATCGGTGTTTTGCGCTATTGCCTGGGTCGCTACAACGGCGATGCCTGGGTGATCACCCGGCAGAACCGGCGGGCATTTCTGAAGCCCATCCTGGATCGCCTGCACATCAACTATCGGGATCGGGCCGAGGGGTTATTTCTGTCGCGGTATCATCCGGCGCTGCGGGAGGTGGAGGCTTACGATCTATCCCGCAACGATCCCGAGGTCCACCGGGGGATGGTCTATGCCGCCCACGCCACGGGCGGGCGCTACAAGGGCAAACGCGCCCTGTACGGGGATCTGGGCGTCTGCCAGCAACTGGCCGCGTCCATCGCGCTCGTCACCGAGGGTGCCGAGCAGCCGGTGCCCATCGTCCCCTCCCGGGTCGGCACCAACCATGGCAAGTGCCACCACGGCGATACCTACCGGCTGATCCTGCCGGATCTGGATATCCGGGCGCCGGAACTGGCGCCGCGCCGACTGAATCTGGAGTACGCCCTCTATGGCTGGCTGCTGGGCGATGGCTGGCTCACGGATTCCATGGGCGTGCTGTTCAGTGATCAGGATGACGGCGCCATGGAATTGCTGGCGCCGCAGTTCACCGCCATGACCGGCACCGGCGGGGCCATGGGCACCGCCTACGAGGGACAGCAGCGGACGGTCTATTCGCTGGCCTGCTACCGGCAGGATGCCATCCGTAGGTTCCGGGATGATCTGGGGCTGGATAGTTATCTGTCCAAGGACATCCGGGTGCCGGAGAAGGTGTTCCGGGCCGATAGCGATGCCCAGGCGTCGTTCCTGGCGGCGGTGTTCGGCGCCGATGGCACCATCGACGACCACAAGCTGCGCATCCGGCTGGTATCGGCCTCGAAAGCGTGGTTGCAGGACATCCAGTTGTTGCTACTGAACTTCGGCATCCATGGGCGGATTCATTCGGGGATCTCCAAGGGTGACGTCTTCTACTCGTTGATCCTCAATCAGGGCGATGGCTACCGGTATTTCCGGCATATCGGCTTTCCGTTCAACAGCCACAAGCAGGCGCGACTGGAGCGGTTGCTGGACGAGAAACAGCGCTGGCATGAACCGGGCGAGCACGTCACCGAGGAGGTGGCCAGCATCCGCTCGCTGGGTGAGCAGACGGTCTACGACATCGAGGAGTATTCCACCCACACCCTGATCGTGAACGGCGTGGTGGTCCACAACTGCCTGCTGGGTTCGGTGAACCTCACCAAGTTCGTTCTCGACCCCTTCACCGAGAAGGCCCGCTTCGACTGGGACACCTACCGCGATGTGGTGGCCGTCTTCACCCGCATGCTGGACAACGTGGTGGAGATCAACGGCCTCCCGCTGGGCGAGCAACGCCACGAGATCGTGTCCAAGCGCCGCCACGGCATGGGCTATATAGGTCTCGGCTCCACCCTCACCATGCTGCGGATGAAGTACGGTCAGACCGATTCCCTGAAGTTCACCGAGGAGGTGTCCCGGGAGATGGCGCTGGCCGGCTGGCAGGTGGCGCTGGAGATGGCGAAAGAGAAAGGGCCGGCGCCGATTCTGGAGCAGGATTTCACCGTCACCGAGAAGATGCTCATGGAGCGCCCGGAGATGGCGGCGGATGGCTTCAAGGTGGGCGATAAGGTCAAGGGCAAGGTGCTCCACGCCCGCTACAGCCGCTACATGCAGCGGGTGGCGGAGGTGGCGCCGGATCTGGTGAATCAACTGGCCGAGGTGGGCGCCCGCTTTACCCACCATACCTCCATCGCCCCCACCGGGACGATCTCTCTGAGTCTCGCCAACAACGCCTCCAACGGCATCGAACCCAGCTTTGCCCACTACTACGCCCGCAATATCATCCGCGAAGGGCGCAAGACCAAGGAGAAGGTGGACGTCTATTCCTTTGAGCTGCTGGCCTACCGGGAACTGGTGAACCCCAAGGCCATGCCCGACAGCACTGATCCCCAGTGCCAGCTCCCCACCTATTTCACCACCGCCGACGACGTCACCCCCGAGCAGCACGTGGATATCCAAGCGGCGGCCCAGCGCTGGGTGGATAGCTCCATCTCCAAGACCGCCAATGTTCCCACCGACTACCCCTTTGAGTCCTTTAAGAATATCTATCTCTACGCCCACGAAAAGGGCCTCAAGGGCTGTACCACCTTCCGCTTTAACCCCGAGGCCTTCCAGGGGGTATTGGTGAAGGAAAAAGACCTGGAGAACACCACCTATCGCTTTGAGCTCGACGACGGCACCACCGTGGAGGTCAAGGGCAACGAGGAGGTGGAATACGACGGCGAGCGCCACACCGCCGCCAATTTGTTCGACGCCCTCAAAGAGGGTTACTACGGGCGCCTGTAGGCCCGTAGATCACCTCTACAGACGAGGCCTCGGCTATGGCAAAGCGCATCCCCGGCAAGATCATTGGCTACAGCGTCGGCGGACCTAACGTCGACCCCAAGCCCAAGGCGGACGTGGTGCAGATCCACGAAAGTCTGGAACGCCCCCCGGTGCTCATGGGGGCCACCTACAAGATCAAGACGCCCCTGTCGGAACACGCCCTCTACATCACCATCAACGACATGGTGTTAAATCCCGGCACCGAACACGAACTCCGCCGCCCCTTTGAAGTCTTTATCAACTCGAAGAATATGGATCACTTCCAGTGGATCGTGGCCCTGACCCGGATCATGTCGGCGGTGTTCAGAAAGGGGGGTGATGTCGCCTTTCTCGTCGAGGAATTGCACTCGGTGTTCGACCCCAGGGGCGGTTACTTCAAACGCGGCGGTCAATACATGCCTTCTCTGGTGGCCGAGATCGGCGATGTCATTGAACACCACTTGCGCCTCATTGGTCTCCTCCACGACCGCGATGTCGACGACGCCAAGCGCCGCCAGCTGGAAGCCCAACGCCGCGACCTCGGGGCGTTGTCCGCGACCCCTCAAGGCTCCCAAGGCCATCCCTGACCCCCAAATCCAACCAGATCACCACGAGACCACTACCATGGCGACCCAGATCAAGGGCAAAATTGTCGGCTACAGCGTCGTCAATCCCAAGGGCGTCGTCGAGGACGCCGGGGGAGCCGTCGCCGATGCTGTGGAAGGCGATGGCAACGCCAGTGCCGCAACCCCCGTCGTGCACATGCACGAACGGGTCGAGCGGCCGGAGATGCTGTTTGGCTCGACGTACAAAGTCAAAACCCCGCTGTCCGAACACGCCCTCTACATCACCATCAACGATATCATTCTCAATCAGGACACCGAACACCAGGTGCGGCGCCCGTTCGAAATTTTTATCAATTCTAAGAATATGGACCACTTCCAGTGGATCGTGGCCCTGACCCGGATCATCTCGGCGGTGTTCAGAAAGGGGGGAGATATCACCTTTTTGGTGGAAGAGCTTCGATCGGTGTTCGACCCCAAGGGGGGCTATTTCAAGCCCGGGGGCAAGTACATGCCATCCCTAGTGGCCGAAATTGGCGATGTCATCGAAGCCCACATGAAGAGCCTAGGCCTCATCGAAACCCCCGAACTCGACGAGAGCCAGCGCCGTTATCTGGAACAACAACGGGAGAAATACCTAGAGCGGCAGAGCGCCCCGTTGACCCCCTCCGAGGCGGTGGCCACCCCGGCCTTCCCCGAGAGCGCCGCTTTGTGTCCCAAGTGTTACACCAAGGCCATGATTCTCATGGACGGCTGCGAGACCTGCCTCAATTGTGGTCATTCCAAGTGTGCTTGAGGTTTCCTTGAGGCTTCGCCCCAGCTGATCGCTCCGCCGTCGTCGTGGAACCCACCGCCTACGCCAACCTCATCGATAGCCAAGGGGAACACTGGTGGTATCGCGCCCGGCGGGAAATCCTCGCCGAGGTGTTGGCAGCCCTAACCCTGCCCCAGGATGCCCGCATTCTCGAAGTGGGTTGTGGCGCCGGGGGGAATTTGCCCATGCTCGGACGCTACGGACGAGTGATGGCCGTGGAATTGGACACCGCCGCCCGCCATCACGCCCGCGCCTTCAGCGGCATCGACGTTCAAGCGGGCTGGCTACCCGATGGCCTCCCCTTCGACGGCCAAGCCTTCGACCTCATTTGCCTGTTTGACGTCTTGGAACACATTCAGGACGACCGCGGGGCCCTGGCGGCTCTAGGCGCCCGCCTCAAGCCCCGTGGCCACTTGGTGTTGACCGTCCCCGCCCACCAGTGGCTCTACGGCCGCCACGACCGCTGGTTGTGCCACTTTCGCCGCTACGGCCACCGCCAGTTGGCCGAGGTTCTGGAAGCCAACGGCTTTGGGGTTCGGCGGCTGCACTACTTCAACTGTCTGCTGTTCCCGGTGGTCCTGGTGGTCCGCTGGCTGGATCGCGACCGCCACCGGCGCTCCTGGGGCACGGCAACGCCCCCCGCTTGGCTCAACGGTCTGCTCTATCAGCTGTTTCGCCTGGAGCGCCACTGGTTGCGCCGCCGGGGCTTTCCCGTGGGGGTTTCCCTGGTGGCCGTGGCCAGTCCTTTATCTGAGCGGCGAACCACCCCACCCGTCACCCCCGGGTAGCAATTTTTTACCGTGCGCCCCGGGGTCCCCCTGGGCTAAAATTGTATTCTTGACGGAGGTAAGTCGCCCTGGAATACTCCGAGGCGATTTTAAGGTCTCGTTCAGGTGTCTTTCGTTGGATAAATGAAACAAGGTTTGTTACTAAAGATACAATTGTATTGACTGCGCCTCAGCATAGTGGTAGTTTGCGTGTTTATGGAGATCTATTGTTCGGCACCACTTTGTCGAGGTATTGCATTGAAACATCGTCCCCGATGGCTGCTGCGAGGAGTTGCACCTGCACAACAGGGTGTTCTCGTTGCACTGCTCACCGCTGGCGTTGGTGTCGGTTGGACGCAGCCTTCTTCACCTGTCGACAGATCACCTACTGGCGAATGGGCGCGCCCCGTCGGTGACGATTCGCCCCCCGTTGGCGCTGAAGTCGTCTCCGTTCAGGGTCTTCGCCGTGAGGTGCTAAAGCAGCGCGTGCTCGAACGCTGGCAAGCCCTCATAGCCCAGGATTTCGCCAAGGCTTATACCTTTGAGACTCCAGACTTTCGCCGACAATTTACGCCGGCACAATTCAAAGCGGGGTTTGGCAATCGCCTGCGGTGGCGAGATATTCGCTGGCTCGACGCCGACATGGCGACAGATGATGGATCCGAGGGCGCCACGGTGCACTTGGAGCTGGTCTACGAATTTGTATGGCCTTCCCTTGGCAAACTCGTCGAGTCGACCTCTCCCCTCCGCGAGCGTTGGATCTATCGAGACGATCAGTGGTGGCACGTCAACCCGACTCGGGGCCGCTCGGGATTGGCGAGTAGCGCTTTCGGTGGTGACGCCAGCGAATCTTCAAAGGTGACCTCTGAGCAGTGAGGGCTATGGACACTTCGTTCCGGGGAGAAATGGCGATTTTTCCCTCCAAGCTCTCCATTCGCTGTCATACCCCAGGCACCAGATCCTCGGAGGCCTTTACAAAAATAGATATTGTCAAGGGCTTCGATGAAGAGCACGCCACAACACCAGCGCTGTCTCTGGGCTTGAACTCAGGTTGAGTTTTGTGTTTCAACAAAGTCAAAACGGTCAGGTTGACGATTGATTGACCTTTCGAAGGGTAGCTTTTGTTTAGCAACGTGAGGACTAGCGGTCATGCTGAGTAATTTTCGCAAAGCGGGGGGGGCCCTGGCCCTCTCCGCCATTTTGGGTACAGCGGCTCTCACCGCCCCCACCGCCCAGGCCGTCAACCTGGCGGAAGATGGCGTCGGTGAAGTGTTGCTGTTTCCCTTTTACACCGTCAGGGGCCCCGTGGGTGAAGATGGCTTGCTCACTCCGGGTCTCACTTGGGAAACCCAGCTCTACACAGCCAACGTCTCCGATCGAGTGGTGGTGTACAAGATTCGCTTCCGCGAAGCCTTCAACACCCGCGAAGTGTTGGACTTCCTGGTCTTCTTGTCCCCCTTCGACGTCTGGACGGCTCGTTTGAGCTACGATCCCAACAACAATGTGGCCTTCGTCACCACCCAAGACAGTTCTTGCACCTTCCCCGAGATCCCCTCGGCCCTTCCGGCCCCCGGCACGCCGCTGAATGCCGCTTCGGATCCCTTCCTGCGGAACACCTTGTACATCGGTGATTTTGACGACAGTGCCCCCACCGACATTTCCCGTACCTTCACCGGTTACGTCGAAGTCATCCAGATGGCCTCCATCATCGTCGGCGACCCCCGCAACAGCGTTCCGGCCGCCGACGGCGTTTCCGCCGCCAATATCGTCAACTGGGTGACCCACACCGGCGAGAACGTCGTCTCCGTGCGCCAGGGTACCCCGGGCACCGCCCCTGCCAACTGCGCCGCCCTGCGGTCGTCTTTGAGCGGCAGCCCCAGCTTCACCCCCGAGCAGCTGGCCGATCTCCGCAGCAGCCAGCTCCTGGAGCCCATCAACGCCCTCCAGGGCTCTGCTGTACTCGTCAACCCCGGCTTGGGTCAGGCCTTTGCCTATGAGCCCACCGTGTTGGCCAACTTCTACAACGACGACGTGATCATCGGCGAGGATGTCATCTCGTTTCGCGCCGACGCCGATCCCAGCGCCGATGTGGGCTCCAACATCTTCGCCGGCACCGGCACCACCGAGCCCGACCTGAATTCGGGTGCTCCCTCCATCGCTCGCTTGCTGGACTCCAGCGGCAGCAACGTGGTCACCAACCCCACCAACAGCGCCGGCGACTTCGTCGAGGTGGATTTCCTTCAGTCCGTGGACGCCGTCTCCGCCGTGATGATGCGCGACACCGTCAACAACCGCTGGACGGCGGGCAGCGACCCCGTCTCGGGCGCCTTGGCCCAGACCGACTGGATCGTGACCTTCCCCACCAAGTCGTTCTACGTCGATCGCCCCTTCGACAAGTTGCCCGGCTTGCCGCCGTCTCCCAACCCCAACGCCTTTCCGCCCTTCAACAACATTTTTAACTTCGACGAGAATGCCTCCGGCGACGGTGAGTCCGCCGTACCGGTCCTCATGGCCTTCCTCGACGAGGAAGAGTTCACCTGCTTTGGCGAGTTTCCCGGTGGCTTTTCGCCGCTGCCTCCCCCCGGCGTGGTGCCCTGCTTGCCCTTTATCCGCTACGAAGCCAATATCG
Organism: Candidatus Competibacterales bacterium; assembly: GCA_050330975.1. Lineage (GTDB taxonomy): Bacteria > Pseudomonadota > Gammaproteobacteria > Competibacterales > Competibacteraceae > JBHJHK01. The sequence goes on along the minus strand of JBHJHK010000465.1, from coordinate 2,507 downwards.
TCAGCTTCAAAGGCACCTCCAACATCTTCTTCGAGCCCAGCCTGGGCGCCGGTGTGCGGCGGGTCATCGACCAAGAAAGCAATTTCGACGCCGAACTAGCCCCCATCTACTCCGGCTTCGCCAAGATGGCCTTTGCCAGTGGCCGTCCCTTGGACAGCGGAGTGTTGGCCACTTCCACCACCATCGACGGGGTGCCCTTCACCGGAGCCCAGTTCTTCGGCCTGCCCACCATCGGCTTCGCCGTTTTGGCCCTCCCCGATGAAAATGGCTTCGTCAACATCACCAGCCTGAATCACACCTACGATCGGCGCATTATCACCGACGCTTTCTTCCCCTCGCTGTTGCCGAATTTCTTTCAGTAAAAGTTCAGGGAGCGCTCCCCAGCGCTCCCTCAAACATCCCCTCCCGCGGAAGCCAATGGCTTCCGCTTTTTTTTCTCTGCAAACTGGTCCTGTACGGATAATCACGTCATCTTTCACCCTGTGTTCAGGATGAACCCTTATACTCAGCTTTGAGCTGTCACTCCGTTCCAAAATGCCGCCCGGAACCGTTTGTTGGAAACCAGAGCCTTCCTCGATGTATCCATTTGTTGTCTCAAGAGTTTTCTATCCACCTGCGCCTTTTCACAGAAGATGATGAATAGACTATTGCTCAGAACGATCGGCACAACGCGAACCGCCACCGCGCTACTGACGGCGATGACAAACGGTATAGTCTTGTTGGCCGTGGGCACCTCAGGGGTCGTGGCTCAGCAAGCCAGCCCCGATGCCCTCAATTATATGGGCTGTCTCTATCAGCAGTTTTTTACCCTCGACGACGAAGCCGAAGCCCAAGGGCGGGTTTTTAACGATTTTCCAGAGTTGCGCTCCACGGAGACCGATGGAGTAGCATTGGTGGCTCAAACCGAAGCTGCCCTCCAGGCGTTTTTTGCCAGCGACCTCTACGACGATCCCAACCTCGCCGATATCGATGTCGTTGCGCCTCTTCCTTCCGACGATTACGAAGATTATCGCAACCAACTCATTGCCGTGGCGGGCCTCTATCAAGCGGCATTGGGTCGTTATCCGGACTACGGCGGCCTCCAGTTCTGGGTGACACAGCTCAAGAACACCGAGTTTCCCCTAGTGCTTCTCACTGAACTCGCCGCGGAATTCAATGGATCAGCGGAATTTGCTGCGCTTTACGGCGATATCTCCAATGATGAAGATTACGTACGGTTGCTGTTTGAGAATGCCCTGGGTCGCGATCCAGAGGCAGTGGCCCAAGAAGATATCGATTTTTGGTTAAATCAAGGACTCAGCAACGATGAACTCCTCGTCGCCTTTGCCGTAGTCCCCGAGTTGGCCATTCAGATCGCCAGGGATTTACCAGCCCTGATGAGCTATTTGAGCTTGGAGACCGACTCTACGCCCAGTCAAACCGATATTCAAACGGCCATAGATAACTACGGCACCGACAGCGCTGGGTTGGTCACCGGCGTGGTAGGGGAAGTGACGGCAACCGCGTCTTATCCCAACAGCACCTGTGGCAGCCTGCTCGATTTTACCCCTGTGGTTGAAGGCGATATCGTCGCCACCTTGAACTACATTGAACCCGCCACCTTGCTCACCTTTGGCGGCAACTACCGTCTCGAGGTATCCGTGCGCTACACCGGCGAAGAGGCCTTCAACCTCACGCCCTTGGTGGGGGCTTTGACCATCAGCACTGAAAACGGTGAAGAACTGACATTGAGCGATTTTTTCTATGAAATTCTCGATGAGGAAGGCACCCCCCGCAGTCTCAACCCCAGCGAACAGACCAGCACGGGCTTCGACGTGCTCTATCTTTTCGAAGGACCTGAGGGCGCCTGGGACACCGGCGACAACGGCACTTACACCCTCGATTTGACCAACGGTATCGCCGCAGCCACCGACCCCCTGGCCACCTTCGAAGTGGCCATCGTCAGCGACCCCGTAGCCGCCCCCATCAGCGCTGTACTACAACCCATTCCCGCCATCATCACCGAGAGTGAACCGGTTATTGATATCGTCGTCACCTACAATGCCCCTGGCCTCGACGAAGACTCCCTGGGGAATGACGATCTATTTATCGACGGCCCTGGGGTCGACGCCGACTTACCCGTGGTATTCGTTAGCAGCCAGGCGATCTCCGGCAGCCAAATCGAGGCCACCTACCAGCTACAGTCCACCCCCGGCGCCGATGGCTGGGGCAACGGTCCGGGTACTGACGATGGTGATGAGGAAGACAACGGCACCTATATGATCCTGCTGCAAGAGGGCGCCCTCATCGCCGGGGGACAAGCCGTCCCCGGGGAAATCCAAGACCTGGGGCAATTTATCGTCAGCATCCACACCGCCGGTAGCAACGTGTCCCCCCGATTGACCGATATCAGCATCCCCACCCCGGTCTCCGGCACCCCGGCCGTGGGCATGACCGGGGTGGATGAAGATGATAAGGGGATTTTTGGCGGCAATATGGGGGGCGGGCGTTTGGACAGAAATGGGCCC